>CAMONC010000045.1 GCA_946620235.1 uncultured Lachnospiraceae bacterium | reverse complement strand
TCCCATTGACTTTACGTGGAACGGAAAACATCTGCTCAGCCAGGCGGAAGTCTCATTCACCCCTGTCACCGTATACAGATACGAGACTGACAGCTCGTCTTTAATGAAAAAGCAGACAGCCAACGGCGAGGTCGCATATACGGACAAAAAAGTGAAGATTGCCGATCACGAAGCATATACGATAAAACTCTCTTTAAACATAGGCAGCGATGAGCTTCTGCTCGGCATGGGACAATACGAAGACGGGATATATGATTACAGGAACCATACCGAATATCTGTATGAATCCAATATGAGGATCGCCATCCCGTTCATGGTCACCACCGGAAACTACGGCATTCTCATAGATTCGGAATCATCCATGATCTTCTCTTCCGAGGGGAACCGTATCACCTTCACGATAGACTGTGCCCGTGAGCTTGGATACTATGTCATCACCGGTGAAAACATCAGCGATATCATACACGGTTACCACAGTCTCACAGGACTGCCGTCCATGCTTCCGAGATGGACCTTCGGCTACATCCAGAGTAAAGAACGATATCAGAGCGGTGCCGAACTTGAGGACATCGTATCAACTTTCCGAGCCAAAAACATTCCGATCGACTGCATTGTCCAGGACTGGTTCAGCTGGGAGGACGGACTCTGGGGCGAGAAAAAATTCGACAAAAAAAGATATCCCGACCTGCCTTCCACTGTCAGGAAACTTCATGATGATCATGTCCGTTTCATGGTGAGTATATGGCCGAATATGAGTACGGATTCGGATAACTACTCGGAATTCGCGGATAAAGATCTTCTGCTTCCCAATTCCAATCTCTATGATGTATTCGATGAGGATGCCCGCAGCCTGTACTGGAAGCAGACGCAGGCAGAGATAATGAGCAGCGGAACCGATGCACTGTGGTGTGATAATGCAGAGCCCTTCTCTGATGCGGACTGGAGCGGTGAGCATAAAAAACCCGAAAGCGAGCGCTACAGAGTAGTCAAAGAACTGTCCGAGCAGTCTATGGATCCGGAGAAGCTAAACTCATACGGCCTCTATCATGCTAAAGGCATCCATGATAACTGGAAAAAAACTCTGCCGGATAAGCGCGTTGTAAACCTGACTCGCTCCGGTTATACCGGTATCCAGAAGTACGGAACCATCCTGTGGTCGGGCGATATCTGCGCGACATATGATACGCTCCGTAAACAGATCACAGAGGGCATCAAAATGGGGCTGACAGGCATGCCCTACTGGACACTGGATATCGGCGGTTTCTTTGTCGTAAATGATAAATACGAGAACCGCGGATGCAACGATCAGAGTCATACCCCCGTGTGGTTCTGGCACGGCGATTATAATGACGGCGTGGATGATATGGGGTACCGTGAGCTGTATGTGAGATGGCTCGAGTTCGGCACTTTCCTGCCCATCTTCAGATCTCACGGCACGGACACTCCGAGGGAACCGTGGAGATTCGGTGATGAAGGGGATATGTTCTATGATGCGATCATGGCTCACATCAGATTGAGATACAGCCTCATACCGTATCTGTACTCTCTGGGAGCGGCTACACACCGCAGCGGAGATGCGATCATGAGAAGTCTTCTGATGGACTTCCCCGATGATGAGGAAGTACGCGGCATCAGCGATGAATACATGCTGGGGCCTGCCTTTCTCGTAGCTCCGGTATACACTCCCATGTACTATAATCCCGACTCGGTTAAAATACAGGACTCCGCCAAAAAGAGAAAAGTATATCTGCCGGGGGGATGCGGATGGTATGATCTCCATACCGGAGAATACCATGAAGGCGGAACATATACAGAAGCCGATGCACCGCTCGATCGGATCCCGGTATATGTGCGTGAAGGCTCGATAATCCCGATGTCGTCCGATATAAGCTATGCGGATGAAAAGGGCGGCCTTCCTGATGTGATCCGCGTATATGAAGGCTGCGACGGTGAATTCACATTATATGTCGATGACGGAGACGGCTACTCTTTCGAAAACGGACAATACTGTGATGTCACACTGACTTACTCGGAAGCCGATCATAAACTATCCGTCTCAAAAGAGGGAAGCTACCCGGTACCGGATGAGTTTACGGTTCAAACTTATAGCCCATGCCCCAGATGGTCTTGATCAAGTCTCCCTTATCTCCCATCTTGGCACGCAGTTTCTTAACATGCGTATCCACGGTTCTGGCATCGCCGAAATAATCATAATCCCAGACTCCGTTGAGTATCTTCTCACGTGACAGTGCAAGTCCCGCATTCTCCATGAAATATGCCAGGAGCTCGAATTCCTTGAAACTCAAGTCTATGGGAGCACCGTCTATCTGTACGATATGAGCCCCTTTGTCCAGATGTATACCTCCGGCTTCAAGGACATCCGTCGCCTCTCCTCCGCCTGCCCTGCGAAGGATCGCTTCGACACGTGCCACCAGGATCTTGGGGCTGAAAGGCTTGGCGATATATTCATCCACCCCCAGTTCAAACCCGTTTAATTCATCATGTTCTTCAGACTTGGCTGTCAGCATGATGATCGGCACCTTCGAGTACTCTCTGATCTGTCTGGTCAGCTCCCAACCGTCGAGTTTGGGCATCATTACATCCGTAATGACCAGATCAAATCCGCCGGTATCAAAAAACAGATCGCATGCTTCCATGCCGTCTGCCGCTTCCACTACGGAATAACCGGCACGTACAAGAAAGTCTTTTACCAGCTTTCTCATACGTGCCTCATCATCTACTACCAGTATCTTATGTTCATTCATGATCAGTCTTCGTCCTGTACCTGCTGTTGTTCCTGCTGCTGTTCCTGAAGTTCCTTCTGCTCATCATGTGTGAGCGGAGAGATCATGTTAAGTTCGCGTTCTTTAAGTCTCACCGCGTTCTCTCTGTCTCTGATGTCCTGCTCCCAATCGGCATATTCATTGATGATAGCATTACGATAATTGAGCATGTTCGGCGTCTCGGCTTTCATAGCGATCACGAACATGGTTATGACCATCACTATCAACACTCCGATGAGCATCACCGCCAAAGCATACTTGCGCTTGTAGGGATCCTTTTTCTTCTTGACCGGACGTATCCGCTCCAGAACACTGTGATCCTCTTCCACTCTGGCAAAAACATTGTACAACGGGATAGGTCTGAGTTCCTCCGGCACATATCCGCTGTCCTTAAGAATGCCCGCCAGCTTATCCATATATCTCCAGCCGACGGGAGTGTGAAACATCTTGGTATCCAATGCCTTATCGTAGAGCTGCTTAACCTTGGATGTGTTGGAGTAGTTCATATTGGCATCCAGATATTCAATTCTGGCCAGTTCCTCTCTGGCCAGATCCGCATCGGCTGCCGTACCAAAGATGAAACCGCCGACTATCATTTCGTCGTTCATATCGGTTATGCTTCGCTGTCTTTCTTTGATCTGATGCCAACTGTCTTATAGATGATCCCGCTTAATAATATAGCTGCCACATAGCATATGATCATGGATGGCAGTATAATCGGCAGATAGCTCGACAGGTACATCATAATAAAAGGCGGTGCCTGTCCTGCCGGAATGGATGAACGTGCCATCACGATATTCAGCAGGCACACGATCGCTTCCACTATCAGCGTACTGATCACTACGAGCGGAATGGAGTTAAGCAGTATAAACTTAAACTCCGGGCACGGAACCCCTGCCTTTTCTTCCATCTTCTTGGATATCTTATGAAAGGGGATCAGCTGCACGAGAAAGATGCCTGCTGCCACTGATTCAAAAATATTTGAAATGCAGAATATGGGAAACGCCGGTGTGTTTGACCTGGGATTCATAAATATGATCACAGATGAAACTATTCCCATAAGCACGGCCAAAATGATCACGATGATCATCAATGCTTTCTTCTCTTTCTTTTTTCTCTCTTCCATCTCTTCATTCCTTCCTGAAAAAGGATCATATATTTAGCCAAATTGTACGACAGATCAAGGTAATGCGTCAAGAAAACGCCCCCTGTATCCTATCCGAACCGGGTTGCAATACGCTCGATCATCTCAGGTTATACCGGTCTAAGATATACTGCTTCGGTGTGTGTTCTCCCAACAGTTCATCGGCTTGGGCAATGATATCTTCATACGATATAAACCCGTATCGATAAAGTCCGGAATCGGATGCATTATACGCTGTCATGCCCTTTTCATCATGATCGATGAGTGCACAACATTCGGCTATGATCTCAAAATTGCCGTTCAATACATATCCCTTATACCGCCCGGAAGCAACATACATATCATCATTTATTCGGACCAGTTCATACAGGGCGAAATCCGTTTCAAAAGGACCTCCCGCAAGTGTCAGATCTTCCGCATTATATACATATACCATAGAGTTATTCTGATCTATCATGATGAACGACTTATCATCCGAATAAAATGCGTTACGAACGAGATGAACATCTATCCCGCTTATCCGGTCGAGAACATCTTCGGCCGAATATTTCGAGCTGTTTATGCTCTCTCCCTTTTCATTGATCTTCTCTGTCGTCAAACCCTCCGGTGATCTGTAAGAAGCCACGTAATTTGCCTGTGAAAAGGCATAATAAAGTGTGCCTGAATTCTCGTCACCGGAAGCGACATATCCCTCCGGGGGCACCGGAAAATACGTATATGTCTTATCGTAGAGATTACCGGCCCTGACAGAATACGATCCTCCTTTCTGTGATATGAAGGAGACTCCTCCTTCGGGATCCGGATAAACCATGATCGGCGTGTCATCCAGATAAAACCTGTTGATTAGCGTTCCGCTCCGGCGATCATATTCGAGGATCAGATTGGCTCCCCAGGCATATAATTCATCTCCCGATACCAGAAGTTTGAGGTTGAGATACTCACTCATCTGCTGTACCCAAATCGTCTCGGCAGTAGCAGTATTTATAGCGTATATCTCCGTATCCGGGCCCTCAAAATCCGAGAAACCGATATAAGCCATACCGTCATCAACCGCTATGGCCGGCTGGATAAAACCGTCTATACTGATTGACTCGATCAGGTTACCTCTATCGGCATCCACAAGCATATAACAGCTTTCGAAAGCATCGGAGACAGCCAATGCAATACATCCGTCACAGAAGTCGTAAGCTGCAAGCGTAGCATCCGCGCTTCCGGTCTCATCCGACAGGTCTGTGGAGAAAGATATCGAACCGTCTCCGGAAATACTGTGTAACACCCCCTCCGAATAGCAAAGAGCATATCCCGGGTCATGATCCGAAATAACCGATGCATCGTATAGATCTTCAAGGACAGTGTGCTCCTCAAGCGTACTAAGTGATACATACTCAAGGCTCCCGTCGTCACTCAGATATATAAGACCCTCACTGCCGCAGAAAGCAAAGCTCTCAAAGGAACTCTCCATCTCCCTTTCTATGGATATGAGTCTTTCTCCGGAGTCCACATCAAAAACGGAGATCGCAGCCCCGGTGTCCGCTACAGCTATATAACGATCGTCGGTCGAGGTCACGAACGTATCCACTGCGGAGTCCACATCATAGGTCATAAAAGGCACTATATCCTCCGGGGAGTCATATATGTATAATGCATTGGTAAGGCGCCTCAGGGCTTCCGCACAATATCCGCCGGCGGGATCATCGGGCAGAACACTTCTGGCAGCGTATATTGCATCCGCTCTTCGCCCGGACCTAAGAAGCTGGTCGCTGGAATCAGCTACGGATCCGGCATATTTTGCCTCCAGCTCATCATACTGGGCGGAGATTATCCTGTTCTGGTGGCTTATCTTAAGCAGGCTGACGGTCGCAAATACCGCAAATGCGAGTATCGCTGCACCCACAACTGATGCTACCGCAGCGATCCTCTTTATCTTCTGTTCACGTCTTCTCTGCTTCAGATCATCATAATTAAGTCCAAATATGGCGGCGCATAATTTGGTGACCGCGACATCCATATTCTTCAGTATTTCTCTCTTGTTCGCACCTCTGGTATCAGCAGCAAGAGGCTCACATTCCTCTCTGATGAGAGTCGTATTACCGTTCTCATCTGTCTGCTCGAATTCATGATATGTGAGTATTTCGGGAAATGAATCGTGTGGCTCGCCTTCAGCCAGGACCACAAGGATATGATCACGTCCATGCATCCGAAGAAAGGTCGTAACCTCCTTCATGCACCACCTGGATTCAAGGTATCTGGGGGTGGCTATCACTATAAGAAAATCGGAATTCTCGAGTGCATTAGTGATAGGATCGGACAGATTATCAGATAAAGGAAGCTCCTCCACATCTCTGAACACTCTCTCAATACGTGTCCTGGACGGGACACACTTTTTGATGACAGATGCGGGGAGCTTAAAATTCTCAAGCCTTTTATGAATGGTTTCCGCTACAAAGGAGTCAGGCTCACAATGTCTGTAACTTATAAATGCATCATATTTTACGCCTTCAAGTTCCATACCACGAGCCTCTCAAACAGCATCCGGCTGTAATGATCACTCCACGTAGCCCGCAAGTTTCACGCGGAATATACGTTCAAGTGAAGTATCGATACGGCTTTCGGGCAGCGTACCGTCTGCAACTGCGGCAAGCAGACCGTCATAAGCCGTTTCAAAGTTCTCAGGCATATACAGAATATCCGCACCGGCAGCAAGAGCGTATATAGCAGCTTCCTCAGGCGTATAGTATTCGGTGATCGCTTTCTCATCAAGAGGAGCCGTAACAACTATACCATCGTACGCCATTTCCCCTCTGATCACGTTTCCGATGATGTATTCGGATAATGATGCCGGCATGGAGCTGACATCAGCATTCAGGTATGTGACGTTATTTGTCTGTATCATGCGTGCACCTGAAGCGATACCCGAAATATAAGGCACAGTCTGAGCCGTAACCTCTTCAGGTGTGATCTCACTGTCCACCCTGCCATCGGCTGTGGATTCGACCACGTTACCCGTCCCCGGAAAATCCGTCATACATGCGGACACATTACCGGTCTGAAGTCCTGCTATCATCTGTGTGATCATTTCACACGCCAATGCTTCATCCGAACCGTAACTCTGATCAACAGATACAGAGGCCTCATCCACCGTCAATGATCCGTTCGGAGCCATGTTCATATTGAAACCGAAGTATGACATATAGCTGGACATCGTAACGCCTGCATTATATGCATTGGATGTTTCACCGGAAGCAACTATATCCGAGGGTGAATCCACTGAAGGGATGTCTCCGAGCTTGCTGCCGGAAAGAACACATGTCTCACCGCCGACCTCTCTGATACCGAGAAAAAGATCATACTTGCTCATATTGCGCGTATTATCTATCAGCTCCGTGAGCTGGTCCTCAGACTCTATATTACGTCTGTCATATACCAGTCCGCATACCGCATATTTGCCCAGAGCATCACGGGTTCCGTCGCCGGCCTTGGTAGCTGCCTGTACACCGGTCAGTGCCTCCGGGGTGACCATGAAGAGCTGTGCAACCTTATCCTCTATGGGCATCTGCGAGATCGTGGATGATACCATCTCAGCCAGGTAGTCATCCTCGGTCATGACCGGAATCTCTTCCTCATATGTATCTTCTATGGGGTCCGGTTCGGTCTCCTGAGTCACCTCAGGTGCCTCCACCACTATCTCCTCCTGCGTAGCAGCTTCCGCAGCAGCCTGTGCAGCGGCCTGTGCTTCGGCGTCACGCCTGTCGTTGACTATGCCCATGACCTGATGCACGGCAAACGCTATGCCGATTCCCAGACCGGCCAGCACGATCAACATGGCTGTATAAGCAAGAACCTGATTACGGACACGCCTCTTGTGACGCATCTGACGCCGGTACTCGGGAGAGTCGGTATCTGTCTCATCCTCATCCTGCTCGGGTGCCGTCTCCTCAGGCTCTGCTTCGGCCTCCGGTGCGACCTCGGCCTCCGGTTCAGCCTCTGCTTCCGCTTCCGACTCAACTTCTGCCTCTGCCTCGACCTCCGGCTCTGCCTCGACCTCCGGTTCTGCTCCGGCCTCCGACTCAACTTCTGCCTCTGCCTCGACCTCCGGCTCTGCCTCGACCTCCGCCTCTGCTCCGGCCTCCGCTTCTTCTACCGCCTTAGCATATTCTTCTATAAAATCAAATTTACTCTCGTCTTTTTTACGGGTTTTCTTCATAATGTAGATTCTATTATATTACCCTGTATTTGGCAATTTCGCCTTTCACTCAAACATTTCGGTAAGTGTACGCCATCCGAGGACAGCACACTTAACACGTGCGGGCATATGGGATACGCTTTCGAGGATGCCCGCTTCCTCAAGTTCCTCTTTCTCCTCATCCGTTATGCCTTCTTTGATCATACGCATAAATATATCCGCCAGATGCAATGCCTCATCACGGCTCCTGCCTATGACCAGATCGAGCATGATATCCGCAGATGCCTGCGATATTGCACAACCGTCTCCCTCATAAGCTCCGTCAACTATGATCCCGGACTCATCAACCTTGAGATTCAGAATGATATCGTCTCCACATGAGGGATTAACTCCTTCCAGTGTGAAATTCGCACCTTCTATACTATGCTTGTGATAAGGATTTAAGTTATGCTCATTGATTATTTCGTTATAAAATGTCTCTGACATTATTACTCCTTGTTATGTAAACCGTTTAGTTCGTTTCGGATATGTTCAGTTTCCCTTCAATCACATGATACCCATACGTGACCGGATGCTCTCAAGTACCTCAAGGAATCTGTCTACCTCTTCCATCGTATTATAGAAGGCAAAACTCACGCGTGTACTCGACATGATCCCCAGATGCTTATGCAGGGGCTGTGCACAATGGTGTCCTGCTCTGACAGCTATATTGGCATCACTGAATATCGCAGTCACATCGTGCGGATGTACGCCTTCCACCTTAAACGCGATGATACCCATATGCTCATCGCTTTTCTCCGAACCGATGATCGTGATATATGGCATACGACTCATGGCATCAAATGCATGATCTGTCAGTTCTCTCTCCCGGCTCTCTATCAGCTCATAGCCGTATCTGTTCACGAAATCAATGGCAGCATGCAGTCCCACTGCTCCGCCCGCATTCACGGTACCGGCTTCGAACTTGTGAGGTACTTCGGCATAAGTCACCCGTTCCTTGGTCACTGTTTCTATCATCTCTCCGCCATACAGGAACGGCGGCATGGCATCAAGGAGTTTCCTGCGGCCATACATCACTCCTATTCCCATGGGAGCATACATTTTGTGTCCGGAGAACACAAAAAAATCAGCATCAAGATCATGAACGTCGGTCTTCATATGAGGAACCGACTGCGATCCGTCACATATGACCAAGGCTCCATGCGTGTGCACGATATCGGCGATTTTGCGTATGTCGTTAACTCTACCAAGAACATTGGATACATGTGTAACCGCTACCAGCTTCGTGCGATCGCCGATAAGGCCTGTCAGAGTGTCCGGATTCAGATAACCGTCGGGTTCGCAATCCCAATACACAACCTTCGCACCGGTATGCTCTGCCACGTTTTTCCAGGGAAGAAAATTACTGTGATGCTCCGCTACGCTCACGATGATCTCATCGCCTTCTCTGAGATTATGTAAACCATAGCTATATGCGATCAGATTCAGGCTCTCCGTGGCATTCCTGGTGAAAACGATCTCATCAGATGCAGCACCTATCAACTCTGCCACGGCATTTCTGGCGTCCTCATATGCCTGTGTGGCTTTCAGACTCAGATCATAAAGACCGCGCAAAGGGTTTGCGTTCGAGTTTACATAATATGAATTTACCGCATCCAGAACGCATTGCGGTTTCTGTGTCGTGGCCGCATTATCCAGATATGCAACCGTATTGCTGTTTATAAGTGGAAACTCCGCCCTGATATCATTTTCGGCTGGTGTCATTTTCTTAAACACTCTCTTTCTATGGGACCGCAGATCATCTCGGATACACGATCACGGGCTTCCATATCCGGTATAAGAGACGCAACGGAATCTATACGGGCATGTGCCATCATGGTATAGATCTCATCCTCGTCGATACCTCTGGATTTCATATACAGGATCAGATTCTCATCCAGACGTCCTATGGTAGCTCCATGGCTTCCCTCAACATCCTCCTCATCGCACAGGATGAGCGGAACGGTTTTGTTCTCTATGGTATCATCGAGCAGCAGGACCTCCTCGATCTCTGCACCCTTGGCTCCTGCACAGCCCCGGTGAAAATCGATCGTTCCTCTGAAAATTTTGCTTGCATGATCTGACATTACGCCGGATACATGTATATCACTGCCACTGTTTTTGCCATGATGATCCGCAACATAGTTCATATCCAGATTATGGGTTCCGCCTATATTGTAACCTATATCACAGATAAATCTGCTCTTTTCACCGGTAAGATCACAGAACTCGCCCATATAGGTATATCCGCCGCCCAGGACTATCTGTATACGTCTGAATGTAGCACCGTCGTCACATACACCGCTGCAGTCATTATAGAATTTCCATCCGTCGTTAAGATTCTGAACCTGGATAAGTGTAAATGATCCGCCGGATGCTATGTGATACCGGTTCTGAAGAACAAAATCGCCCGACAAATCATTGCCTCCGTCTGTGGTGATGAACTGTATGACCGTACCACTGGCTCCGGCTTCAATGTTGAAGTTATGTAAACTAGCCGGTGACTCTGTTCCTCCGACTTTGCAATCGATGTAAACCGGTGTCTCCCCTGCACCCCCTGCCGGTATGTTATGCTCATTCACCGTAGCGGATGCAAGCAGACCGTTCGTGTCCTTCAGGTCTATATCATTTACTTTAAGCCATTCCCATGTACGGGCGGGCAGATGATCATTACTTAACATTAACCTATACTTCCCTTCATTTCCAGACTGATCAGATTGTTCATCTCGACTGCATACTCAAGCGGCAGTTCCTTGCTGACATTGTCCGCAAACCCCCTGACTATAAGTGCCTTCGCATCCTCTTCTGAAAGTCCTCTGCTCATCAGATAGAAAACAGTGTCGTCACTGATACGGCCTATCTTTGCCTCATGTCCCACATCGGCATCCGCACATCTCACATCCATTGCGGGTATCGTATCCGATCTGCTGATGTCATCTACCATCAGTGATTCACATGAGACTGCCGACTTTGCTCCGTGAGCGTTCGCGCCTATTACGACAGCACTGCGGAATGTATTGATGCCCCCGCTCTTGCTGATAGATCTGGTATTTACATATGACGATGTGTCCGGTGCATTGTGAACCACCTTGGTGCCTGTATCCAGGTCCTGACCCTCACCCGCAAAAGTAACACCGGTGAACTCGCTTCTCGCACCTCGTCCGTTCAGTACACTCATGGGATAGAGATAAGAAACGTGAGAGCCGAAAGAACCGGATACCCATTCGATCTTTGCATCCTCTCCCACCAGAGCACGTTTGGTGTTTAAGTTATACATGTTCTTCGACCAGTTCTCTATGGTCGAATACCTGAGCGTAGCCCGGTCTCCGATGAACAGTTCCACGCAGCCGGCATGAAGATTGGCTACATTATATTTGGGAGCGGAGCATCCTTCTATGAAATGAAGATATGCATCCTCCTCAACTATGATCAGCGTGTGTTCAAACTGACCTGCGCCCTTTGCATTGAGTCTGAAATATGACTGAAGCGGAATATCCAGATGAACACCCTTTGGCACATAAACAAACGATCCGCCGCTCCATACCGCACCGTGAAGTGCAGCAAACTTGTGGTCCGTAGGCGGAACAAGTTTCATGAAATGCTCACGGATCATATCAGCATACTCGCCGTGCAGAGCACTCTCTATATCGGTATAAACCACCCCCTGGGCCGCTACCTCCTCACGAACGTTATGGTACACGACCTCAGAGTCATACTGAGCTCCCACGCCTGCCAGAGATTTGCGTTCCGCTTCAGGTATGCCCAGCCTGTCAAAGGTTGTTTTGATGTCATCGGGCACATCTTCCCAGCTCGTATGCATTCGTTCCGTATTGGGACGTACATAGGTCACGATATTATCCATATCGAGTCCGTCTATCGAAGGTCCCCATTTCGGAACGGATATCTTATTATAGAGTTCAAGTGATTTAAGTCTGAACTCTCTCATCCAATCCGGATCGTCCTTCTCCCTGGATATCTGCATAACTATATCCCTGGTCAGGCCTTCACTTACCTTATACGAATCGCCATCCTCAAATCTGAAATCATAGAGGCTGCGATCAATATCTTCTACCTGTGTTTTTTCTTTATTACTCATACGTCACTTGCTATTTTGCGTCGTTCAGTTTTTTCTTCACTTCGCAGTCATCATTTTTACAGTTCTCGCAGTTAATGAATCTTTCAAAGCCGTTATCATTGATCTCATTTACCAGACCGGCATCACCGTGGTCAACTATGCGGCCGTCTACCAGCACATGTGTCTTATCTACATGCAACGCCTCCAGTATCCTGGTGCTGTGGGTAATGATGAGCAAAGCTCCACCCACCTGTTTCTTGTACTCTTCGACGCCCTTTGACACGATATGCACGGCATCTACATCCAGTCCGGAATCGGTCTCGTCAAGTATGGCCAGATCAGGTTTGAGCATCAGCAGCTGAAGTATTTCGGCCTTCTTCTTCTCACCGCCGGAAAACCCGACATTCAGGTCTCTGTCGGCGTATGAAGTATCCATTCCCAGAAGTTTCATGGTCGCTTCCAGAGATTTACGGAAGTCCCACATACGAATACGCTCACCGGTCTTAAGTTCCAGGGCAGTACGTATGAAATTCGCAAGCGTGATGCCGGGCACTTCTATCGGATTCTGGAAAGAAAGGAAGACACCCATCTTTGCGATCTTATCGGTAGGAGCGTCCGTAATGTCCTCTCCTTTAAATGTGATATGTCCGCCTGTCTTGACATAGCGCGGATCACCTATGATACAAGATCCAAGTGTTGATTTTCCCGCACCGTTAGGCCCCATGATGACATGTACTTCGCCTCTTCCGATGGTAAGATCGATCCCGTTCAGTATCTCAGTATCTTCCACTTTGGCCTTTAGCCCTTCGATCTTCAATAAATCGTCCATTATATATCCTCGTCTTTCTGATGGATTAGAATCAGGAATATGAATCTGATCTCAACTTCAACTCAGCATTGATCTGCAGTGTGAACACAATGCCTCACCGTCAGGATGGCTTCCGTTGCATACGGAATAATTGCCGCCATCTATCCTCAGATCCTTGCCTTCTATCAGCATAAGTGCGATCTTGTGTCTGGCCTTGTCATAAATCTCCGTAACAGTGGTGCGTGAAACCCCCATATGTTTGGCACACTGTTCCTGAGTAAGGCCTACGCAATCAATAAGTCTGATGGCTTCGTATTCATCCACACTTAAAACTATACTGTCATCAAAATGTTGCAAAGCTAAGCCTGTATCCCCGGATGTCTTTGATTCGGCATTCCCGGTAACAGGTGCAAAGCATCTGTATTTCGGTTCGGAACATATTTTTCTGTTTCTCTGTGGTCTGGACATACTTCCGCCCCCTTTAGTGACAGATCCGAAATAAGACATGTACATTTCCGACATATGTCAATAATCATTATAGCGCCCATTTTAACAAAATCAATACCAAATATTTTATTCATGAAGACAAAAAAATAGCGGGCATCGACTCTTTCGTTCGACACCCGCTACTTAACTGACGTATCCAATGGACTTATCCTCCGTCTGCTGATCCTGTACCCTCTCGCATGAATTTGATATTCAGATATCTGTGGCGGCTTATCATCTGTAAGCTTCCTAACCACTCCATTCATTATGCACTCGATACTTTTGGATGTTAGCGTTCCATATTCAGTTGATCTATGTCATATACCCATTGGACCTTACCTCTTCCGAGTATTAGTTTTCGGCTGCTATCCTTTCTTTCCTTGTAATTTGATTTGTTCCTTACCCGATTCGTTGGGTAATTGTTTGTTATTTTGTTGTCTCTCTGTTTCTTTATGAGTTAATTATATCATCTTCATTCTAATTGTCAACACATTTTTGTAATTTTCCCATTTATTTTCTGATAATTTAATTGAGCATCAAAATAGCCGGACATATATATGTTTCCGAAGTCGAGTACTGTCGGGTCGCAGACGAGGAAATCATATATATGGCCGGCTTTTATTATCATCAACTAAATAGCCGCAGTTACAAAAATGTCATATATCGCTTTTATGGCCGCCTCAAAATCCTGATTAGCCACACCTATGATGATATTCAGCTCCGAAGAGCCCTGGTCGATCATCTTTACATTGACATTCGCATGAGCAAGTGCGGAGAATATACGGCCCGCAGTACCGCGAGTGGACTTCATTCCGCGTCCCACTACCGCTATCAGCGCTATATCCGCTTCTATATCTATGGTATCCGGATCAGCCAGTCTGTGTATAGCACTGACTACCTGCTGCTCCTTATCCATGAACTCGTCCTGATGAACGAACACGGTGAGAGTATCTATACCCGAAGGAACATGCTCGAAGGATAATCCGTAATCTTCGAAAGCCTGCAGAACTTTACGACCAAAACCTATCTCGGAGTTCATCAGCTCTTTTTCGATATTTACCGAGCAGAATCCCTTTTTGCCGGCGATACCGGTGATGACGTATTTTGATTTCTGGCATGTGCTCTCCACGATCCAGGTACCTGATGCCTCGGGATCGTTTGTATTGCGGATATTGATCGGAATACCTTCCTTACGCACGGGGAAAATGGCCTCCTCATGCAACACACTCGCACCCATATATGCAAGCTCGCGGAGTTCTCTGTAAGTGATGGTCTCTATACTCTCGGGATGATCTATGATCCTGGGATCGGCTACCATGAATCCGCTGACATCGGTCCAGTTCTCGTATACATCAGCCTTGATCGCACCTGCCACTATTGAACCGGTGATATCCGATCCGCCTCTTGAGAAAGTTTTGACCGTACCGTCAGCAAATGCTCCGTAGAATCCGGGAATGACCGCATGATCAAGCTTGCTCAGACGCTTCTTCATGAGTTTGGCCGTGGTCTGAGGATCAAAAACTCCATCCTCATCAAACCTGATGACCTCGGCAGCATCCACGAATTCATAGCCCAGATAAGCGGCCATAATGCATCCGTTCAGATACTCGCCTCTGGAAGCGGCATAATCGCGACCTGCTTTATTGGCAAATCTGTCCTCGATGATCTTGAACTCATCGTCCAATGACAGATCCAAACCCAGTCCTTTGATGATCTCGTCATATCTGGTCTTGATATCTGCCAGAGCCTTCGTGAAGCTCCCGCCTCTCTCTGCGAGATCATAAGTCTGATACAGCATATCGGTAACCTTCGTATCACCTGAGGATCTTTTACCGGGTGCCGAAGGAACCACATATCGTCTTGCTTCCTCAGCCTTGATTATCGAAGCCGCCTTCTTGAACTGCTCGGCATCAGCCAGTGAACTCCCACCGAACTTTACAACTTTTGTCATTATATAATCCTCAACTAAATCAATCTTATTCGGTTTATAACACCACCGCACTTCGCTGCTGCTGCCTCAAAGGCCGTGTTATCCATAACTTCGGTCACGAATGCGAATTCGCCGTCCACGCCGGCATCCACAGTCTCGGTGATCCTGAATGCTTCCCCTGCTTTGGCCTTGTTGTCCGCACTCACTCTCACGAAGTAGGCGCACTTATATTTGTTTGCATCCGTGAGTTCCACTTTCTCATCATCCCAGAGTATGGTTATGCACTTACCGATATGTCGTGCACAGTCTACAACATCCGCTACTACAGCACTCGCTGTGGGCAGCTTGCCGGCTCCGCGTCCGTAGTACATAGTGTCATCGAGCGTGTTGCCGTGTATGAATATGGCATTAAACGCCTCTCTGACCATATACAGAGGATGCTCTCTGCCCACCAGGAAGGGAGCGACCATTGCGAAGTATCCGTCCTCATTCTCCCTGCTGATAGCCAGGAGCTTGATCGTTTTGTTCATCTTCTTCGCATATTTGATATCATCTGCAGAAATGCGTGTGATACCCTCTGTATATATATCCTCGTAATTTACATAGTGACCGCAAACCAGAGATGACAATATCGCGATCTTACGGCTGATATCATAACCTTCTATGTCAGCAGTAGGATCTTTCTCAGCGTATCCGAGATCCTGAGCCTCTTTCAATGCATCACCGAAATCGGCACCATCCTCATCCATACGTGTCAGAATATAGTTTGTGGTACCGTTCAGGATACCCATTACAGAATCAATATGTTCAGCGGTAAGAGCACAGTTCATCGGTCTGATGATCGGAATTCCGCCACCCACACTGGCTTCGAACATATAGTTACACTTATTGCTCTGAGCCAGATGGATCAGTTCGGGACCATGTGCGGCTACAAGTTCCTTATTTGAGGTACATACACTTATGCCTTTGGAGAGAGCCCTCTTTGTAAAAGTATATGCAGGCTCGAGTCCGCCCATAGTCTCACACACGATGCTGATTTCAGGATCGTTTACTATCTGATCGTAATCATGGATCACTTTTGATTCAGACGGATCGCCTGGTAAATCACGTCGATCGACAATAAACTTCACCTCTATCGAGGTTCCGCTTGGACCCTCTATG
>CAMONC010000044.1 GCA_946620235.1 uncultured Lachnospiraceae bacterium | reverse complement strand
CGTGCAGGCATCGTGACTCCCAACTGCCGTGACAAATGTTCCGGCTGCGGTGCCGCCATCTTCGGCGGTGGCATATGTTTTAGTGAAAGATAGTAAGGTATAGCGGTATATATCCATAAGCAGGTACGTAGGAGCGGCCGGTCCTTAGATCGCGTTTCTCAGCGATCTTAGTACCGCTGCACGCGACTTCGTAGCGAGAGCGTGCCTGCGGTGGATATATGCCGATATGCCGAGGACTTTGCATGAAATTAAGGATACAGTTTACAAAACACGGTTCAATGAAGTTCATAGGGCATCTCGACACGATGCGGTACTTCCAGAAAGCGATACGCCGTTCCGGTATCGATGTCACCTACACCGGCGGATATTCGCCTCATCAGGTCATGGCTTTCGCCCATCCTCTCGGAGTAGGTGTGGAAAGCGAGTCAGAGATCATGGATATAGAAGTAAACTCATTTGATCTGATCGGGGGTCCCGAAGCAGACAAAAACACCATCGGGAATGAGAGGGAACGCCTTTTAAAGGCTCTCAATGATCAGATGAGTGAGGGCTTCACTATCCGTGACATCCGCCTGCTTCCAGATGATGCCGGTAATGCCATGGCATCAGTGGCCGCAGCTTCATATGAGATACATGGTCTTCCCGCCGATAAGTTTGATGTGATCGTTGATGCTATAGATCAGATCCTGTCAGCAGATGAAGTCATGATCATGAAGAAGACAAAGAAGAGTGAACAGCTTGTTGATATCCGCCCCGGTCTGTATGAACTGTGTATCAGGGATCGGGTATTGTACATGACTGTAGATGCGAGTTCCGCAGGCAATATCAAGCCGGATACGGTAGTTAAGACTTTGTGTGAGAAATGTGATACAGATCCCGAAACATTTTCCTATACCGTGACACGTACTGAGATTTACGGCCGGGAAAAGAACGGTGAGCTGAAACCACTCATTGAATTCGGGTTTAAGACGGATTGGTTAACATAAAACATGTCATCAGATAAACGTATAGTACTTACAACAGCATATAAAAGACCGGTTCTTGCCTATTTGGAGGACTCCGATCCTGTCCGTATCAGGGCTGTCGGAGACGAACCTTGTTATCCTATCGGAACCGTTGTAATGGCTCGTGTCAAGAAGATGATGCCGTCATCGGGTGCATGCTTTGTTGATATAGGTGATGACACGGACTACTTTCTTCAGATTCCCTCGGATGTGACGAGCTTGCATTTTGCAGACGGGAAACAGCATTCAAAGGTAAAACCCGAAGATTTGATCATGGTCCAGGTATCCAACGAAGCGGTAAAGCTCAAAAGCCCCTGTGTGACCGGCCGGATATCGATCCACTCAAGGCATCTTGTCATAGAAGAAGGCCGTGGAGTCTCTTTCTCGTCGAAGATAGGACAAAATGACCGAAGAAATATCATTTTGCCCGAAAACATTAGTACATATTCGTCAAAATATCATATAATAGTAAGAACGGAATCGAAGGACGTGGATGATCCTGACGTCTTTACGGAGGAGCTTGTCCAGCTGTCTGAAATCTATGAGCATATAATATCGCGATCCGGAACTGCACTTGTCGGAAACGTGTTATATCGCACTCCCGGTTATCTGGAATCTACTCTGCTTGACTGGCTTAAATACGGATGCGATGAGATTGTTACGGATATGGATCAATACAGACAGGTTCTGACTGAGATATCCGGGAAGAGACAGGTCGCTTTTCGGTTTTATGAGGATGAGCT
This sequence comes from uncultured Lachnospiraceae bacterium, assembly GCA_946620235.1. Taxonomy (GTDB): domain Bacteria; phylum Bacillota; class Clostridia; order Lachnospirales; family Lachnospiraceae; genus XBB2008. The sequence goes on along the minus strand of CAMONC010000044.1, from coordinate 14,882 downwards.
GCTGCCACTGGGGAAGCTGTATAAGCTTGAAACCTGTGTTGATGAGTGCCTCAGCCGTAAGGTATATCTCAAGAATGGTGCATTTCTCGTTATAGAACAGGGGGAGACTCTGACAGCCATAGATGTCAATTCCGGTCATAATACCCGTGGCAATAAAGAGGAGACATCCTTTGATATCAATATGAATGCCGCTGATGAGATACTAAGGCAGTTACGCCTTCGCAATATCAGTGGGATGATACTTATAGATTACATCAATATGAGGGATGAAGAGCATGTCCGTGAGCTGATCCGCAAGACTTCTTCGGTTTTAAAGACTGATGATGTTCTTTGCAGATTTATTGATACGACCGGACTCGGACTGTTTGAGATAACACGAAAAAGGGTATTTAAGAGTTTTAAGGAGCAATGGAAGGGTTCAGATTAAACAGCATACAAAAAACCGGAGGCGGCAGATATCTCCGGAATTATGAGTTGAATTACACAAATAAAAAGGGCGATCCGAAAGTTTACGAGATGGTATCCTACAGAGATATCGGAGGCCCCGAAGATCTGGGATCCAGATTAGGCGGAGCCGTTATAGTCGCTCTTAAAGGAGACCGTTTACTTCTGCTCAGAGAATTCAGGATGGCCGTAAACAGATATGTATATAATCTGTGTGCCGGTTTTAAAGAAGAAGGCGAGACTCTGGAGGACTGTGTGAGGCGTGAACTTTATGAGGAATCCGGATTGAAACTTATCCGTATCCGTAAGATGCTTAAGCCTGCATTTGCAGCAGTTGCGCTTTCGGATGTTTCCAATCAGCTTGTTATTGCAGATGTTGACGGAGAGATATCAGATCATTCCGAAGACGATGAACTGATCGAGGCTGCGTTCTACAACAAGGAAGAGGTAGGCAGGCTGGTCGCAGAAGAAACATTTACCGCACGGGCCCAGTTTATTGCTTATGCATTCAGTCATGGTTTTTTTGATGCTAAGGAGAATCTATGAAAGACAATAGGATAGGTATTCTGTACGCCGATAAGCTCGAGAGCGGTCTTACACATGAGTTCTTCGCGAAGGTTCTGGATTCATTTAAGACTTTTTGTGAACAGGAAGACTTCATTATTTCTTTTTTGAATGCACAGCCGAAGTATATCATGACTCATACATTTGTTGATCAGGTGAAGGAAGATGAGTATGCGGGAGTGTTTATTCCCAATATTCTGTTCGATATGCCCGAAGTGGTTGCATTGTTCAAGTCAGATATTCCTGTAGTCAACATTGATTATAAAACCGAAGGAGCGATATCCATTTCTTCCGATAATGTCAACGGCATCAATGATCTGATAAATTACGTATGCATTGAGAAGAAACATACCAGAGTTGCCTATATATCCGGGGATCCCGACAGTGAAGTGAGTAAGATCAGATTGCGTGCCTTCAAAGAGGCTTGTGAGAAGAACGGAGTCAGTGTTGTCCCCGAATATATACGTCAGTCCAGATTCAGGGATATCCGCGACGTTACCCGTAAAACAGAGGAGCTTCTTAACCTTCCTTATCCTCCGACATGCATATTATTCCCGGATGATTATGCAGCGATAGGCGGTATTAATGTTATTCATAACAGGGGATTGGAGGTTCCCAAAGATATATCTTACTGCGGATATGACGGGATCAGCATGGTAGGCTTATGGGATCCTCAGCTGGCAACTGTGGTGCAGGATACAGAGACCATGGGAGTGACAGCTGCCCGCGAATTGATCCGAATGATAAGAGATCATGAGATCGGAGACGGAAGTGAGATTGTTATACCCACCAAACTTCAGATAGGCCATACTGTTGCTCAGATGGCTTGATCGGGTCTAGTTTACTGATATGACTATTACATTATCTTTGTTATTGTGTCTGTTATCTATAGTCGGAGTTGTCGTCTACAGACTTTTATATTCCGGCAGAGTCAAAGCGGTTAATGATGCCTTGACTATTATCTGTGTGTCAGGTGTAGCTACGATGCTTTCATGTGCATTGTTTACACTTGCGTCGAATGAGACGGTCCTTTTTACCATCTATACTGTATATTATATTTTCTATGCCCTTACGATATATGCTTTTACCAGGTTTTCTTATATATTCTGTACCGGCAGAAAAATCGATATATTCACGGCACCGTTATTCTATGGGACGATCCTTTGCATAGCAGTCATGTTGTGGAATCTGCTGTCCCATGAAGTTTTTACGTTATCTACGTATGATTTCGCAGGGGTTACTTTCCCGATGACCGTTCACAGCGGTATTTTCATTTTCTATATGGCTTATCTGGTTCTGGAGTCTGTAATAGCCTGCGTTTACGTGGTTATTACCATGTTTAAAAGTGCCTCTCTATATAAGCCCAGATACGTATATATTATCCTTGTTATCTTATTTCATTTGAGCCTGGAATTCATCAGTTACAGACTGAGACTTCCCGCCGCGATCAAGTCGTGCTTTCTTCTGCCGGAAGGATTACTCCTCGCATATATATGCAGTTCCTATACAAATAGAAAACTAACCATGTCCGTGCTGAATCATTTCATGGATAATACAGCCAATGGTTTGATGATCTATGATGAGAATGATTATCTGATGTATCACAATAATCGTATCGAAGATATCCTGACACATGAACAGATGATCGAATTCAATGAGAGAAAGCATTTTGATGAGTGGGCATCGGATCTGGAGGAGTTTAATGATATATTCATCAAATCCATCAAGATCAAAGGCAAGACCAGGTATTACAATATCTATAAGCATTCTTTTACGGATAAAGATGCATATATCGGAACCAGCTATCAATTTCAGGATATAACGGAGTCATTTGAGCGTTTTGCCATGATAGAAGAGGCAAACGAGGAACTCAAACGCGTAGCTCATATGAAGTCGGACTTTCTCGCAAATATGAGTCACGAAATCCGTACGCCGATGAATGTAGTTATAGGTCTTGCCGAAATGTCTCTGCGCGAAGATATGACGGATCAGGCAAGAGAATATATATCTCAGATCAAATCATCCGGCCGTAATCTGCTCAATATCATCAATGATATTCTTGATTTCTCCAAGATCGAATCCGGCAAGATGGATATCATTCCCGAAGATTATGAACCTCTGAGTGAATTCAATGATGTTGCAAACATATTGATGACCAGAATAGGTGATAAGGATCTCGAACTTACGATGGAAGAGAATCCGGCCATTCCCGGCAAGTTATATGGTGACGTGCTCAGGATCCGCCAGATACTGATCAATCTTGCCAATAATGCGATCAAGTTTACACAGCATGGACGAGTTCAGATCATCATTGATTTTGTCAGGATCGATGATGAGTCTATCATGCTCAAATTTCATGTTGTGGATACCGGACAGGGTATCAAGAAAGAGGATCTGAATAAACTTTTTGTATCATTTCAGCAGGTGGACTCCAAGAGAAACAGAGCTATCGAGGGTACGGGACTTGGGCTTGCCATTTCCAAATCCCTGGTTGAAACCATGGGTGGTTCCATCGGCGTGAACAGTGAATACGGCAAAGGCAGTGACTTCTATTTTGAAATTCCTCAAAAGGTAGTCGATTGGACTCCGTCCGTTGTAGTGGAATCCCCCGACAGGATCTTTGCTATGGGATTATTCCATAAGAAATATCTTGCGAGGCGATTTTTCCTGGATTGCTCCAGAATGGGCGTTTTTAACGTGGTTCTTAGGTTCGTTGAAGACTATGAGGCAACATGCAGTCTGTATGGTGACGTGATAGAAGACCGCCGTAAGTATCTGTTCTTTGAGGAAAAGGATTATAAAGATAAGGTTCGGGAATTACTTCTGGGTGATCCGGATCTGATCGGTGTTATGCTTGCGGAGAATACATCATCTTTTATACCGGATCTGAAGAATCTGCGCATGATCAAGAAACCGTTCTCTACAGTCGGTATAGCATTGGCTCTCAATAATCTTGAGCTTCATTTGAATAATGAAGACGGTAAGGCCTATGTATCCGATTTCACGGCACCGAGCGCAAGAGTTCTGATAGTTGATGATAATACGGTTAATCTGACTGTAGCAGAGGGCTTACTTGAGCCTCTCAAGATGAAGATTGATTGTGCCGTATCCGGTAAGCAGGCCATAGAAATGATCAATGTTAACCGCTATGACATTGTATTTATGGATCATATGATGCCTGAGATGGATGGTGTTGAGACTACACATATCATCCGGCGCATGTATCCCGATATGGAGAACATGCCGATCATCGCTTTGACGGCAAATGCTGTCAGCGGTGTGAAAGAGTATTTCCTCAGGGAAGGCATGAATGACTTCGTGCCCAAGCCTATTGAAGTCAGAGATCTCATGTCCAAAGTTAAGCAGTGGCTTCCTCCCGAAAAGATAAACAAGGTATATGAAGTTGTCAGCGCCGAAGAGCAGGAAGAGGAACTGAACATACCCGGGCTGGAGGTTAAACGGGCTGTGGCAATGATCGGATCTCAGAAGTTGTATATGAAGATCCTGACTGAGTATTATAAAAACATTGGTCAGAATTACGCACAGCTTGAGGAAGCGTATTCATCGAAGGATTGGAGTGAATATACTATCAAGATTCATGCATTGAAGAGCGCATCCCGTCAGATAGGTGCCATAGGCCTGTCGGAGGAGGCTGCGAAACTTGAGGATGCTGGAAAAGCAGGAGATATAGACTACATCATTGCAAACAGCTCTGCTGTGTTAGGTGAGTATATGGCGTTGGAGCCTGTATTGAAGAATTATTGTTCTTCCGGAGAACGGACAGAGAAAGGCATGATACCTCCGGACATGTTTAAAGATATTCTGAACAGGGTTATCTCTGCTTCCGATGATCTGGATATGGATGCGATGGAAGGCATAGTTGAAGAACTCAGATCCTATGAGTATGATCCTTCCATTGAGGAGGATATCTCGAAATTGATCGAGTCGGCAGAGATCATGGATGTTTTCACATGCAGCGAGATAGCTGCGAAACTCCTATGTTAAAAAGATTTTCTATTGATGACCGTTATATAAAAGTCAATCTTACTCTGAGTATCATCGTATACTCACTGGTTGTTCCTTTTTGCGTCTATCTGTGCATAGATAATTATATTCATGGAGATTACCGCGTGGCTGACTATGCTCTGTTCTGTGCACTGATGACGGCTGTAGCTGTAATTATTCTGACAGTGTGCAAATTCGGGCGGAAAGAACGTCCGTGGCTGATGCATATAGCTCTTAATATCCAGTGCTTAGTGTATTGGATCACTTTTTTGTTCTTCCTGTACACAGGAGGAACTGATGGATCCAGTATCTTTCTCTTTTTCCTCGCACCACCGATTGTTTTCTTCTTTTTTAATCTGTTCTACGGACTTTATTTTTGTCTTGTTTTCTTCGTGATCATGGCATTATATATGAACACGCCTATTCGTGAGATCGGGTATGTTTTTCCGGATGTCTATTATTCGCGTCTGCCCATGATGTATCTCGTGGATGTTGTCATGTGTGCTGTAGCACAGTATGAAGTGGTGAAAGCGCGTATCAAACAGGAATCTGCACTTGAAGATGCAAGAAGGGCAAGCGAAGCCAAGACAGATTTCCTGGCAAATACATCTCATGAAATCCGGACTCCCATTAATGCCGTATTGGGTATGAATGAAATGATACTCAGAGAATCGGCCAGAGCCGAAAAAACAGCTGATGCAGATCCGGAATCATATCGTGAAGTCTTTAAGAACATCAAGTACTATTCCGGGAATGTAAAAAGTGCAGGAAGTAACCTGCTGTCGATCATAAACGATATACTCGACTTCACGAAAATAGAAGAGGGCAAAATGGATATTGTTGAGGTTGATTATCAACTCAGCTCTGTCCTCAATGATGTATCCAATATGATATATTTCAGATCCAAAGAGAAAAATCTGCTTTTTGAGACCGATATAGACGGAGAGCTGCCGGATGGTCTGTACGGTGATGCTGTCCGAGTCCGTCAGATCATGACGAATATCTTAGGTAATGCCGTGAAATACACTGATGAAGGCAGAGTATACTTTAAAGTGACAGGAACTGAAGCCGGCAAAAATGCCGACGGAAAGGATGTTATTAATCTTGAGATCACTGTAAGTGATACGGGAATCGGAATTTCCGAGGAGGATATGGGTAAACTCTTTGCCAAATTTGAACGACTTGATCTGGGAAGGAACAGTACAAAAGAAGGTACGGGCCTGGGACTTGCCATCACAAAGCGTTTGCTTGAGATGATGAACGGTGATATAGATGTTCAGAGTGAGTACGGATGGGGAACTACCTTTACGATATATATCCCCCAGGTCGTGACATCACGGGAGCCGGTAGGGAATTTCAAGGAGAAATTTGAGAAAAGTCTTGTTGAGAAAGCGGATTATCAGGAAAGCTTCCGTGCTTCGGATGCGAGAATACTTATCGTTGATGATACCAGGATGAACCTGATAGTTGCTACGGAGTTTCTCAAGGATACCGGCCTTACGATAGATACTGCCGGAGGAGGCAAAGAGGCGATAGAACTTGCACTTGTCAATAAATATGACGTGATCCTGATGGATCAGCGGATGCCCGAGATAGATGGTGCAGGTGCACTCAAAGAGATTAAGGCGCACGCAGAAGGCCCGAATATCGATACGCCGGTTATATGTCTTACCGCAGATGCAATTATAGGAGCACGTGAGAGGTATCTGGCCAAGGGCTTTAATGACTATCTTACCAAACCTATTGATTCGGTTTCGCTTGAATCCATGCTCAGGAAATATCTGCCTGCTGACAAGGTGATCATTGTGACTTCTTCAGCAAATAAAGATGAGTCACGGGATATGCCTGAAGCTTACAGTGAGTTTTCGGAACTGATAAATGCCGGTGTGGATGTGGCTCAGGGTATCAGACATTGCGGTGGTGACATAGGATTATATAATGAGATGCTTAAGGAGTATCTGAATACATATCCCGATAAAAAAGAGATTCTTAACACTGCACTTAATAATGATGATATGGAGATGTACGGCATAACTGTCCACAGCCTGAAGAGTACATCTGCCGTTATAGGCATAGAAAACGTGCGAGCTTTAGCCTGGAAACTTGAAAAGGCTGCAATGTCCGGAACGGGTCAGGATATCCGGGCAGATCATGAAGAACTTATGAAGCTGTATGACGGAATTACAGGGGTCATAAGAAAGGTTGTGGCTGATACCGGGAACGGATCCTCCGACGTTAAAACGGATGTCGATGATGAAGACGTTCTGGAATTTGTACCGGATTGAAAAGACCTTGACATGAGTTGATTTTTTATTTATTATATTACGGTATGCCGCTTGACGAGGTATAAGTGTGTCCATATAGGGAACCACCGAAGTCGGCGAGATTAGTAGGACAGGAGGGATAGATATGTACGCAATCATTGAAACAGGTGGTAAGCAGTACAAGGTGTCTGAAGGTGAAGAGATCAAAGTCGAGAAGCTCGAAGCTAATGTCGGCGACGAAGTGACTTTTGACAAGGTCATAGCAGTATCTGACGGCTCTCTTAAGGTAGCCGGCGATGTTGCATCATCCAGCGTAAAGGCTACAGTACTTGATCAGGGACGCGGCCGTAAGGTTATCGTTTACAAGTATAAACCCAAGAGCGGATATCACAAGAAGAACGGTCACAGACAGCCTTTTACCAAGGTTCGCATTGATTCCATCAATGCATAAGAGATGACCGACATTATTTTTACACAGAATGCCGACCATAAGATAATCGGATTTGAAAGCAAGGGTCATGCAGGATTCGCCGGAAAAGGCAAAGATATAGTTTGTGCAGCGATATCCGTATTGACAATAAATGCTGTCAATTCCATTGAAAAGATAGCCAAAGCTGAGGCAGATGTTGTTCAGGACGGTAAAGAGGGGCTTATAAAGCTTCGGTTGTTATCGGAGCCTGACGTTAAGACCGAGACCATACTCAGAAGTCTGATATTGGGACTTAAAGGTGTATCGGCAGATTATGGCGGCAGATATTGCAAAGTGACGATTGAGGAGGAAGTACAATGTTAAGAATGGATCTTCAGTTCTTTGCACATAAGAAGGGCGTGGGCTCTACCAAGAACGGTAGAGATTCAGAGTCCAAGAGACTTGGTGCGAAACGTGCCGACGGACAGTTAGTCAAGGCCGGCAATATTCTTTACAGACAGCGCGGAACACATATTCATCCCGGTGAGAACGTAGGGATCGGCGGAGATGATACATTATATGCTCTGAAAGACGGAGTATTAAGATTCGAGCGTAAGGGCAAATTCAAGAAGCAGGCTTCTGTTTACCCGGTAGAGAACTAAAGTTGAGGCTTCGGGCTAGGTTAGTCCGAAGCCTGTTTTTTAGTAAATAGGAAAGAGCTTATGTTTGCAGATAGAGCCCGCATAACCGTGATCAGCGGTAAAGGCGGCGACGGACATGTATCCTTCAGAAGAGAAAAATATGTACCGGATGGCGGACCCGACGGCGGCGATGGCGGAAACGGCGGAAGTGTCATATTCAGGGTTGATGATGGTCTGAATACGCTTACCGACTATCGTCATGTGCATAAATACGCTGCAGAACCCGGAGAAGACGGGAAAAAGAGAAACTGTCACGGTAAGAATGGTGCGGATATAATACTTGAAGTTCCTGAAGGAACAGTCATAAAAGATGCGGAGACCGGTAAAGTAATAGTCGATATGTCCGGAGATACCCGTGAGTATGTGATACTTAAGGGCGGTCATGGCGGAAACGGTAACCAGCATTATGCAACCAGCTCTATGCAGGCACCGAAGTATGCCCAGCCCGGGCAGCCGGCCAGAAGTCTTGATCTGTTTCTGGAGCTCAAGATGATCGCGGATGTTGGACTGGTGGGATTCCCCAATGTGGGTAAATCCACTTTTCTTGCAAGGGTTACCAACGCCAGACCGAAGATAGCCAACTATCATTTCACTACACTCAGCCCCAATCTGGGCGTTGTTGATCTGGACGGGGCAGACGGTTTCGTTATCGCCGATATACCCGGATTGATAGAAGGTGCGTCTGAAGGTGCAGGACTGGGACATGAGTTTCTGCGTCACATAGAGAGAACCAGAGCGATCATTCACATAGTAGATGCGTCCTCTAGTGAAGGCAGGGATCCTGTGGAAGATATATATGCGATAAATAAGGAACTCCATGAGTATAATGAGGAGATCGCATCCAGACCTCAGATCATAGCTGCGAATAAGATCGATATCATTCCTCCTGACGCGGAGGATCCGCTTGCCAGGTTGAAGGCCGAATTTGAGCCACAGGGCATAGAAGTGATGCCGATAAGTGCAGCGACCGGTGAGGGAGTGCATTCGCTGCTCTATAAAGTCAATGAGATGTTAAACGACTTACCGAAGGAACGTATCGTATTTGAACAGGAATACGATCCCGAGACTGAGATGAAGTTCTCTGATGAGCCGTACACAGTCGAATATGACGCGGCTACTGATGAATATGTTGTAGAGGGACCTCGTATCGAGAAAATGCTTGGTTATACTAATCTTGAGTCCGAGAAGGGATTTACATTCTTTCAGAAATTCCTCAAAGATAACGGTATACTCGATGAGCTTGAGGCACTTGGCATAGGAGAGGGCGACACTGTCAGGATGTACGGGCTGTCGTTTGATTATTATAAATAAGGATGTGAGTGAATATGGGATATATAAAAACCAGTAAACAGAGAGCACATTTGAGAAGCCTGGCCATGAACCTGGATCCGATTTTTCAGGTAGGTAAGTCAAGCCTGACCCCCGAAGTGACTGAGGCGATCAGTGAAGCGTTCAATACAAGGGAACTGATCAAGATCAGCGTTCTTAAGAACTGCATGGATGATCCCAGAGAGATCGGAGAGATTGTTGCCGAGCGGACCGGATCCGAACTGGTTCATACTATTGGCAAGAAAATTGTGCTCTATAAGCGTGATGTGAAGAATCCGAAGATTGAACTGTAAATCATGTCTGACTATAATTTCCCGAAAATAAGACATAAGCTTGAGGATGCACTCAGTGAGAAAAGGTATGAGCATACACTGGGTGTGGCAGTGACTGCACGAATGCTGGCCCGTATACACGGCGTTGATGATGAAGCGGCCTATGTAGCAGGACTTCTGCATGATTGTGCGAAGAATCTGTCTGCCAAAGAGCGTATACATATGTGTAATAAAGCCGGAGTAGAGGTAACACAGCTTGAGATTGACAATCCCGAGCTTTTACATGCTAAGGCCGGAGCCATACTGGCTGCAAAAGAGTATGATATAAAGGATCAGGATATTCTGAATGCCATCAGCTCGCATACTACAGGCAGACCGGGAATGTCAGAACTTGAGAAGATTGTATTTGTTGCGGATTATATTGAGCCCGGACGAGATGAGAGGCCGGGACTTAAAGAACTCAGAGCGGAGGCTTTCAGGGATCTGGACGGTTGTGTTCTGCACATTCTGGACACTACTCTTAAATATCTGGGAGATACTGCCAAAGCTATTGACCCTGCAACCAGGGAAACATATGATTATTATAATGGACTTGCTCGTTGAGATACGTTTTTCGATTTCCGAGCATATGGAGAGTGATAAGAGATGAATGAACAATCGCGTGAAATGGCTAAGATAGCCGTTAAATGTCTGGAAGATAAAAAGGCGGAAAACATTCAGGTTATAGATATATCTGCAATATCGGTTTTGGGAGATTATTTTCTGATCGCAAACGGTAATAACCGTAATCAGATACAGGCTATGGCCGATCATGTGGAAGAGACTCTCGGCAAAGCCGGGTTTGAACCCAAACAGATTGAGGGATATAATACAGCTAACTGGGTATTGATGGATTATCGTGATGTGATCATCCATATATTTGACCCGGACAGCAGATCTTATTATGATCTTGACAGGATATGGAGAGATGGCACTCCGGTTGATCTGAATGAGCTTTGACACCGGTAATGTTATTTAGTCAGAAAGGTTAGGGGCAGATCATGGACACAAATATGATGAACAATAACAATCCCAATTCGAATAATGCAGGAGGAGTGATGCCGACGAATTACCCCGTAGGTGTGCGTGAAGGTGCGTCAAAGAACAGAGCGGGTTTCGCCGGTCCGTTGATTATCGGTCTTGCCATAGTTATCAGTTGCGCGATTCTGGCCGGTGCTTTCCTGAAATATAAGACCAGTGATGTGCGTACTATAAGTGCTACCGGATCCGCGAGTGTGGATTTCGATGCAGATCTGATAGTATGGAGAGGTTACTTTACCGCATATTCAAACAGTTCGGCGAGGGCCTATGATCAGATCAAAAAGCAGGCTTCTCTTGTAGAGGATTATCTTGCCGGGAAGGGCTTAAACCCCAGTGAATATGTATTCTCTTCCGTTGATATATCAGAGAGTACCTTGAATAATTATGATGAATACGGTAATTATCTCAATTCGACCATAGAAGGCTATAATCTGTCGCAGAATGTCGTGATAAGTTCATCCAATATCGATCTGGTGGAAGATATATCCAGAGATATATCCAAGCTGCTTGATAAAGGCGTGGAGCTTACATCCGGTACACCTGAGTATTATTGCACCGGTTTGGATGAGATCAAGCTTGATCTCATTGAGAAAGCAACCGAGAATGCAAAGACCCGTGTCGGCATCATCGCCGATCAGGCCGGGGCTAAGCTGGGCCGACTGAACAGTTCCAATCTCGGCGTATTCCAGATCACAGCACGTAATTCGGGTACATCCTATTATTCATATGACGGATATCTGGATACCACATCGAGACAGAAGACTGCTACGATCACGGTTAAGCTGGAATATGATATAGAATAAAAATAACGATCAGAATCCTGACTTCACCATACGGAATACACCGAATACACGTCCCAGGATCTGGCAGTCATTGACTATGATCGGATCCATCTCATCATTCTCGGGCTGTAGTCTGATATGATCGGATTCTTTATAGAACGTCTTAACGGTAGCGGAGTCGTCTACCAACGCAACAACCATATCACCGTTTTTGGCGGTATCACAAGCATGCACAAATATCTGATCGCCGGAGAAAATGCCGGCATTGATCATCGAATCTCCTTTGACATTTAATACAAAGCTGTCACCCGACGGAACCATGGAAGCGGGAACAGGGAAGTAGCTCTCGATATTCTGTTCGGCAAGAATAGGTTCACCTGCTGCAACTCTGCCAACAACCGGTATGGACACCATCTCGGTTCTTACCTGCTGGAATGAATCATCCACGATTTCTATGGCACGAGGTTTGGTAGGATCCCTTCTGATATATCCGTTCTTCTCGAGCCTCTCAAGATGAGCGTGAACGGTGGAAGTACTCTTGAGATTAACAGCTTCGCATATCTCACGAACAGCCGGGGGATAACCTCTTTTAAGTATTTCTTCTTTAATATAATCCAATATCTGCTGTTGCTTGGCTGAAATCTTATTAGCCGCCATCTGAATCCCTCCTGATTTAAAATGTACAGGTCTGTGATTGAGTCCGTTTTATCGGACAAAAGGCGATTTATTATCGATATATAAGATAAATCTGAACCATCACCTTGTAATCAGTTTAGCACATGACGACCGGATATGCAAACATATTTTCGGAACAAATGTTCTAAAAAGTGTTGACAGAAGAATGTATGTTCGATAATATTAATACAGAACGAATGTTCGGAACGCATGTGCGGTTTAATGGAGGCACGGATATGAAGAACAGTATCAATCAGTTAAGTACATCAGAGTTAAGAGAACTTAAGATCAGACGTAATCGCATACGCAGACAGCGCCAGCTTCGAAGACGTGTCGCTATAGGAATAGCAGCAATAATCATAATTCTCTGTTCTTCACTGGGTCTTACTTCATTTTTGTCAAAAGCAGCAGAAACACCTGACGAGTATAAGGTTAAGACTTATTCAAGCGTTATGGTTCCCTTCGGATCAGGACTTAAAGATTTAGCCAGAGTATATACCGATTTTGATTATTATGATTCATATGATGCATACATTAAGGAAGTTATGTTTATAAATCATCTTTCTGATGAAGATGTTCGTCCTGGTAATTATTTGATACTTCCGGTTTATGTGGACAGTACAGAGTTGGGTTGATTTTAGAGTATGATTATTTGGATGCATTAAGAAACGGCAGGCTGTTTAACCTGCCGTTTACTTATGCTTATTTCAGGAATTTCTTGGCAAGCCAGATCAGCAGGCAAGCACCGATTACCGATACGATAATTCCACCGATGATACCTGTTCCGTGAATACCGATGATACCAAGTACAACAGAACCGATCACGCCACCGATCAGACCGATGATGATGTTCATCCACCATTTCTGAGGACTTCCCATCAGCATTCCGGCAAGCCATCCGGCTACGCCGCCTATTAATAGAGTTATGATAAATCCCATAGTAGTTCTCCTTTCATTCTGTTATTACGTAATCACTATTATATCATAAAAAAGTTTGGTAAAATAGACAGGGTGTACCACATAAAAAGTTGGGATGGTTTAACTTAAAATGAACAGATTTATAAAGGACAATAAATACGCAGCTTTGGGACTTACAGCTTTTTCAGTTATAGTTGCAGGTTCTTTGGCTGTTTTTATAATTTTCAATTTTGGGTTGGTTCTGACCGGATTAAAAAAGCTCCTTCATATTCTTACGCCCATTATAGACGGAATAGCACTCGCATATATACTTACTCCACTCCTTAATTTTGTAGAAAGAGAGTGGATCGGCAGACTGTATGCACGCAGTAAAAAGCCGCTTACTTATAAACGTAAGAAATCCAGAAGAAGCTGGTCTATTCTTATTACATACATGATCTTTATCGGATTGGTGTATCTGTTTTTCCGTTTGATCATTCCTCAGTTGATAAACAGCGTTAAGAGTATCGTTTATCAGTTCCCCAGACTTATCAATAACCTGGAGAGATTTATTGCACAGCTTTTTGATGATAATCCCGATATTGAATCCACGATAAACGAGTTTATCACCGATTATTCCATACAGCTCAATAATCTGGTACAGACTAAGCTCATTCCTCAGGCAGAGGATCTGATCAAGACTTTTTCATTGAGTGTGATCAATGTCTTCAAAGCTTTGTTTAATTTGATCATCGGTGTGATCATATCCCTATACCTGATGGGCACTAAAGAGCTTCTTGCCGGTCAGGCGAAGAAGATCATATATGCGCTTTATGAGACAAAAGAGGCAAACAAGATCATTTCCGGTATCAGATATACTCATTCGGTTTTCATCGGTTTCCTGAGCGGTAAGCTGATCGATTCGGTTATCATAGGTGTTCTTTGCTTTATCGTTATCAGCCTGGTGGGTATTCCCTATGCCGTACTGGTCAGCGTGATCATAGGCGTAACGAACATCATTCCTTTCTTTGGACCGTATATAGGTGCGATACCTTCCATACTCCTGGTGTTGATGATCAATCCTGTCAAAGCCTTGTATCTGCTGATCATTATTCTTGTTCTGCAGCAGCTTGACGGAAATGTTATCGGACCTAAGATCCTGGGTGATTCAACCGGACTTTCCAGCTTCTGGGTTATTTTCTCGATCACTGTATTCGGTGGATTATTTGGCATAGCCGGCATGCTTCTGGGCGTTCCTTCATTTGCTGTCATATATGCACTCGTTAAATATAAGGTCAATCGCAAACTTAAAGCAAAAGCCATGCCGCAGGATACCGAGCCTTATCTTACTGTAGGTTCGGTTGAGAAAGACGGTACGTTCATTGATTACGTGCCTGTGAAGGGCAGAAGCTTCCTTCAGATACTAGGTATTGATAAACGCAAAAGCGATAAGCAGGAGA
>CAMONC010000043.1 GCA_946620235.1 uncultured Lachnospiraceae bacterium | reverse complement strand
AGTTCCTGGCCGAGTTCGATAAAGATTTCGCTCCCGGCCTGGGTGTGGGAGTCTGCGGCATGTTTGACGGTGAGGAGAATTTCTCATATGACTATTACTATCCGTATCTGTCCGGCACTCAGATCAGTTCGCTCGAGGACATAACTGTAGAGAGGCATGCCGGTCAGCTGTCTTTTGCCGGTATCTGCGATGATTACAAGATCGGGGTATCCCTGATATTTTATCTGCAGAACATGGTACCCTATGTGAAGATACTGAATTCGGACAAGCTGCCTCTTCTCGGCACGTCACTCAGCCTGTCGGGTTTATCCGTTCAGGGTTCGATCATACTGCCCATCGCCAAAAACGAGAGAGATATGCGCAAGATCCGCAGGGCATCTCTTGAGAGACTTCAGCTGCTCAATAAGGCAAAGGATGGGGATGAAGAAGCGATAGACACCATCACCATGGAAGACATGGACAGGTATGCCGCGCTGAAGGACCGCATACGTGAAACGGATGTGTTTTCCCTGGTGGATTCGTATTTTATGCCTTATGGAGTGGAGTGCGATCAGTATTCCATTCTGGGAGAGATCCAGGAATGCAATCTCGTTGAGAACAGTCTGACCGGAGAGAAGATATGGAAACTTGTAGTTCTGGTCAACGACATGAATATGGATGTCTGCATCAATGAGCAGGATCTGGTCGGTGAACCCGCGGAAGGGCGGCGGTTCAAGGGATCGATATGGCTTCAGGGTGCGGTGCTGCATCCGGAGTTGTAAATTCCTTCTGTTTACGGTGTTGTCAAATACCGATTATTTGTGTAAGATAATGCTTGTGCTCCGTCGGTAACAGACGGGACGCAATCTGTTCCCTTAGTTAAATGGATATAACAGGAGCCTCCTAAGCCCCAGTTGTGAGTTCGATTCTCGCAGGGAACGTTTAAAGAAGAAGTCCAATAAGGGCTTCTTTTCATTTATTAAGTATTAATGCTTCCAGTGTACAGTTTAGAACTTGAGATAGTTTATGAGAGGAAATCTATATTTCTTTTAATGAAAAAGAGTGATATTGTAGGGAATAAGATGTATTATAACTATACAACCAGGTTAATTCAGAATAATAACCTGACCGTTTTTGCGAGAAGGAACAAAAAATAAATGTATATCAGGAGGTTGTAGAACAGGAAATGAAGAAACTAAACAGTATCAAAAGTAAGCTGATAGCCATCATGGCACTGCTTGTCCTCGTGCCGGTTATCGTGCTCACTATCATCAGTATGGTTGAATCCGTTGAACAGGGTAAGGCCGCAGCTGATGAGGTCAACCGAGTCCAGGCATCTCTGGTCAGCGAAGAACTGGAGAAGATTTACGCGAGGAACATAGAGGCACTCAGATCCTTCGCGGCATCGCCCACGGTAATTGAGTACCTTGAAAAGGGTGAGCCCGACGAGACTGCCGAGGCAGAGATCCTTAAACAGCTTCTTGCAGTTGATTCCAATATGAATGACGGAAATGCCACGGCACTTACGGATGCTACAGGCGAGCAGAGAGTCAGGACGGTAGGAAAGCTTGTCAATGTTGCGGAGCGTGAGTATTTTAAGGCCCCTATGTCAGGTGCGCCTTACTATGTATCCGATCTGATCATTTCCAAATCTACCGGGACCGCAATTACAACCATATCTGTTCCGGTGTATGGTTCTGACGGAAGCACTATTCTCGGTATCGTACAGAGAAACTATGACTGCGGTGTACTGCATGACCTGCTTGCAAGCGATGTTTTACAGGATCGACAGGAGATTCTTATTGTCGACAGAACGGGTACCATAGTAGCACACTCTGCCAGAGAAGTTAATGTAGAGGATCCTGAGAAGCAGGATCAGAATCCATTCTATACGGATTCAAGAGGTGATAAGGTAAGCGGTGATTATGTTGCTCCCTGGGCCGGAGACACATGGATCATTTCCTGGGAGAAGCTTCCTACCAGTGAGTGGATCGTAGCGTCCTGTCGTGTTCAGGAGGTTGCTCTTGCATCAGTGTACAGGGTTGCTGTGATGCAGGCTGTTTTGGGTGTTGTGTTTATTATAGCGGGAATACTGGTAGCATATTTGTTTTCCAGATCCATCACGAAGCCCCTCATCTCCGTCGACAAATCTCTTTCAGCCCTGGCGGATGGATCATTTGAGAAGATCACCGGCTATGAGAACCGAACCGATGAACTCGGAGAAATCATACATAATACCAATGGTGTTGTGGATAAACTGCAGGAGATAGTGGGTAAGATCATAAACGGTGCCAGAGAGGTTGATAAGTCATCTCAGGAGCTGGCAAGCATGTCCTCTCAGATATCGGATAACGCCAATGGTGTATCAAATGCCGTTCAGGAGATAGCTGAGGGAGCGACCAGACAGGCGGATGAACTCCAGACAGCTACCCTAAGTGTTACCAGGATAGAGGATGCAGCGGGCAGTGTTCAGGATTCCTCATCGGAACTCTCACAGCTGGCTGTACGTATGCAGGATGCTTCTGCTGAGTCGGCCAGGAGCCTCGAGGATCTGAAGAAGAGCTCCGAGGATATGAACGGTGCCATCAATAATATCTCCGAGAAGATTAGTGCAACCAGTGATTCCGTAGAGAAAATAAATGAAATGGTGGAGGCCATCTCAAATATCGCGAGTCAGACGAATCTTTTGTCTCTCAACGCTTCCATAGAGGCAGCCAGAGCAGGAGAGGCAGGACGCGGATTTGCCGTTGTAGCGGAAGAAATAGGAAAGCTTGCTCTTGACTCGAATCATTCGGCGGATACGATCAGAACAGAGATGGAGGCATTACTAACCGAGTCGCAGGCGGCCGTAAGCATGGCAGAAACCGTTCAGAAGAACAATGTTCGCCAGCAGGAGGTTATAGAGTCCACCTTTGACGCGGTGAACAGGATGATCGAGGATATCAGAGTTACGTCCAACGGTGTCAGCGCCATCTCCGGAAATGCCGATGCCTGCGTAGGTGCCAAGGATGAGGTAGTTGACGTGATTGCTTCGCTTTCCGGCATATCAGAGGAGAATGCCGCATCAAGCCAGGAGACAGGTGCTTCCATGCAGGAACTCTCCGCGACAGTAGCGACTCTTTCGGAGAGCGCAAGGTCTTTGAAAGATGTTTCATCAACGCTTCTGGAAGAAATGAGTTTCTTTAAGGGATGATGTTAATCAAGGCGGTTCGGTTTTCCGAACCGCCTTTTATTTGTCTGACAGGCAGGATATCTGTGACAGCATATGATCTACAACTCCCTGCATACCTGCGGGTACGCGTGGATCGCCGGTGTAGGATAAAGATAAGGGATATATGATCTGCATGTCGAGTGTCTCGCCGGGGACGCGGCCGCTTCTAAGCGGTTCATAGAAATTCCGGACGAAATCATCCTCAGATGCATTTGCAAATTCGCCGGGCTTCATATAGCGAAGCTGGCGTTTGGTGTTCTCTATGAGAACTCTGGCGGCAAGGCCTTTGAGTTCTTCATAAGCCTTGGCCGGCACATCCGTAAATATCGGCAGCATATCTTCGGAAACGATCGTTTCCGTGTTCCGATCGATCTTTATGCATAGGGGCTCGAAGGAATAAGTCTCACTTGTGAACCTTATCTTAAGCAGCACGCCGTATTCCGTGTACATCTGACTACGTTGATAATCCGTGTCGAATATGAAATTACCGAGGGAATAGAATATGGCTTTGTCTCCGATGAGCTCGTAATTGTTGACGACATGCGGATGATGAGCCACAACGATGTCGGCCCCCATATCAAGAAATGAGATGTACCGGTCCCTTGTATACGGAGACGGCAGGGCCGTAAACTCTTCGCCTGCATGGGCGACTACGATGCACCAGCGGCAGGTTTCCTTTATCTCAGATATACGTTTTCTTATAAGATCTGCATCACTCCAGGAGAAACATCCCGGTGTTTTGTCATCTGCTTTTCTGCAGGCACGTTGATAACCGACACCTATCATTCCTATTCCGCCGGCCTCTTCCAGAATGACGGGAGCAGATGCGGCCTCGATGTTCATACCTGCACCGAGAGTATGTGCATTGCAGTCGGCAGCAAGTTTAAGTGTGCTTTCCATGCCGACGGCACCGGCATCCATTATGTGGTTATTGCATATGTTCCAGATATCCGATCCGATCCCGCTTAAGAATTGACTTACTCCCGGATCCATGCTGTGCATGAGTGCCGCAGCAGCAGCATCTCTGCCGCCCGGATCAGACGAGCTGCCGTCATAGAGCGGACCCTCCACGTTTGTTATGACGTGGTCGCTATCCCCGATAAATGAAGAAACCTCCTTCGAAAGAAGATCTGTACACTTCCATTTATCTATCATATATTTATCGAATCCGATATCACCGGTGAAGGTAAGTACTGAACTGTTCTTCATGCCACATATTGTAGCAAACTGCGAAGAAGTTGACAAATTGTCAGAAAATTAATATAATTAAAATTCACAAAGGGGAATTAATTCAACAGTTGTATATATTCGGAGGAAACGATATGAGTGGAGTAAATGGGATAGGTCCCGGTTCGCAGGGATATGTGTACTCAGCTTTATCAAGCGGAAGCAGAGTCAATACCGCGGCACAGGGTGCATCCGAAATGGCTATCCTTCAGGAGGAGCAGCGTCAGATCGGCGGTTATAATGCCGGCACCGAGAATATGCAGTCAGCCAAAAATGCACTTAATATCGCGGACGGTGCTACGGCTGAGATCACAGAGAACCTGCAGAGAATGCGTGAGCTTGCACTTAAGGCAAGTAACGGACTTCTCTCCAATGAAGACAAGTCATATATTCAGGAAGAGATCAACGGATTAAAGCAGGGCATCGCTGATATCGCCGACAGAACCAATTATAACGGAGTACCGCTTCTGGACAACGAAGAGGGCAAGGTATTCCAGCTTGCATCGGATGCGAACGGCACACAGCGCGACTTTAAGACCGTGAACGCTACACTTGATGCACTCGGGATCGCTGATTTCGATGTAACGAAGAGCTTTGACATTAAGACTCTCGACAACGCGATGAACATGATCAGCAAGGGCCGTGCTTCCATGGGTGCTCAGACCAATGCTTTTGATGTAGCCATCAATTACAACAACACCGTTACCTATAACACTACTGCTGCTCAGAGCACTACAGGTGATACAGAGTACGGTGAGTATATCCAGAAGCTTAAGAAGCAGAATACTTTAAATGATATTCAGACGGAGATGCAGAAGAAGCGTCAGGAGGATGAGGAGCGCAGGAAACTCAGTCTCTTCCAGTGATAGGTGATCCGGTCTTCTGTCAATAGCAGTTATCAGACATTATCAAAGGCGGTTCGATGATTCGAACCGCCTTGTTTTTCTGTTGATAAATACCGGATATCCGGATGTATCATGACTTGAAGAAACTTAAAGCATCTTTCAGCTTATCGGCGAGAGTGTTGATATCGTTCATGCTGGATGTCACGGAGTTGACGTTAGTTGAAACAAGCGAGGTAGAAGCCGTAACCTGCTGATTGGTAGCACTGGTTTCCTCGGATACCGCCGACAGATCGGATATTGCATTGACGATCGTATCTTTGATGGTACCGAGCTGATCGGTGATCCCCTCCACTGTTTCTATATTCTGTACGGAAGCAGCTATCTCATTGTCCAGGGTATCGAACTGGCTCTTGGCCTGATTAAGCATTTCCTGCTCATCCAGGATCAACTTCTTAACCGAATCGGCCTGTTCCACACAGACATTCGACAGTTTACTGATCTCTCCAACGACTACGTTTATCTCGTCAGCGGAATCGTTTGACTGGGAAGCCAGATTCTTGATGTTATCAGCTACGACCGCAAATCCTTTTCCGGCTTCTCCGGCACGTGCTGCCTCGATGGATGCGTTGAGTGCCAGCAGATTGGTCTGTGATGCTATCTCTGAGATCAGATTGACCATTTCGGTGATCTTATTGACCGCATCATTGGTCTCCCGGATGCTTTCAGTGATGTTTTCAACTGCCATCGCGGATTTCTCGGAGCTGCCGGCGATTTCATTGATGCACTTCAGAGCATCTGCATTGGCGGTTTCCATATTCTTCGAACTCTCGGTAAGTCCGCGGACCGTAGTCTGTGCATCTTCCACTATCGATCCCATATCGACCACATTTGCATTGATATCCTGTACCGATTCGGCCATCATCTCGGTAGAGTTGGCCAGGCCGCCCATCGCTTCGGATATCTGAACCGTTGATTCGGATGCGTCATCCGAGAGAGTGGTGGTCTTCCCTATGATCGCATACAGGGAATCCATAGCTTCCTGAATCTGCGATACTATACCGGAGAGATTATCTGTGAGACTGGTACTGGAATCGATCAGAGTGCTGGTCTCCAGGATATTGGAATGTGTATCTATCCGGACGTTTACATCTCCTTCGGAAAGTTTGCGCATCCCTTCGGCCACTTCCTTGATAGGATTAGCCACCTTGACCGCCAGCAGCAGGGAAATGATTACAAACAAGACCACAAACACTGCGCTGATAGCTGTTACCAGCAGGATTATATGTCTTTCAGCTGCCTGGATCGTGGTGGCCTCTATGCCGGAAAATGCCATCCCATAGACTTTCTGCCCGTCTGTGAGAGGCATATAGTATACGTAGTAGTCCTTGCCGCCTATTACCACGTCATCGGAATAGTAATCCTCGCCTTTGCTGACAGCTGCCCATACCGCATCGGAAGCAGTGGTTCCTTCATTACGTGAGCCGTCTGCATTTCTCAAGGATGTCATGAAACGGACATTATCCCTGAACAGTGTCAGATCAACGCCGGTTGTGTCATGTATCTTATCAATATAGAGCTCCGGTTCATAATCAACGAATCCGTCCACCAGATCGTTATCATAGATGATGTCGTATTCATAGTATTCACGTAGCCCCTGAGCAGCCACCTTTAATTCTTCCAGAGTGTTCTGTTCGAGGTTACTGATCATTATCCTGGATGAAACGATCGCCAGTACAACGGCTACGGTGATCATCGGCACCATGGCGAATAATATGAGCATCATACGCAGGCTGAGTTTTTTCTTTTGTTTCATAGCAGAGTCCTTTCTTAAATTGAAACAGGTCAGCATTTCCATTCACAATTATATCAAATGTTATTATAATTAGAAAGAAACGTTAAACGGATTTAGTGATCAACGGGATAATAGAAGGGAAGGCATCATGGATTTCGGATCGATCCTTACAATGATCATAGGCGGGATGGTTTCAGCCGTTCTTATCATTATAGGCATAGTGCAGATAAAGAAGAAAACTCCGGTAGGGTTCTATACCGGAGAGACACCGCCTCTAGCCTCCAAACTTAAGAGCGTGCGCGGATGGAATACCGGACACGGACTGCTTTGGATAAGCTACGGTGTTATAATGCTCATATGTTTTGTCATAGCTGTTTTCACCACGACGGATCCGCTGTATAAGACCCTTCTTTTATTCGGGGGAACCATAATTCCCACGCTTCTGCTGGTTTTGGGTCATCACCTGCTGATCAGGAAGTATCTGTATGGAAAAAAATCTGACTGAGGGCAGCATACTCAAAAACATAATCCTGTTTTCTTTGCCATTTCTGCTCTCATATCTCCTGCAGACCCTGTATGGACTGGCTGACCTGTTCATCATCGGCCGGTTTGATCCGACGAGCAGCACTACCGCAGTATCAATAGGCAGTCAGGTCATGCATATGCTGACTGTTATGATCGTCGGGCTGGCTATGGGAGCAACCGTGCTGATCGGAAGAGCGGTGGGGAGCGGCGACCGTCCGCTCAGGAACCGGGCGATCGGCAACACAGTAACTTTGTTTCTGATCATATCCGTTGTCCTGACGGCGGTATTGCTGATCATGACCGGACCGATAGTCAGAGTCATGTCGACACCGGATGATGCGGTCCGGGGGACAAGGGCTTATCTGTCGATATGTTTCGCCGGCGTGCCGTTCATAGTGATGTACAATATCATATGTTCGATCTGCCGTGGTATGGGTGACTCCCGCAGTCCGATGTATTATGTGGCGATCGCGTGCGTATGTAACATTATCCTGGATTATATATTCATAGGTGCGTGCAGGCTTGGTCCTGCCGGAGCGGCACTGGGCACTACACTGGCTCAGGCTCTCAGCGTGATCATAGCTCTGACAGTCACAGTACGCAGGGATATGATCGCGGGTATCGGGAGAGGGGACTTTAAGCCTGACCGGGATACCGTTTCGAACATACTCCGCGTCGGCATACCGGTATCGGCACAGGACGGTTTTATCCAGATATCCTTTATAGTGATCACGGTCTTTGCCAATCGCAGGGGATTAAACGACTCGGCAGCTGTCGGCATCGTAGAGAAGCTTATCGGCATACTTTTCCTGGTTCCGTCGACGCTTCTTGCCTCCGTATCGGCGATCTGTGCTCAGAATATCGGAGCAGGGGCACATGAGCGTGCCCGCAGGACCATGTGGGATGCCGTGATGATCGCGGCGGGATGCGGACTTGTGTTTGCGGTCGCTTTTCAGTTTCTGGCAGCGGGAGCGGTCGGGCTCTTTTCTTCGGACCCGGCGGTGATCCGGCTCGGAGATCAGTATATGCGTTCTTATGTATGGGATTGCATACCGGCAGGCATGCATTTCGTTTTCAGCGGATACTTCTGTGCGCGCAGCCGGTCCGAACTGTCCTTCGTGCACAATCTGGTCTCGATAGTATGTGCCAGAATCCCGATCGCATACTTTACTTCCGTGAGATATCCTGATACGCTCTATCCGATGGGATGGGCGGCGCCGATCGGTTCGATGGTGTCGGTGGTCATATGTGTGATCATGTACATGAGCCTGCGAGAGAAAAGGAGAGATAGATAATGTGCGATGAATGTGCATTCTATATATATGATGAAGATATGGAGGAGTATGTCTGTGACGCCGATATGGATGAGGATGATTACGGTGCGCTGATGAGAGAAGGTTTTAAGCAGTGCCCGTTTTTCCAGAACGGTGATGAGTATCTGGTAGTCAGACATCAGATGTGATCAAACAAACGGAGGAGATCAATGAAAGCAGGAATCTTAGGTTACGGTAATCTGGGCAGAGGTGTGGAAGCAGCCATCGCAAGATGCGATGACATAGAGCTCAAGGCGGTATATACCCGTCGTGATCCCGCGGGTCTGTCCATAGCTACTCCCGGAGCGGCCGTTAAGAGTGCGGCTGAGCTCGACACCGGGCTGGAAGATATAGATGTTCTCATCATCTGCGGCGGCAGTGCGACCGATCTGCCCGGAATGACACCGAAATATGCAGCGCTGTACAACGTTGTGGACTCCTTTGACACTCATGCAAACATCCCGACACATTTTGCGAATGTGGATGAGGCAGCTAAGAAGGGCGGCCGGATAGGCCTGATCTCCTGCGGCTGGGATCCCGGAATGTTCTCCTTAAACCGTCTGTATGCGACATCTATCCTGCCCGGCGGACACGACTATACTTTCTGGGGAAAGGGCGTAAGCCAGGGTCACTCCGATGCGATCCGCCGTATAGAAGGCGTACTTGATGCCCGTCAGTATACGATACCCGTGGAAGCAGCGGTTGATAAGGTCAGGAGCGGATCAAATCCCACACTCACCACCAGAGAAAAGCACACCAGAGAGTGCTTCGTGGTAGCGGCCGATGATGCGGATAAGGCAAGGATCGAAGAAGAGATCAAGACCATGCCGAATTACTTCGCAGACTATGATACTACCGTACATTTCATTACCTCAGAGGAAATGAAGCGTGATCACAGCGGACTTCCTCACGGGGGATCCGTGATATACAGCGGAGAGACCGGTTCAAATGGTAATAAGCACGTGATCGAGTATAAACTGAAGCTTGATTCCAATCCCGAGTTTACCGGAGCCGTGCTTACCGCCTATGCGAGAGCGATCGTAAGACTGAATGCCGAAGGCGTGACCGGAGGGAAAACCGTATTCGATATAGCACCCGCCTATCTGTCACCCGTATCCGGTGAGGAGTTGAGGGCTCATTATCTGTAAAATGCTACCTGATCATATCTGCGGACTGACCTTCGCTCCGTTTGTACCGGCGGGGGTCATCTCAACCGAAAAAGCAAAACAAAGCCTGCGGATCATGAAGGAACAGACTCATGCCAACTTTGTGATCTTCGTGCCGGCGGCATATCAGGCCACAGCCACTTCCGAGGAGATCGACTTCACTTCACCGTCGACGATGAGGGACGATGAACTTAAGGAGATCATCGATGAGGCCCATGCTCTGGGCTTAAGTGTTGCCGTCAAACCCACGGTCAACTGTATGGACGGGACATGGCGTGCCCATATTCATTTCTTTGATGAAGACGTGCCGTGTGAGCCGAAGTGGTGTAACTGGTTTAAGTCATATACCGCTTTCCAGCTGCATTTCGCGCGCATTGCCGAAGAGAAGCATTGTGAGATGTTCATCGCGGGATGCGAGATGGTCATGAGTGATCACCGTGAAGCGGAGTGGAGACAGCTGATCTCGGATATCCGCGGAGTTTACCACGGACCGGTTTCCTATAACTGCGATAAATATCAGGAGCATAATGTGACCTGGTGGGATGCGGTGGATGTGATTTCATCGAGCGGATATTATCCGATAGATGACTGGGAGAGACAGCTTGACAGGATCGAGACAGTCGTACGCCGGTTCGGTAAACCGTTCTTTTTTGCTGAAACGGGATGTATGTCAGCTGAGGGATCGAATAAGGTTCCGAATGACTGGTCCATCGCGGGTGCTTCCGACCCGGCCGGGCAGCAGGCATGGTATGAAGTGATGCTTAAGGCCTGTACTTCCCGCAGCTTCGTGCGTGGTATGGCACTGTGGTCATGGACAGTAGATCTCTATGATCCCGCTGATATAGATAAATACAGGGACTATGACATATATGCCAAGCCTGCTCTCCGGACGGTGGCGGAGTATTATAAAGGACAGCAATGAAGAGGTTATATTATACCAATAAACGTATGATCTGCATATTTGCAGTACTTTTTATTATCGGTGTGTACGCCACTACAAATACCTATCCAATCAAACTGCTGCATCACGTTTCTGCTTTCTGTTATCTGACGATCATCATTCTGTGGGCGGCTACTATCCGGATCCGCATAGTCGATAAAGAGGTCCGGGTCAGGATCCTCATCAGCTGCGCGTTCATGGTGTTGCTCTTTTTCCTGAGGATGTGCAAATACACCTATTTCCCTGAAGATACAATGATCAGGGAGTATATCTGGTATTCTTACATGATCCCACGTACTTTTTTCCCGCTGTTCATGTTTACGGCCACACTTTATGTTGAGCCGGTGGGCAGCAGGCGTATGGTCCGCCGGATTGAGATCATTCTGATCATCATCAGTACGTTGTTTGCGGCTGTTGCCATGACTAACAATCTGCACAGCCTTGTCTATAAGATCACTGTTCACCCGGATAAAGAATATACGCACGAGATCTTTTATTATATATTGATGGCATGGCGTATAGCACTTACCGTCGGAATTCTGGTCATACTCTTCAGGAAGTGTGCCCTGTCATCCGCCAGGCGTAAGTGGTACATACCGGTGATATGTATAGCTGTCAGCAGTATATTATTGCTATGGTACCAGATCTACGGCGGAGCTCCGAAAGTATGGGGATACAAACTGTTTCAACTTCATGAAGCGCTGTGTATTCCTTATATGATGGCTTTTGAGAGCATCATACAGATCGGCATGATCCCGGCAAACAACGGATACAGAAAGCTCTTTGAACACTCAGGTATAAATGCCTGTATCTTTGATAAAGACGGGAATCCCGTACAGACATCACTCGGCTGGTCACAGACCGGACAGGATGATGATCACCGCATATCCAAAGAGCCTGTTTCGGGAGGTTACATCACCTGGATCGAAGATATCTCCGCGATCAACCGGCTGAACCGTGAGCTTGAAGAAGTAGCCGAAGAACTCAGGGATGAGAACGATCTGATAATACAGGAGAACGAGGTCCGTGCGGAGCGTGTCAGCTTTGAGACCAAAAACCGACTGTATAACAGGATATCAAGTGCGGTGCAAAGCAGAGCCGTAACGGTAAATGAGCTTCTGATCCGCGCGGATGCAGACACAGGAACGGCTGATTTCCGATCCGACATCGTTTATGCTGCTCTTTTGAGTGCATATATCAAAAGAATGGGAAATCTTGTTCTGCTGGGTGATGAGAAGGGGACCATATCCTCTGCAGAACTGAAGCTTGCTATAATCGAATCGTTTGATTATCTGCGTCTCAACGGATGCGTATGTCTCATAGAAGCGGAGGAAGAGACTGAACTGCCGGCAAAAGCCGCACTTCTGGCGTATGAGCTTTTTGAAGATACTATCGAAGATGTACGGACGAAGCTTGGTACTGTCAGTGTGGAACTGAGTCCGGGGGATATGTTTACGATGAATATCGCGCTGGATACTCCGGCGGAAGGGATAACCTCCGACTGGAAGAAGGCGCAGACAGCTGCGGCCGGCGGAAGAATATCCGTCAGATCCGAAGATGAGACATACTATATCAGACTGGAGGTGAAGGTATGACATATACTTTACTTCCGGAAATCATAAGAGGGATCCTTCTCGTATTCACAACTGTCATCCTGATCATATATTTGGCAGCGATCATCAGAATGCTCATTATAGGAATGAGAAATCTGATGCTTGCAGTCACTGTTGCAGCTGCGTTGCTTGGTTTTATCCTGTATCAGTTTATGTGTAACTATCAGGAAAGTGATATAGATTCTTTTGATTTTCCGGTGATCGCTCTGGTGATGATCCTGGTACTTCTGTTCGTATTCAGCATATATGCATTTGTATATATCTCGGGATGGAAGCAAAAGAATATATCACGCCTGTCCGTAAATGAGGCCTTTGACAGGATACCGACCGGTCTGTGTTATTATATGGCCGATGGTACTCCCATTATGGTTAATGAATCGATGCAGGAGATCAGCCGCAGATTGACCGGACGGAGTATAG
Organism: uncultured Lachnospiraceae bacterium; assembly: GCA_946620235.1. GTDB lineage: Bacteria > Bacillota > Clostridia > Lachnospirales > Lachnospiraceae > XBB2008. Next base: position 3,863 of record CAMONC010000043.1, on the reverse strand, counting down.
TCAATGCGAAAGACTTCGCAGACAAAGCACCGGAACTGGTCCATAATGAGGAAATAGTTTACAGTATACGACAAAACACTCTTGATATAGACGGGCATGAGGTGTATGAACTGACAGCAGCGGATATAAGCAGGGAATACGGATTATCCCGTAAGCTGGAGCTGCAGTGTAACAGAGCAAAAGTCTTAAACAGCCGGCTGAAGGCTCTCATGGGGACTATAGAGTACGTCACCATGAACCGCGAACTGTTTCAGCTGAAAAGGTCTCTGCATGACAATATAGGTCAGAGCATATTGATAGCCAAGAGATATCTGACGGTGCCGGACAGTGTTGATAAAAAAGAGATGCTGGATTTCTGGAGGGACAATATCAATCATCTCGTCAATGATCAGCCTGAGGAATGGGAACTGCCGTATTATGTGATATCCAAAGAGGCGGACAGACTGGGTATCAGGCTGGATATCCGCGGTGTGCTTCCGGAAGAGACGGATCTTATACCTGTGGTGGATGCCGCGATATCCACGCAACTCGGAAATACACTGAAACATGCTGACGGTACGGTCGTAACCATAACAGTGACAGAAGAAGATAACAGGTATATCCTGAAGATGACCAACGATGGGAGACCGCCGGAAAGTGAGATCACCGAAAGAGGCGGGCTGACCAATCTTCGCAATATCGTTGAAGAGGCAGGCGGCAGTATGGAGATCACATCTTTACCAAGGTTTATCATGACTGTAATTCTTCCCGGGAAGGGCGAGGAATCGATATATGGCTTATAGAGTCGTGATCGCGGAGGATTTCCGCATGATCAGAGAGATTTTTGAGGAGACCGTGAACCGTTCCCCGGAATATGAACTGGAGGCATCTTTCCCCACGGCTGTACAGGCAATGGAATATCTGGAGAAACATGATGCCGATCTGGTGTTGATGGATGTGCTCATTCCGGGAAGTATGAACGGACTTGATGCGGCGGACAGGATCAAGAGTTCCAAACCCGGTATAAAGATCATAGTTGTTACATCCATGCCTGAGCTGTCATACGAAAGCAGAGCGCGGGAGATAGGCATCGAGGGTTTCTGGCAAAAGGAAGTACAGGAACAGTCCATTAAAGAGATGATGGATCTGGTCATGTCCGGGGAGACAGTGTATCCCGGCCGGCAGAGTGAAGTAGCCATAGGTAATGCCGTAAGTACGGAATTTACATCCAGAGAGGTGGAGATACTAAGAGAACTGGTATCGGGTGCTTCGAACGCAGAGATCGCAGAGAAACTGAGCATAGAACCGTCCACAGTCAAAATGCATATCTCAAATATGCTGCAGAAGACCGGATATAAGAGCAGGCTTGAACTGGCTGTGAAAGCAAGACATTTAGGACTCGCCATCAATGACTGATCCTGCCGGTTAAAGCAGACTAGAGCTTATCTGTTGTGATCCGGCCGGATATTTCCTTAAGTCCGGCAATGAAATCATTCACCTGTGAGTCGTTCCGGTCATACAGAGCAATTATATTAGTCTCTCCGGTGTACTCTATATTCACATCATAAGAGCCTATATGCTCACTTATGGTCTTCTTTGCAGAAGCCCAGGTCTCACCGGATCCGTCTTTTTCATCGGGAGTCAAGCCCGTAAATAGTACGGTGTATTCATTTCCTTTTTTCTCCATAAGCTTCATTACATAACAGAGCATACGTACATGCGACGGGTTGGAGATATCAATATCTGCCAGCAGATCATGCTGAAGGCGGGACTCAAGCAGGGCGGATTTCATTACCCGTCCGCTTTCATCAGCGGCGACTCCGTCCACTGTGTTGAGTTTCAGTTCGCCGCGATCCAGAAGCCGGACAAATATTGTCGTCAGTTCAGGATCGAACTGAGTTCCGGAACATCTGAGAAGCTCTGATCTGACCTCTTCATCGGTAAGCCTCTTGCGATATACACGGTTGGATGTCATGGCATCAAAGCTGTCAGCAAGCGCCAGTATCCGGGCTATCAGAGGAATACCGGTACCGGCCAGACCATCGGGATAGCCGTGTCCGTCATATCTTTCGTGGTGATACCTGATACCGTCCAGAAGACCGTCTATGCTGCCGCCCAGAGACTGCATGATCTCATATCCTATCTCCGGATGCTTCTTCATCAGACTGAATTCTTCGTTTGTCAGACGGCCCGACTTGTTCAGAACGGAGTCGGCAACCCCTATCTTACCGATATCGTGCATCAGGCCGATGTAGTGGATCCTGAGTATCTGTTCCTCGCTCAGACCATATTCGGGCGCCATTTCCCTGGCCAGCCTGACCGCATAGAGTCCTACACGTTCGGAGTGTCCGCCGGTGTATTCGTCTCTTGCGTCTATCGCACTTGCGATGGTTTCGATGGTAGTGATGGTTGTCCTGAGCTGTTCCTCCTCGCGTTCATGGAATACGCGTACTTCGTCTGACACGGTCTGTAATATGGTCGCGGTCATGAGGAGCAGCAGGCCGATACAGATGGAGGATCCGAACAGGTGGAATCGGTTGATATAGAAGCCGAGAAGCTCAACCAGTGCCATTGCTACGAAGCAGATCATACCTATGGCAGTGATCCTGTAACCGCGGATCTGATGCTTCCTGCCGTCGGTGATCAGGGTGACGATTATCATGATGAATCCGGCTCCGGCCCATAAATGACTTATCAGAAGTGTACGGTAGAGTTCGCAGATTCCGGTCACATCCAGGAGTATATTGAGCAGCAGCTGAACGAACAGGATGATCTCGGCTGCCAGATATCTTTTATGATACCGTCTGCGCTGGACTTCATCATAGAACATGCAGACGAATATGCCGATGAGCTCGACATTGATATATGAGAAATACTGTGAAAGAGTCGCCCGGCGGAAAATGATCTGACGTAAGGTGGATTCACCGAATACCCACAGGGCCACGTTTACCATCAGCAATCCCAGACTCCTGGGTGCGGTGACGTGATAGGAGCCGTTAAGCAGGAGAGTCACGATCACTATGATGATGCCCACGGCCAGAACGAACAGTGCTATGAGATTCACTGGCAATGAATCGCTGATCACCTTAAACCAGGCATTGTTACCGTTACTGATGACCACTTCGTTGAGTTCACCGGCGGACTTAAACTTAAAAGTGATCCTGACCGTTTTACCCGAATCGGCGGAATCAAGGTCCGCAACCACATAAGCGCTGGGGATGTAGTACGGCATACCCCTGATCGAATCTGTCGAATAGAATGTACGGATGTCACCATCCACGTAGATATATACATCCTCCATGGATGACCGGATCATCAGAGTCGAACCGTCACTGATGTCATCCGGCAGAGTGTTTATGATCGTAACTTCATCATATACATGACTGTCTACGGTAGCAGGGAGGGTGATGGAGTCATTATCCATACGCCATCCCTCATTGAAACTGCGCGTGGAGAAGGAACCCATATCCGCCTCGCCGGTTATATCGGTATCATATCTTGCTATACCCATGATGATTGCAGATATTATCAGGGCAGCCACGATACTGAAATAGAACAGTTTTTCCGCGGTTTTACTTACTTTTCCTGTCCGTATGGCTGTCTTTACAGATCCTTCGCTCATATGACAAACCTCCTGCCTCATTATATCTTTATCGGTTATTACCAAAATACCGACTTTTGGGGGTATTCCGTCATCTGTTATTCGCAATATACTTATAAACTGAGATTTTGTCAAAAAACATAATGAGCCGTTATTAAAGTAATCAGGGAATGACAGATGTTCTCTTTAGATAAGAGAAAACCGAATAAACCAAGTATTGCCCGGAGTCTGATGTGCAAAGCGCTGGTATTTGTGTTATGCGCCGCGAGTGTACTTTCCCATC
>CAMONC010000042.1 GCA_946620235.1 uncultured Lachnospiraceae bacterium | reverse complement strand
AAAACTTATGAGGATCCTGTTTTCCTTATTTGAGTTCCGAAAGGCACCTTTCTATGTCAATCCCGGATCGTATGTGATAGCGATCGTTCTGATAGCAGGCATAGCTTTACTCACGAGTGGATGGATAGGACGACGTATCCGTACGCTGGAGCCGGTAAAGATGATAACCGAAGAATGATCGCCTGTGATATACTCTTTTGAGGAGAAGTGTGATGCACTACAATTGCCTGATAGTCGATGATGAAGTCGAACTTGCCGAGACCACGGCCGAATACTTCAATATGTTTGAGGTCTCTACGCAGTATGTAACCTGCGCAGAGGCCTGCTTTGATTTCTTCAGGGATAATACGGCAGACCTGATCCTGCTGGACATCAATCTCGGGGATGGATCGGGCTTTGATGTGTGTAAGCGCCTGAGAGAAGATATGCAGCTGCCGATTCTTTTTATCAGTGCCAGACAGAGTGATGACGATGTGCTCATAGCGCTTTCCATCGGCGGTGATGATTATGTCAAGAAACCCTACAGTCTGTCGGTACTTCTGGCCAAGGTCAAAGTTAACCTGAAACGGCTCGAGCAGTCGAAGAACCTCGATCATACAGCAGACAGCGCCGCAAGAGCTGGAGGAGCATCTGCGGGCACTGATGCTGCGGATGAAGCGATGGATGTCGATCTTATGCTGGATCCCGGGACCATGTCAGCGATACTGGATGGAAGACGGATCGAACTCAAGGCCAAGGAATACGCGCTTCTTAGCTGTCTGTACAGCCATCATGACACCATAGTCAAAAAAGAAGTACTGTTCGATGAGGTGTGGGGAGACGTATTCTTCAGCGATTCCACTCTGAACGTACATATAAGGAAACTTCGTGAGAAACTTGAAACGGATCCGAATGAACCGTCACTCATAAGGACCGTGTGGGGCACGGGGTATTATCTGAAACTCCGCACCGATTCATAGAGGAAGACCGACATGCGTATCAGGAAACTGGTCATACTGTTCACGGTCGTGATGCTTTTCTTTCTTCTGCTCTTTACCACCCTGCTTTCAATGACCGGATTTGAGAGACGTAATATCGTGTATTATAACGATCTGCTGTACAGAGTCGAGGAAGATCTGGCGGCCGGCAGGGCTATAGAGGATATAGAGAAGGAGTATAAGTGTACCGTAGTTCTCTCCAAGGAGATAGACGACCCTGTGCTTGCCGAACTCTACAGGAACGAAGCCTTTGTTCTGGATCTCGTAGTTAACGGTGAATATACAGGCAAGGTTGCGTGGCAGGATCTGAAGGAGAGAAACGAGAACCTGAGCAAAGGATTCTTCAGGGCAACCATGTTTATGTGGTTTACTATCCTGATCCTGGGATATCTTCTTCTTTTTATTATATACCTGAGCTTCGTAAGACCTACAAAGGATCTGACGGATTTCTCGGCCGAACTTGCAAAGGGCAATCTGGATGTGTCGCTTCCTATGCGCAGATACAATCCTTTCGGAGGCTTTACCGAAGCCTTTGATCTGATGAGAGAGGAACTTAAATCCTCCCAGAAACGACGTATGGAGGCTGAGATAGCAAGACGTGAGCTCGTGGCATCACTGAGCCATGACATCAAGACTCCGGTCGCGGTCATAGAGGCCACATGTGAGCTTATGGATGCACGGCTTAAGCGTGAATCGGAGAATCCCGGAGAGAGGCGTGAACAGGAAGATACGGAAGAACTGATCGATAAGATCGCGGTGATCTCTAACAAGGCTCATACGATAAGCTCCATCATGACCGATCTGATGCATTCCAATATGGAGGATTCGGAGAAGCTGGCAGTTGATCCGAAGGAAGAGTTCTCATCCCTGATCGAGGATTACTTCCGCAATCTGCGTAACTACGGAAATATAATCATAAAGAATCCTATCCCGAAATGTCTCGTGTATATGGACAAAAAGAGGATGGAGCAGGTTATAGACAATATAGTCGGTAACTCACATAAATACGCCGGCACCGATATAATCGTAAGCTTCGATGAGATTTCCGATTATATGATGCCGGACGCAAGTAAGTCGAGCTTCATCCGGATCACGGTGAGTGATTCGGGCCCCGGTGTGAGTGAAGATGACCTTCCTCTCATAGCCCAGAAGTATTACCGCGGATCTAATTCATCCGATAAGTCAGGATATGGTCTGGGTCTGTATCTGGTCAAACTCTATATGCAGAAGCAGGGCGGCGATATGGAATACTATAACGATAACGGATTCACTGTCAGGCTTATGCTTCGCAAAGTTTAAGAGCGTTTATTTATGCAGTCATGTACATCAACGGTTCCGATCCTTTTGTCATCCACATAGAAATTTGATGATGTTGTTGAGCGTCACTCTTTGTGATATCTTTATTCTTGATAACAGATGCAATCATGCGTACTTTTATAACCGCTGATAAAGCCTATTTTTTGCCTGTTTACGGCAGGAGGGATCGATGATGAAAAAATACGGATCAAAGCTTCCGGTCCTGACCCTGATATGCCTTGTTTTTTTGACCGGATGTGTGTCGCAGTCGGATTATGATGCGCTGCTTGCCGAGAGGGATGCACTGGTCGTCGAGAGAGATGAACTGGCAGGAGAGGTTGAGAAGTTAAACGGCGATATTGCCGAATTACAGGCATATTCCAAAGAACTGCTTGAAGAAAAAGACACGCTGACAACACAGCTTACCGAGAGTAACACTCAGCTGGCGGATTCTACAGCCACGATCGAAGAATTGAATGCCGAGATTGAGGAATTGAAGAAAAAGAATGACAAACCGTCATCCGAGGTTGCCGAAACGGCGGAAACTGTTGTTGAAACTGCCGGTAATACCATATCCGAAGCAGCAGGAAGCCTGTTAAATACAGCCGGTAGCCTGATAGATACGGCATCATCGATAGCCGGTTCCCTCCTGGGGCAGTCGGGTAACTAGAGGGGTACAGAAAATGAATACCATCAAAAAGATCAAACTCATCCTGATCGCTGCTCTTTTGCTTGTGACCGTATGCGCGTGCGTCTTTTATTATGCTAAGAACAAATACCTCAATATGAATGTAAATGAGACGGTCGATCATGGTCTGATTACCGAGACCACGGTTTCTCTGACCGGAGATACCATACGCGACGGTCTTAATGATATAGGGGAGCTGGCCACCGAGGAGTATTACTTTACGAGAGTGGAGACCTATGACAGCAGTAAGAACATCAAGGGATTCAAGGTGCCGTTTACCACATCCAGATTTGTATACAGCTATGACGGTATGGTGAAGGCAGGTATTGATTTTACCGCGATCGAGGTTGAAAAGGATGATCTGAAAAAAACCATAACCGTGAAACTGCCTGCTTCGCAGATACTTGATTGCAGCATCGATCCGGACACGTTTGAGGTATATGACGAAAAGAACAGCGTGTTCAATCCGATCCACATCAGTGATTATAACGATTCGCTGGATGAAATGTTGGAAGCTGCCAAGGCGGATGCGATCGAGAAAGGTGTGCTTGAACGTGCAGACAGCAATGCCGAGCTACTGATCAAAAACATGGTAAAGTCCGCTTATGATGTAGATGATTATTACATCGACGTCAGAAGTGCACAGTGACATACAGGGAAAGGTATATGACAGATAAAAGCAGTATTGAAGTTGATATAGCGGATTATGAGATCAGGAATCTCGAACAGGAACTTGCTCAGGAGAGGACCATTCTGTCCCATGAGAGGACTGATCTTTCTGTCCTCAGGACTACATTGGCATTTAAGAACAGTAAGCTCTCCGTTGAGCAAACTCATCTGTCCTTCGTGAGGACGACCGTGAGTCTTATCGGCAGCGCCGCTGCCGTATATAAAGCGCTGCCCGCGCTTGGTGTATCCGGGACCTTCAGTACATTTTTGTCGTTGTTTTTGTTTCTTGCCGGGTTGTATTTCCTGGGTCTGGATTTGATGACGTATCCCAAACGCAAAAAAGAAATAGAGAAAATGGAGGAAAAGATGGATGAGATCATAAAAACGTCCATCGATGATGAACATTGAATGTATGCCTGCTGAATGATTCTTTTCCGCCTGTCATAGATGGCGTGGCCAATACGGTCATGAACTATGCCCGTATCATCCAGGAGAGGGAGGACAGTGAAGTAGTCGTTGCAACCCCGCGTTACCCTGATGCTGACTATTCGGGTTATCCGTACAGAGTGCTTGACTATCCCAGTATAGATACTTCCCGCCTGGTGAACGGATACAGGACCGGTTATTCATTATCCGTCAAAGAGATCAATGAGATAGCGGAGTTCGGTCCGGATATAATTCATACACATTGTCCTGCCGCATCAACCCTGATGGCGAGGATACTGCAGTATGAAACCGGGGCTCCGGTCGTCTTTACCTATCATACCAAGTTCGATGTGGATATAGAGCGTGCGGTCGGAGAAGGGTTTCTTAAGAAAGAAACCATACGTGCGATGATCAGTAATATATCGGCGTGTGATGAAGTATGGGTCGTATCGGAGGGAGCGGGACTCAATCTGCGCTCTCTGGGGTATGAAGGGGAGTATCACGTGATGACCAATGGCGTGGATTTTCCCTGCGGTATGTCTACACCCGAGCAGGTCAGGTCAGCAGTGGCCGGCTACGATCTTCCGGAAAATGTGCCGATGTTTCTGTTCGTAGGCAGACTGATGAACTATAAGGGACTTCCGCTGATCATGGATGCCATGAAAATACTTGATGAGGGCGGTATGGATTTCCGAATGGTTTTCGTCGGAGGCGGAGCGGATGCGGACGGTCTCAAAGAAAAGGCTGAAGAATACGGTATTTCATCTAAGGTTCTTTTTACCGGTCCCGTACATGACAGGGAGGTTTTGCGAGCGATAAACACGCGGGCCGATCTGTTCCTATTTCCTTCCACTTATGATACCAACGGGATAGTAGTACGTGAGGCAGCTGCATGCGGACTGGCAAGCGTGCTCATCGAGGGCTCGTGTGCTGCGGAAGGTATAACGCATGCACGTAACGGATATCTGATAGATGAGACTCCTGAAGCTATGGCTTCACTTTTACGTGAAGTGTGTCGTGATATGGATTGCGTACATCAGGTCGGCAAGAATGCGATGAAAGAAATCTATATCTCGTGGGAAGATTCCGTGGGCAGAGCTTATGACAGATATGAGATCATCAGGGATCTTGTGGCTGACGGTACCATCAGACGCCGTCGCATGCATAAATCCGATCTGCTCATTAAAACTGCGGCAGATGTGGCGGAAGGACTTAATAAGATCATAAGCGTTCCCCGAAATATCAAGGAAACTATAGCAAATGATCTGACCAGATTATATGAAGGCATGATGTCAAACAATGAGTGATTCCAGGGATTGGTATAAAACTGCGGTATTCTATCAGATCTGGGTAAGGAGCTTCTGTGACGGCAACGGAGACGGTATAGGCGATCTCTACGGTGTCTATGACAAGCTCGAATATGTCAGATCTCTGGGAGTTACCGCTATATGGTTTAATCCTCTGTACCCGTCACCGAATGCTGATTACGGATATGATATATCCGATTACTGCAATATACATCCTGACTACGGTGATCTGGATCAGTTTAAACGTGTGCTTGACCGTGCGCATGAGCTGGGCATGAGAGTCATCATGGATCTCGTGATCAATCACACATCCGATGAGCACAGGTGGTTTAAGGAGAGCAGGAAAGGTCGGGATAATCCGTACAGCGATTATTACATCTGGCGTGATAAACCCAATAACTGGAGTTCGGTCCTGGAGGGCAAAGCCTGGGAATACGATGAGATGCGCGGACAATATTATCTGCATCTGTTCGCCAGAAAACAGCCTGATCTGAACATGGACAATCCGGCCGTCAGAGAGGAAGTCAAGAAGATCCTCAGGTTCTGGCTGGAGATGGGCGTTGACGGGTTCCGTGAGGATGTCATAAATTTCATTTCCAAGAAGGAGGGGCTTCCGAACAGGATAGGTATCATACCGATCCTGGATGAGATGAAATACTACAAGGATGGACCTCATATACACGAGTATATGAAGGAATTCCGTGATGTATGCAACGAGTTTAACGCGGTGCAGATCGGCGAAGGACCGATGACGACCGTGGGATCGGCACTCAAGTATCTGACGGGCAGGAGCAAATCGCTGGATATGATGTTTTCTTTCGATCACATGACGGCGGACTGTCTTTTCACCGAATATGTACATCTTCCGTTCAAACTGGTCAGACTGAAGAAAGCCCTGTCCAAATGGCAGTATTCGCTGGAGGGTAAGGCGTGGAATACTCTGTATCTGGAGAATCATGATCATCCGCGTGTCCTGAGTAGGTATGGTAGCGAGAAACATCATCGTGAGAGCGGTACAGCTTTGGCAGCGGCATATCTGTTTCTGAAAGGAACTCCGTTTATCTATCAGGGACAGGAGATAGGCATGACGAATATCCGTCTGATGTCCATTGACCTGTATAAGGATGTCTCATCGAAGAATAATTATTATTCGTACCATTTGAAGGATGATGAACAGTCCAGACTTCACCGTATACATCTGTCAAGCCGTGATTCCTCGCGTACTCCCATGCAGTGGGATGACAGCGAATACGCCGGCTTCTCCGATGTTGAACCGTGGTTTGGAGTCAATCCGAACTATAAGCATATAAATGTAAGCCTGCAGGAGACGGAGAGTGACAGTATTCTCAACTTCTACAGGTCATGTGTGAAATTGCGCAGTTCGAGTGCGGCACTGCTCTTCGGAACATACCGGGAGTTCAGAGCCAATGATCCGAACTTCTACATCTATTCCAGGAGACTGGATGGTGAGGAATATCTGATCATATGCTCATTTTGCAGGGAAAAGATGCCCTGTATCATACCCAAGCAATACAGAGGTGCCACAGTTAAACTGATGCTGACCAATTACCCGAACGAAAGAGAACAGGGTAAAGATTACGAACTGAACCGGCCTGCCTTTGTTACCTACCCTTATGAAGCCATGGTACTGAGGACATCGTGATGAAGAAGATAGCACTGATAACAGACGGATGGAGACGGTATATAACCTATGCATGGGTTGACGGTATCATCAACCGTGCCGGGGAACTGGGACTCGATATATGTCTGTACACTTTCAATACAAACGGCAATCTCAGCCATGATGCGAAGTATAACCGGGGAGAATACGGGTTGTATGAACTGCCCGATTACGATTCGTATGACGGCTTCATATTTGACTGCACCAATACCACGGACCCTGCTGTGATCGATTCGGTGGTAAGCAAACTTAAAAGTCAATCTGCACCGGTCGTCAGCATATCGTATTTTGTGGAAGGCTTCCACTATGTGGGAAATGATAACAAAGGTCTGATGCGGGGGATGGTCGATCATATGTACCATTATCACGGTTGCAGACGGATGGTATATGCAGGAGGCCCTGAGAATAATTACGAGAACAGACAGCGTTTTGAGGCATTCTGTGAAGCTCACAGGGATTACGGGCTCCCGCTGTCCGAAGATAATTACATGTTCGGCGATTATGATTATGACACCGGTGTCAGGTATCTGACTGAGTGGCTTGCGTCCGGACGCGAGCTGCCGGATGTTTTCATATGTGCCAATGACAATATAGCTGCAGGCATATGCGCCGAAGCGGAACGCCGCGGGATCAGGATCCCCGGGGACTTCAAAGTCACCGGTTTTGATAACCTTGATAAAGCGGCATATTACAGACCTCAGATCGCTACTGTCAATCATAACCGGGGGATTCTGGGAAGCAGAGCTTTGGATATATTACTTCGACTCATGGACGGCGAAGCTGTGGATGTGTTCTCATATGTGAGCAGCAAGATAGTGCCTGCGGAGAGCTGCGGGTGCAGCAACACCGGAGATGTGGACTACAGGCTGTTCGCCAAGTGGCAGATAGACTGGGGTGTAGAGCGTGACAGACATGAAGAAAACATTCTGGAGCTTGAGAACAGATTCGCCGAATGTAAAAACATGGACGGACTGTTTGAAAGCTTCGCCGATTATGTGAGCACTCTGGACTGCTCCGGCATGTTCATATGGGTCGACAAGACTCTTCTTGAAGCCAGACCGGACGGCAGACTGTCGGTTCAGGGTATCGACAGAAACCGTATGAAGGTCGTATACGGATGCGATAATGGGGAGAAGATATATTCCGTCAGGGATTATGATGATCTGCTTGATTATCTGAGATCTGCAAAGAGATCACGCAGCTACGTGTTTTTCCCGATCCATTTCAGGGACGAGATAGTCGGTGCCACGACGTTGCTCGAGCCCGTATTTCTGTATAATAATCCGTTCTTTTATGATGTCCATAACACGTTCATAGAGCGTCTTCAGAACCTGTACAGACAGACTCAGCTGGCTAATGCGGCCGAGGAGATGAGGAATCTGTATAACAGGGATGTTCTGACGGGACTGTTTAACCGTATCACGTACAACGAAATGATCGAACCCAGATTCGACAGATATAAGAGTGATGATACCGTATGCGCGATGGTTTTCTTTGATGTGGATTATTTCAAGAAGATCAATGACACATACGGGCATGACTTCGGCGACAGAGTTCTGATCATGATAGCCCATACCATCAGGCAGGCTAAACCGAAAGATTCGTACGCATACCGATTCGGTGGAGACGAGTTTGTGGTATTCATGCCGTATGCATACAGGGAGAAAGTCGAACGATTCATATACCATGTTGACAGACAGCTGGAAGCAAGACATATAGAGATGAGCAGTGGATATATCATGACCGATCCGAAGTCGGATCGTACTCTGGATGAATATCTGGTCATGGCCGATCAGCACATGTATGAAGTTAAGAAAGAGAGAAAGGGGTCTCTGCTGTCAAGGTTGTTCTCGGCAGGACAGATCCCCAAGCCCGATCTGAGTCCTGACCCTCATGACAGCGGTAAATACTTCAAGAAAGGCATGGATATATCCAATCTGCCCGAACGCGAAGACAGGGGGTGCAGGTTCTATGATTCAGACGGAAATGAAAAGGATCCGATAGAGCTGCTGACCGAAAACGGAGTTAATTCCGTCAGGCTCAGGATATGGAATGAGCCGGGAAATGTACCCGAATCGGGTGGGTACTGTGATCTTGGGCATACACTTAAAATGGCCGAACGGATCAAATCGGCGGGGTTGCATTTTGTTCTGGATTTCCATTATTCGGACTACTGGGCTGACCCGGGACAACAGCGTAAACCTGAAGCCTGGAAGGATCTGACTTTTGATGAACTGGTTCAGGCGGTATATGATTATACGAATCATGTGCTTGTAGAGTTATCAAAGGTTGATGCATTGCCTGATATGGTACAGATTGGAAATGAGATCAGGAGCGGTATGCTGTTTCCGGACGGAGCCGTACCGGACTATGCATCTTTGGCAAAACTTGTAAATGCCGGTATAAAAGCGGTCAGAAACCTGTCCGGAGATATACAGATAATGATCCATCTCGATCAGGGCGGACGGTTCTATTACCTGCGAGAATGGTTTGATGCGATGTTCGCCGCCGGAATGGATCGGATCGATGCGATCGGCGTAAGCTTTTACTCATTCTGGCACGGCACTTTTGCCGATCTGAAGGATTCCATGACTCAGCTGATAGACCGCTACGACCTGCCGGTATATGTGGTTGAAACAGCTCATCCATGGAGGCATTGCGAAGGTGAACACGTCTCCGAGGATATGATGCATTCCGCAGGATTGCCTGCCGGTATTGAAGAACAAAAGAAAGCATTGGAACTTGTGATGCAGATCGCGGCGGAAGTATCGGACGGACGCGATACCGGGGTGTATTATTGGGAACCTTTGTGCATCACGGATATGGATTTCGGCAGCTGGGACGAGAATATGGGCATGCTCAATACTGCTCATGAAGCACTTCCTTCTTTTGAGGCGTTCAGGGAATTTGATCCGGAGAAACCGCCGATCGAAGATATCGATGCATATATCGAGAAACTCTATGAATATGATGATTCCCGGATACCTCCTGCCGGTACGAACCTGATCCCCAATGGAGATTTTTCAGGCGAACTGAATGGATGGTGGCTGTCCAAATCTCCGGATTCCGTTACCGTGATATGTGAGAACAGTGAAGTATATCTGACATCACAGACTAATTTCACATTCGAACTGTGCAGAGAGCTGCGTATACCGAAGAAAGGTCTCTACATTCTCTCCGTCAGCTATCGCGGGACCAACACTACAGGTGTTGATATACGCATGTTTCTGAAATCCATCACCTGTAACGGGGAAAAAATGTATGAGAAACAGATCTATCCTTCGGATCTGAGGTTTGAAACTTACAGCATGGATCCGGTCGAGCTCGAGGCCGGAAATATCCGGGTGGGTATGCTTATGTCTTCACCGCCGGTATTCGGACGTATAGCAGACATCAGATTAATAGAGGTGATATAATCAGTCACATGAAAAAACAAAGGATCGCTATCTTTACAAACGGATGGAGCTCGGAATATATCAGCAACATTGTCGAGGGCATTCGCAAGAAAGCCGGACTTGACGGTGTTGATCTGTTCATCTATACATCCTATATCCTGTGGGGCGAAAGCGGAGCACGCAGAAGCACCAAATTGAACCTGTACAGTTTGCCGGATCCTTCCGATTATGACGGAGTCATCATTCTGGCCAATACTTACAGTGCTTCGGATGAACCTGATGCGATACTGAAACTGTTCAGGAATTCAAATGTCCCCGTCATCAGTACCGAAGTCAGGCTCCCCGGTGTTGCTTATCTGGGGACTGATAATTATAAAGGCATGCAGGAACTGTCCGATCATCTTATAGATGAGCACGACGTTCGGGATGTGATCTTTTTTAAGGGCATTACCGATAATGAGGAGAGTAATATCCGTCAGAAGGCTCTGGAGGATACGCTTAAGAAACATGGTCTTAAACTGTGCGGCGTCCTTCAGGGAAACTTTGAGTTCTTTCAGACGACACTGTGCATGGATGAGTGGTTTGAAAAAGGAGAAAAACTTCCGGATGCCTTTGTCTGTGCCAATGATTTAATGGCTTTGGGCGTGATCTATAAACTGTACGAACGCGGTTACAGTGTCCCTGACGATGTGATAGTGACCGGGTTTGACCATATCCGCGAAGGTCAGACTACATATCCGATGATCGCCACCGTGTCCAGGCAATGGAATAAGATGGGGGAGAATGTTTATGATGTTCTTAAACAGCTGATGGATAAGTGGGATCCGGATTACGGGATCGTTTATGACTCACGGTTTATACCGTCCGAGAGCTGCGGATGCACACCGGAACCCGAATCGCTGAAATACAGACTGGATACCATCAGAAATCAGTACAGGGATGCAACGGTCGGAGACATGGTGGAGTTTCAATTCCAGGAGATAAGGGTGTCAATGTCCAGGATCGAATCCCTGAAAGCATTTCATGATAATGCTTCCGAGGTGATAGAACTGAAGGATTATCTGGGCGGAAACTATTGTATATGCACTCAGCATCAGTTCTTTGAGAAAAACGATGATGAGTATGAACCCGAGACCTCATATGATGAAAACATGCTGGTGCTTTTTGAGAGAGAGAGCGGAGAACCGCTGCCGCAGCGCGAGTTCCCAGTATCCGAGGTTTATCCCGGATACCGCCACGAAGAGGGCAGGTCGAACATATATGTGATCACTCCGCTTTCTAATCTGGATCATAATATCGGTTATCTTGCCGTTAAGAACAAGCCCGAGGTACTATATGACCTCTGTTTCAAGAAACTGATAAACAATATAAACACGCTGCTTGAAAATGTCAGACAGTATTCGTTTTCCCAGGAAAACAACCGCAAGCTGAAGAACATATATATGACTGACTTTCTGACCGGCATGTACAATCGTACCGGTTGTGAGGATGTTCTGTTTAAGTTTCTTGAATCCGAAAAAAAAGACGGGCGCAATGCGATGCTCATCTTTACCGATATTGACTGCATGAAGACGATCAATGATGTGTACGGTCATGTGAACGGAGATATGGCTATCAAAGCCACGGCCGAGGCTATCAGGAAATCATTGCCCGAAGGATGGATAATGGGACGGTTCGGAGGAGACGAATTCGTTGCGGTAGGCCCTCATGACGGTTCTGTCACCATAGAGAAGTACAGGGAAAGATTCAGATCGGCGCTGAAAGAAATATCCGAGAGAGAACATCTGACTTTCAGATTATCCGCGAGCGCCGGAGACTATACGGTTACCCCGGATTCCGACGGTGGTATAGAGGATTACATCAGGATGGCTGATGTTTCCATGTATGAGGAGAAAGAAAAAGCTCACAGAGAAATGGGTGTGACACATGGGTAAAAACGACAGAGCAAAAGCTGCAACTCATGTGATCATATTTATTGTTTTATGTGCTTTTTTCTTCGGTATACTCATTAAGTTCGGAGTGGGTGTATATAATGATTCCGATCAGTATATCACCATGCATGTACGCAGAGAGCCTGTATATCCGGTGTTCCTGTATCTGATCAGGAGTCTGTTCGGCGACCGGTGGATGACTGCGGCAGGAGTGCTTCAGACGATCATGGTGATATTTGCTTCTTATGATTTCATCCTGTACATTTCCGATACGGCGGGATTTAAGGCACCCGGAACATATCTGATCGGCGTTATTGTGATGGCTCCTTATATAGTTACGCCTTTCGTTTCGCATATGCATATTAATCTTTCGGTCGGCATAATGAGCGAATCGATCGCAATGCCGATGTTTCTTGGCTTTTTCGTCAGAATGCATAAGATGCTTATCGGAAGAAAGACAGGTGATACGATAGCAGCACTGTTTCTTGCGATCGTTATCTCTCTTACCAGAAGCAATCTGATCATTTTACTGGTTGCCTGGCTCATAGTTGCATTGGCAGTATATATACCCCGGAAGAAAATTATCGGTGTTCTCCTGATCATTGCAGCTTTTATCGGTTCGTTTGCGGTCAGAGATGTGGCCACCAAAAGCTATAATCTCAGGTTCAATGATCGATATGTGGGCAATGAATTCACGAAGCAGACCGCTTTGGCAAATATCTTCTATGCTACGGACCGGGCTGCCGGTGAGAGGATAGAGGATGATGAACTGAAAGGGATATTTTACGTACTGTATGATCAGATGGATGCATACGGTTATTCTTATCTGTATGCCGGAGATTCGGCTGCTGACAGAGCGGTATATCTTGAGGAAATGCATGACCGCGTCAAGTTTGATGTTATAGAATACGGACTGCGCGATGTGATCGAAGCCACCGGAATACATGATTATATAGATTACAACATTATAGCCGAAGAGTATTGTTCGCAGTTGATCCCGATACTATTTCCGGCATGTATCGGCAGATGGATACCGGATATGCTGATCATGGGACTGCGCGGTTTGGTCAGAAGCATATCGGTATGTTCGACCGTCGGCTACGTGATCGCCGCGGTTCTGTATGCGGTAGCCATTTGCCTGATGATCCTTCTTTTCAGGGAGGATAAGCGAAGCCCGGGAGCAATAATGATAGCACTGAGTCTGTTACTTATACTGGGGAACGCATTCGGAACCGCCATGATCATCATGTGCATCTCCAGATATATGGTATACGGGTTCGCAACGTTTTATTCAGCGCTTCTGACCGGTGCCACTGAACTGTACCGCAGACGCAGAAAGTGATATAATAAATTGATATGGATGCCGTGAACTTCAAGGTCAAAAAAAGAGAGAATTTCAAATGGGTCGTTCTGCTCTGCCTGTTCGGTTGGATACTGAATCTGACGGGTGCGGCTGTCGCAAGCGAATTACAACTTCCCATGTATCTGGATACGATAGGCACGCTTCTGGTGGCAGCCATTGGCGGATATCTGCCGGGCATCGTCGTTGGTTTTGTGAGTAACTATATCAAGGCATATGCGGATCAGAGTGCGATCTATTATGAATGTCTCAGCGTGATCATGGCTGTTGTGACTGCTTTTTATGCAGAACGCGGTTGGCTGAAGAAGATATGGGGTGTCATTTCTCTTACATTTCTGTGTGCTCTTATCGGTGGAGGACTGGGAGCGATCCTGACCTGGTTTCTCTATGGGTTTGCCGCTGAAGGCATCAGCATAGGTTTTGTGAAATCCCTGTATGAGAGCGGGAAGTTTTCTCTTTTCCAGGCGCAGTTTGCAGGTGATTTTCTGCTGGATCTGGCAGATAAGACCGTGAACATGATCGTGATCCTGCCGATCTATTATCTGTTGCCCGCCAGGGTCAAAGATATCTTCCAGTTGAACGGATGGCAGCAGAAGCCTTTGAATGTTCACGACGAGAGAGCGGCCGGTGTAAGTGATAACCGTTCCGCCTCGATACGTACCAAAATGCTGGGGCTTATTACCGGAGCACTTTTGATTGTGGCCATAGCTTCGACAGGCATCGGATACAAGCTGTATATGGATGACAGCATAGATAATCATATTGCACTGGCCAAAGGTGTGGCTGCTACGGCTGCCGGAGTCGTGGAGCCCTTCCGTATCGATGATTATATTGATAAGGGTTATGCTGCGATAGGATATGTTCGGACAGAGAACAGTCTCTATGCCCTTCGCAGCAGTTCCAAAGATATAGAGTATATTTATGTTTATCGGATCGTTCCCGAGGGCTGTCAGGTTGTATTTGACCTGGATACCCCCGATGTTCAGGGAGCATTGGCCGGTGACATCATTCCGTTTGACGATTCTTTTGCTCCGTATATAGATGCCCTTCTGGCAGGCAAGGAGATTGACCCGATCATCACGGATGATACTTTCGGCTGGTTGCTGACCGTATACCAGCCCATATATGATGTGGACGGAGTATGTCAGGCATATGCCTGCGTGGATATCTCGATGGATCAGCTCAGACTCAACGGGTATTCATTCCTCGCGAAGCAGATATCTCTGTTCATCGGCATTTTCATACTGGTTCTCGCGATCGGTCTGTGGGTTATCAGGTATAATCTGATATTCCCGGTAAATACGATGGCCATGGCTGCCACCGATTTTGCATATCACATTGAGGATATGTCCGAGAACAGTGTGGAACATATCAAGGAACTGCAGATCAGTACGGGTGATGAGATCGAGAATCTGTACCGCGCATTTTCCAAGATGACCGAGGACAGTGTGACCTATGTCAATGAGCTGAATGACAAGGACGCCACGATACGCCGCATGCAGGACAGCCTGATCCTTGTTCTGGCTGATATGGTTGAGAGCAGGGATAAGAATACGGGCGACCATGTACGCAAGACAGCCATATATACCCGTATCATCATGAACGAACTGTGCAAAGAGGGCATTTATACTGATGTGCTTACCCCCGAGTTCATGAGTGATGTGGTCAAGTCGGCTCCTCTGCATGACATCGGCAAGATAAGCGTATCCGATTCCATACTCAATAAACCGGGCAAGCTGACGGATGATGAGTTTGATCAGATGAAGTCACATACCACTGCAGGCAGTGAGATCATTCAGCGTGTTATTGAGACAGTGCCCGAGGCCGGCTATCTGGATACGGCGAAGGAACTTGCGGAGTATCATCACGAGAAGTGGAACGGCAAGGGATATCCTCACGGCATTTCGGGTGAAGAGATACCGCTGTCCGCACGTATCATGGCTGTTGCCGATGTATTTGATGCTCTGGTGTCCAAACGAAGCTACAAGGATGGTATGCCTCCCGAGAAAGCGTTCGGTATCATAGAAGAGGGAAGGGGAACACACTTTGATCCCTATGTTGCTCAGGCATTTTTAAATGCCGAGGATGAGGTCAGAGAAGTTCTTAACGAATATAGAAAGGATGAGTAATATATGCAGACTTATAAGAAGATCGATTATTCCAGAAACAAGGATGTAGTCCTCAGGTATATCCCCGGACATTTCATCACTCCTCATTCACATGTAAACTATTACATGGACCTGAGCGATATGAAAGCCAGACAGCGTGAAGCCAGGGCTACCGGCGAGGAACTTGCCGAGATGTATCTGTCTTCCGACCAGATAGATACCATTATGGTATTGAACGGCATGGAAGTCGTTGCGGCTTATTTGGCAAACAAACTGACCAAGATCGGTATAGTAAATGCCAATTCCCATCACACCATGTATATCACAAGTCCGGAGTATAATACCGTAGGACAGATGATGTTCCGTGAGAATAACGAGCATATGATCAAAAACCGTAAGGTTCTGATCCTCATTGATTCCGCTACTACAGGCGGAACACTCAGGAGTGCCATGCGATCCGTAGCTTATTACGGTGGACAGGTTGCCGGGATATCGGCTATCTTCTCCGTAGCGACCCAGGTTGACAATATTCCGATCAGGGCACTGTACTCGACCAAGGATCTGCCGGATTATGCAAGCTACAGCCCCGATAACTGCCCTCTGTGCAAGGCGGGAACGGCCGTTGACGCTATATGTAACGGCTTCGGATACTCTACGTTATAAAGGATTTTGATTTGAAAAGTTTAGAACTTATCTTTCATACCATAAGGCAGGTTCTGTCAGGCAAGCAGCTTATTGATAATTCCAGTAAGTATCGCATTATGTGTCTGGCAGCTGCGTTCATTCATCTGATCTTCTGTATCGTGATGGGTGTTATTGGAGCAAATGTACTGTGTTACTACAATGTATTTGTTGTCTACCTGTATTGCTTTATGGGTATAATCCTTACAAATCGTAAGAAGTTCAGACTCATCATGGTCATGTTTTTCGTCGAGGTCGAGCTGCATTCCACTTTGGCCTCCCTGTTGCTGGGATGGGAATGGGGTTTTATGCTCTATACGATCGCGTTGATACCGGCTGCGTTTTATCTGGCCAATTCTCTGGCTAACAGGAGCAAGCATATTGCATATGCGATCAGCCTTTCGGCGTTTGTCATTGTGGTGTATTTTGTGGTCAGCCTCATACAGCCTCACGTAAAACCGTTATATGACTGGATCGACAACCCTGTTGCCAAGGAAGGAATGAGATTTTTCAACATACTGATCGC
>CAMONC010000041.1 GCA_946620235.1 uncultured Lachnospiraceae bacterium | reverse complement strand
ACCGGAGGCGGAAGCACGGAAGGAACGAGCGGGACTGCGGCAGGAACCGGCACGAGCACTGATGATACGACCGGAGGCGGTGATACGACCGGAGGCGTTGTGACCGGGCAGGGACTGTGCACAAACGGCGGTGACCATAATTATGTGATCATCGGATACGGTTCCTACGACGGAGCCGGCCAGCATGCGGTGTATTATCAGTGCTCTGTTTGCGGAGCAGATAAAACCGAATATGCGTCATGCAGATATACTGGATATGCGCCTTATAATGAGAGTCAGCATTACCGTGTATGCGAGGTTGAAGAGTGCGGCTCGACGATCCCCGAGGAGCATGATTGGATCCTCATCGGATGTGTCAGCAACGGAGACGGCACACATCAGGCTGCATATACCTGCGCATGCGGTGAATCCCGGACAGTTGACCGTGAGGAATGTACCTACGATGCAACCGGTGTGTGCACGAAATGCGGATATAAGCAGACCACGCAGGATAATGCAGGCTTATCGCGAAGGATTATGAACTTTACCGGTACCAGGAATCTGCTTGGGACTCCGGCTTCGTCTAGTTTGCCTGAAAATTTTAGAAAATTATATAGTGTATTACCAACTTGCAATGATGCGACTTACACCGGGTATCCGGTTGATGTCATGAATACCGGAACACTGAAGCAGCCAAGCCCAAGCACGGATTTAGGTAATGGCTGGCATTTAAGTGATTATATTAAAGCCGTTTTTTATAAAAATCATTATGATTTTCTCGAAAAGGACAATTTTGTCCTGGAAACTGGAGGTTTGTACAGCGGTGGCGGTGGCACATATCCCGGTACGATTCAGTTAACGGATGCCGGTACATATAATCTTGGAGTCTATATAATGTATCATGCAGCATTGTCTTCGGGATATTTTTCTACAGAGGAGGCAGATTCCGGCCCTGTCTATAAGGTAACGATAAGTCCACGGCAAATCAATGAATGCACTTTCAAAGTAAATGCAACTAACGAAATACCATTTGAAACTTTTGATAAAGAATTATATAAAGATGGTTTTGTTTCGTATATTGGCTCCAAAACATATAATTTGAAGTTCGACACTGATTTTACTTATAGTTATGTCGGTGATCCTATAGATTATGTATATCCTGAGGCAGGAAAAAAATTTGAAGTTAAGTTTACCGGAAAGGGGAATTTCACAGGCGAACGCACAATGACGGTAGCCCCGGATGATGTTACCGTTAAATTTGACAATGTGGCATCTCAGGCTAATTCCTATGAGGAGAAGGTTGTGCTTTCATCCGGTACTGACGGGTATTTGGTGAGCTTATACCCCGAGGGGAAATTTAGCAGTTCCGTAACGTACACTGAAGTCGGGACTAATGATGTGCCGTTATATTTTCAAAAAAACGGTGTTATTATAAAAAAGACCATAAAAGACCTTACTGTAAACGGTATAGCTATCAAGTATGACGGAAAGGAACAAAAGGAGTCCAGTTACATAAATAAGGTTGACATAACAGCCGGTGGGTATTTGATAAGCGAGACGGCGGAAGGCCCTTTCAACGAAAAATATACCCGTAAGACGATTGGCAGTGACCAGAGCTTCTATCTTTATTTCATGGACAAGAATAACCTTACGGGAGCCCCCACAAAGAAGCTCATCACCGGGATCACCATAACAGATGATTTTCCTATCAAGTACGACGGAAAGACACAAAAAGCATCCAGCTACATAAACAAGGTTGATATATCGGCTGACGGCTTTTTGATAGGAACTTCGGAAAGCGGGCCGTTTAAGGAAAAATATCCGCATACCACAATCGGTGCTGACCAGAGCTTCTATCTGTATTTCCTGGACAAGAATAATCTCACGGGGAAACCTGAGAAGAAGCTCATCACCGGGATCACCATAGTGGAGGGTGAAAAACCCACCGGCACATCCACCGGCACGATCGCAGTGGGCGAATATAAGTCCAACGGGATAGCCGGAACCACCGATACCGTATTTATGAGCCGCGAGCTCGAGGAAATAGTGATCACGGCCGAGAACAAAAAGGTCGGCATCAGCAAGATCGAATATGCCACGGCGGATGATGCATATTATTCGACGTCGGATCTGGAGGGCGCGGTAACAGACGGCAAAATCAAGTGGAAAAACTACAGCGAAGCAAGCAAGCCCAGGATCCCTGCCAATAAGGCGTCATATATCTATGCACGCATCACCGATGAAAACGGCGACCACACCTACCTCTCCACAGGCAAGGTGATCCACGATAATCTGGCTCCGGTCATCACCGATGCCATGCTTACGGAGAAACCGCAGGATAACACTCAGACAGCTGATACATCGAATTCGGGTACCACGGCGACTCTGACCACTGCGAATAATTCGGGGTCGAACAGGAATAAGAACAAAAACAAAAACACCGAGCATCTGCTCGTGGTCACCGGCAAGGATACTCTGGTCGGCATTGATAAGTTCTATATGGTATATGAGGAGAAGACCAGTGATTCAAAGGTTCCCTCTGTTGATGAAGTCATCGAGAAGGGGGCAGTGGCCGAAGTTGAGGTAAGAGACGGAGAGAATGCTGCGGTTTCATTCCCCCTGTCGGGACTGTACTCCGATAAGACGTATAACTTCCACATCGTGGCCGTGGATAAGCTCGGTAACAAGAGCCTGATCAAGACTATCACCACCAAAGGAAAGGGCGCATCATCCAAGGATGTATCGGGTAACAGTATAGACAACGGAAGCGGTGGCAGCGGACTTGCACCCGCACCGAACGGTATCGCCGGATCGGGAGGCGGAAACGCACCCACAGGCGAGGCGGCTGCGCAGTCCGGCAAGAGCGGGCTTACCCCCGCAGCGAACGGTATCGCAGGCTCAGGCTCCGGTTCGGCACTGGATCGGGAGATCAACCGTAAGCCGTACATATCGGATGCAACAGGTGATACGAAGATAGGTTTAGAGGCTACCGGTGGCTGGGACAAGATCACACATGAAGTGACTGAGGCTCAGGAGGAGACAGGTATAGAAGTCGATATGGCGGGCCTGAGCGTAGTGCCTGACAGTGTACTCGGAGCTATCCGCGGACGTGACATAAGCGTCAGATTCAAGTTGCCTCAGGGCGTGGAGTGGGAGGTCAACGGCCGTGATATAGAGGCTGTTTCAGATGCTGATCTGGATCTGGGTGTCGTGATAGGCGCACGCAACATACCGCTCGATATGCTGGATGCCGTTACCGGTTCATATCCCCATATCGAGATCGAGCTTAAGCACTCCGGCCCTCTGGGATTCAACGGCAAGCTTCGTGTACCTCTCGGTGAGTCCAACAGCAATATGTACGCTTACCTCTATTATTATGATACAGAGGCATCAGAGATGGTGCTCATGCAGTCAGCCAGGGTTGATGCGGCAGGATATGCGGAGTTTGATTTTGATCATGCTTCCGATTATACGATAGTGTTAAGGGCAGATGAGATGATGACGGGCGGAGCGGCACCCGACGCTGATGTACAGGCAGCCGATGCAGCCGCACTTACGGGAGCAGATACGTCAGCACCGGATGTCGCATACAGTACATTCACTATGAATGATGCGGTCGGTAGCCGCGCTTCCGTGAGGATATGGCTTTTCGCGGTAGCTATCATCAGTGCGCTCCTGTGCGGAGCGATACTGTTCATGCCCGGTCTGCAGCGTCCCGAGACTGCCTGACGTCCCCGGATACGTGACGGGATTTTCGGATGTTTTTCAATATTGTTTTCAGATCAAAACCGTGTGACACTTGTGTGACACGGTTTTTTATATCATATATCTGTAACTTGTTGGAAGTTTGTTGGAATGATTGAAATATAATACAAGATGTTGTATCATCAATTTCAACAATGCGCTAGTAATTGATATTATTCAGAGAGGAGAAGTGTTTTATGAAAAAAGGTTTATCTTTACTTCTGGCCTTCATACTGTCCATGACGATATTCGTTGCTGACGTTATGCAGATACGTATGATAGTCAGGGCCGAAGAGACCGTGGCGGTCGAGGAATCGTATGAGGATCCCGAGGCAGACGGTCAGAGCGGTGATCCGATCGACAGTAATCCGGAGGCTCAGGAGGAGTATCAGCGCTGGCTCAATGAGCAGGCTCAGGATGCCAATGAACAGCAGCAACAGCAGGAAGATGATGAGGCTGCCAGGAAGGCCAGAGAGCAGAAGGAAAAGGAAGACGCGGAGGCCAAGAAGGCCCAGGAGGAAGCCGAAGAGGCAGAGAGGAAGCGTAAGCAGGAAGAGGCGGACTACAACTATTCGCTGACTGTGACCAATGTGACCACGACGATCACGTCCGTTGATTTCGGCAGCAACGAAGTAGGTGCGCAGCGCGATCCCAAAGAGATATATGTGGTCAACACCGGTGAGGGAGACGTTAAGATCATCACTACCGAGATTGGCGATGCAGACGGCGCATTTAACCTGACTTTGATCACACAGAGCGACGTGCCCCTGTGGCCCGGTGCATCTTCCGCTTACACCATCACCATGCGCTCGGATCTGCCTGTGGGTACATATACTGCCAAGTACCTCTTTGCATCCAGCATAGATCCGTCGTTTGAGAGGGCTACGGCACTTACGGTCAAGGGCGTTGTGGCCGGCAAGGAGGCCAAGGTTACATCCATAGCCATAACTCCCGCCAATGCCTCCGTGGCAGTAGGCAGCAGCTATGACTATAATGCGGTCGTATATGGTACCGGTGACTACGATGACGGTGTGCTCTTCAGCATGTCCGGCAACAGATCAAATGCAACCACCATTAGGCAGGATGGTAATAAATGTACTCTCACGGTAGGCTCTGACGAGACTTCCACCAATATCTCGATCATGGCCAACAGCGTGGTCAACAGAAGCATCGCAGCATATGCATCGGCAACCCCTCAGAGGAACAGTTTCACGGTGAGTGCATCCTGTGATCCGTCGAACGGCGGTTATACCACAGGAGGCGGAGCCGTATCCCAGGGAGGTAGCGTTACACTTTCGGCTGTGCCCAATAAGAATTTCTATTTCGCAGGATGGGTAGTGAACGGGCAGACCGTGTCCACGGCTACCAACTATACCGTATCCAATGTCCAGTCCAACATGGGCGTGACAGCGAAGTTCGCACAGAAGTCCGTTACGGTAACAGCCGTAGCCAATAACGGCAACTACGGTAATGTAGTGGGCGGCGGCACCGTCAGCTATGGCGGAAGTACCACTCTTTCCGCCAAGGCATACAACGGATATGTGTTTACCGGATGGGTAGAGGGCAATTCGGTAGTCAGCCGTGACGCATCGATCAAGCTCGATAACCTCACGGTAGACCGTAAGATCACCGCTGTATTCGAGAAGACTTCACGTACAGTGACATTGGCTGTATATCCCAAGGATACCGGTAAGGTTGAGGGAGGCGGAACGTATGATCTCGGCAAAGGAGCAACCATCAAGGCATCGGCCTATGACGGATGGGAGTTTCAGGGCTGGAAGGTCAATGACCAGTTTGTAAGCTACAATGCGGAATACAAGATAGAGAAGATCACACAGGATTACAACTTTACAGCCGTATTTATCAAGAAGAACGCACCTGTATATGAGATATCCTCAGGTGTGGCAACCACGGGAGGTTCCATATCTCCATCCGGCAAATCCAATGTTGCCCAGGGAACCAACCTGACATATACCATCACTCCCAAGGCGGGATTTGCTATCCTGGCTGTAGCGGTTGACGGCGTCCAGGTAGGTGCGGTAGGCTCCTATACATTTACCAACGTACAGGGACCTCATACCATATCGGCAGCCTTCGTACAGACGGATGCAGGCCAGAAGGCAGCGGCTTCTTCAGGCAAGCCGGTACAGACAAGCAAGGTCGAGACAGTGACCAAGACCGAAGCCAATACCGCTCCCGCACAGTCGACAGTGAATATCGATGAGGCGGCAGCAGGTAATGCGGGTGATGAATACGTTGAGGAAATGGATCTGACCGATATCGAGATCCCTACCGATGAGCAGCTTGGCATTGTAGAGGAGGTAGCGGCACCTTCGTCCGCAGTGACTCAGATGATGGGTATGTCCATGGATGAAGTGAGCGCAATGATCACCAGCGGCAATACGATGCCCGTACTGGATGCGGCATTCTACACAGGCGGTCTGGGTGCATATGTAGAGAACGCATATGAGCCTCAGAACA
The DNA here is from genome assembly GCA_946620235.1 of uncultured Lachnospiraceae bacterium. Classification (GTDB taxonomy): domain Bacteria; phylum Bacillota; class Clostridia; order Lachnospirales; family Lachnospiraceae; genus XBB2008. The sequence continues at coordinate 11,266 of CAMONC010000041.1, read as the reverse complement.
TGATCTCCGTGGATTATCAGAATATGTCGACAGAGGAACTGATGATGGCTACAGATGATACCATTAATCCGAGTCTGCCCGATCTCGATGTGGTGGTTCAGAGAATGCTCAGCACAGACGACGTCATGAAGCTCGCTAAGGGCGGACACGTGGACATAGCGGTCAGTCTGTCAGGCATTGAGAAGGCAGACGCAGTCAGTGAGCGCATCATGAAGAATGCGGTAGGGCAGAAGCCGGTACAGTACTTCGACCTGACCATGCTCAAGAGTGCGGACGGCTATACGGAAAGGGTGACAGAGCTGCCTACCACAATGGAGGTAGTGATCGAGATACCCGATAAGGTATATGAAGCAGGCAAGACATACTCGGTACTCAGAATCCACAACGGTGAACTCAGTGTTCTGCCTGATCTGGACGATAATCCGAAGACCATCACCTTCCGTACAGACAGATTCTCGACATATGCCATATCGAAGCAGGTGGCTTCGGCCAATAACCTGGTAGCATGGCTGGTAGCGGGAGCGGCACTTGCATTTGGTGTGGCTATGACATGCTTCCTGATCCTGCTGGCTCACCAGAGGAAATATGTAAAAGCGAGAAAACATGGACATAAATAAAATAATCTCCAAAGATAAGGTTAATATGGGGCGTCAACGTGAAGTTGACGCCCTTAAGGCTTTTTCGATCATAATGATGATCATAACCCACTGCATAGATGATCTTTATCCGGATTATGAAGAGCATTTTATATCGTTCCTTATCAATGACTACCTGGCGCAGACTATCGGTGCTCAGGGATTCATGATCTGCATGGGCATAGGAATGATCTATTCTAGACACGGTGAACCCAGGGCTTATGTTCACAGAGGCGTTAACATCCTTATCATAGGCCAGCTACTTAACCTCATCAGATACGGACTTATCTTCTGTGTATCCTATGCTATATCCGGAGATCCTCTGGCCAGAGCGTACTCTTTCCTGGTATTTTCCAGTGATATCCTGCAGTTTGCGGGACTTTTCCTGATCCTTTCGGGCCTGATCATGCAGCTGAAGCTTAAACCAGGTCACGTATTCGCACTCTCAGTCGTATTAAATATAATAGGCATGGGACTCGCCGGCCGGATACACACAGGCAGCTATGCCCTTGACCAGCTCCTCGGCATGTTCATCTTTACGGATTCGGAGAGCTATTTCCCTCTGTTTAACTGGTTCATATTCCCGGCTTTCGGCATGCTTCTGGGCGAACTTATGACTCATGTTTCGGACAAAAAGAAATTCTATGCTCTCACGGCCATCCCGTGTGTGATAGTTTCCGTGATCTACTATTATGTAGCTGTCAATTTCGATCAGCCGGTATTCACCGCCATCAGGGAGTGGAAGAGCTTCTGTTACATGAGACTGCCGGACGCATTTGCCATGTTCTTTATCAATACGCTGGTGCTTTGCATATGGTTTCTCGTTACATCCGGACTATCCGATAAAGCGATTGAACCGGTCAGATTTGTATCGCGTAATATCAACAGATACTACTGCGTGCATTCCGTATTCGTGTATATAGCCGCGGGTGTGCTCGGACTGGGACTGGGGATAGAGGTCAATTCTCCGGCCAGGTGCTATCTGACTGCTCTGATCATATTTATCTGTACTACTGTGACCGTCTGGTTCTATGAGAAATATATGGCCCGGAAATGTGCGGAGTTCTTTGGCAGGCATAAGTACGTATGGTACGCGATCGTGATCATCTTAAGTGTGGCCGTATGCGTATGGTCCGCAGCCGGAGTGAGCGAGTTTCCGAATGTTGTCAACGATTATTTGGAGTAGTCCCCATTATTGTGGTATCATATAGGATGATTATCAGGAGGGAGAGCTATGAGTTCCGATAACAGAGATGATCTGGCATACCGCCGTGAACTGGTGGACAAGTACCGCCCTGCAGTTGAGAAACTGGTCACATATCTGCCCTGGCTCGAGTCGAAGAAGGGCGGCATGGTGAGTGACAGCTTCACCGGTGAGGGGATAGCGGAGCATTCGATACCTTTTCCGGTATATGATTCCACCGTGCTGGCACTGGTCAAGCTGCTCAACAGTACACCTCTCATAGACAGGAACTACGTGTATGTGTACTCTCGTAACCGGCTCAAGACTCATGAGGATGAGATAAAGCTGATCCGCAACAGCGAGCTCAAGGATACCGCGAACATCGGTGCGGTCATGAGCAAATATGTCCTCGAGGGCATGCATAAGGGCTCGATGTGGACAGAGGGCGTGACGAGCGGCATCTTCTATGAAGCCATCGTCCAGCTTAAGAAAAATGTTGAATTCTGGGATGTTCCCATTCATTGAATATTTTATGTAAACCGCAGAAAGCGGCATCGGAAAGGAACTAAAATGGGTAAAGTCAAACGTATCTACGTGGAAAAGCAGGACCCCTACGCGGTCAGCGCCAGGCAGCTTGAAGAGGAGTGTGCAAGCTACCTCGGCATTCACTCGATCACTAAGATCAGGGTATTCATCCGTTATGATGTGGAAGGTATATCCGACGAGACATTTGAGAGGGCATGCAAGATGGTTTTTGCGGAGCCCCCGGTTGATATCCTGTATCACGAAGATATAGATTTACCGTCAGGCGCCAGGGCATTCTCAGTCGAGTATCTGCCCGGTCAGTTCGATCAGAGAGCTGATTCAGCCGTACAGTGTGTCCAGTTCATCAATGAGGACGAGACACCTATCATCAGAACCGCCGTCACCTATATGATCATGGGTGACATCACGGACGAAGAATTCTCCAGGATCAGATCATATTGCATCAATCCCGTGGATTCGCGCGAGACCGGATTCGAGAAGCCGGATACTCTTGAGACCGATTATGATGAACCCGAGGATGTGAAGGTATTCGACGGATTCATATCGATGTCCGAGGAGGATATGCGCAGTCTCTACGAGTCGCTGGGGCTGGCGATGACATTCAAGGATTTCCTTCATATCAGGAGATACTTCGAGGATGAGGAGCATCGCGATCCTACGATGACCGAGATCAGGGTGCTCGATACCTACTGGTCGGATCACTGCAGACATACCACTTTCTCTACCGAGCTTAAGAATGTGGAGTTTGAGGACGGATATTATCGTACGCCCATTGAGACCACATACCAGAGTTACCTTGATACCAGAGCCGAAATATATGACGGCAGGGATGATAAGTTCCCCTGTCTGATGGATCTCGCACTCATGGCCATGAAGAAGCTCCGTGCCGAGGGGAAGCTCGAGGATATGGAAGTGTCCGATGAGATCAATGCCTGCTCCATCGTGGTTCCCGTGGACGTGGATTACGGCCAGGGACCTGAGCGTGAGGAATGGCTGGTATTCTTCAAGAATGAGACTCATAACCATCCTACCGAGATAGAGCCTTTCGGCGGTGCCGCCACATGTCTGGGCGGTGCTATCCGCGATCCGCTCTCGGGCAGAGGGTATGTATATCAGGCTATGCGTATCACGGGGGCGGCCGATCCGACTGTTCCAGTATCCGAGACGCTGCATGGCAAGCTCCCTCAGCAGAAGCTCGTCAGAGGCGCAGCTGACGGATATTCATCCTACGGTAACCAGATAGGTCTGGCGACCGGATATGTAAAAGAGATATACCATCCGGACTATGTGGCCAAGCGTATGGAGATAGGTGCCGTTATGGGTGCCGCTCCCCGCAGGAATGTCATCAGAGCCACATCCGATCCCGGCGATATCATCATACTGCTGGGCGGACGTACCGGCCGTGACGGTTGCGGCGGTGCTACCGGCTCATCCAAGGTACATACCGAGGAGTCCATCGAGACCTGCGGCGCAGAGGTTCAGAAAGGTAACGCTCCTACCGAGCGCAAGATACAGAGACTGTTCAGACGTCCGGAGGTGAGCCGTATCATCAAGAAGTGTAATGACTTCGGTGCAGGCGGTGTTTCTGTGGCCATAGGCGAGCTTGCGGACGGACTTAAGGTCGATTTGGATAAGGTTCCGAAGAAGTACGCGGGACTCGACGGTACCGAGCTGGCCATATCGGAATCACAGGAACGTATGGCAGTCGTCATAGCACCCGAGAACGTAGAGAAGTTCATGGGCTATGTGGATGAGGAGAATCTGGAAGCCGTAGAGGTCGCAGTAGTGACCGAGGAGCCCAGACTGGTGCTTAACTGGAGAGGAACTCCCATAGTTGACTTGAGCCGTGCTTTCCTCAATACCAACGGCGCTCATCAGGAGACCGACGTGGTAGTGGAGGTACCCGATGAGGAGGGCAACTATCTGAACCGGTATGCAGTGCCGGGTACAGCCGAGGCACTGGAAACAGGTGATGTACATAAAGCGTGGATCAATCTGCTGTCGGATCTGAATGTCTGCTCGCAGAAGGGTCTGGTCGAGATGTTCGACGCATCCATCGGCGCAGGAAGTGTATATATGCCTTACGGTGGCAAGACTCAGCTCACCGAGACACAGGCCATGGTTGCGAAACTGCCTGTTCTCAAGGGCACGACGGATGCCGTGACCATGATGAGCTACGGATTTGATCCCTATCTGTCGGCATGGAGTCCATATCACGGAGCCGTATACGCAGTGACCGAATCCATGGCCAAGATCGTGGCTGCGGGCGGAGATGTGAGCAGGATCAGATTCACATTCCAGGAGTACTTCCGCAGGATGACATCCGAGCCCCATAGATGGAGCCAGCCTTTCGCCGCTCTGCTGGGAGCTTATGATGCTCAGATAGGATACGGGTTACCGTCCATCGGCGGCAAGGACTCGATGTCCGGCACCTTTGAGCATATAGATGTACCTCCGACACTGGTTTCTTTTGCAGTGGATACGGGACTCGGAGATGAGATCATCACTCCGGAGCTTAAGTCCGTCGGAGATCAGATAGTACTGTTTGAGATAGAGCGTGATGAGTACGATATCCCCGTATACGAGTCGGTACTTGAGCTGTATCAGGCAATCACCGCACTGATACATGAGGGGAATGTACGTGCGGCTTATGCCGTGGATTCCTACGGTGTGGCTTCGGCTCTGTCACATATGGCATTCGGCAACAGGCTGGGTGTGACAGTCAACGCTGACATGGATGCGGAAGACCTGTTTAAGAACGGCCTTGGAAACATCATCTGCGAAGTTCCCGCATCGGCGCTGGGTGTAATGGATGCCCGGGAGATGGAGTACACAACCATCGGTACAGTGAACAGTGAGCAGGCATTCGTGATCGGCAGAACGCGGATCACGCTCGATGAAGCGATAGAAGCTTGGAAGAAGCCTCTCGATGAAGTCTTCCCTTATACGGCAAAAGATGATAAGAGCAAGGTTGACATAACATCATTCCATGCATCCGATATATATATATGCAAAGAAAAGGTCGCTAAGCCCACGGTATTTATTCCCGTATTCCCCGGTACCAACTGTGAGTATGATTCCTCCAGGGCATTTGAACGTGCCGGTGCGAATGTTGATGTCCGGGTATTCAAGAACCGCACTCCCGGCGATATCAGAGAGAGCGTAAATGTATTTGAACAGTCGATCAGGCAGGCACAGATCATCATGTTCCCCGGCGGTTTCTCAGCCGGTGACGAGCCTGACGGATCAGCCAAGTTCTTCGCCGCAGCCTTCAGAAACGAGCATATCAAAGAGGCTGTCATGGACCTGATCAACAACAGAGACGGTCTTGTACTGGGTATCTGTAACGGATTTCAGGCATTGATCAAGCTGGGACTGGTGCCTTACGGTGAGATCAGGACTGCTCAGGATGCCGATTCACCTACTCTGACATTCAATACCATAGGCCGTCATATATCCAAGATGGTCTATACCAAAGTCGTATCGGACAAGTCTCCCTGGCTGGCCGGTGCGGAGCTTGGAGCTACATACGTAAGCCCGGCTTCACACGGAGAGGGCAGATTCGTAGCTACTGACGAATGGATCGACAGGCTGATCGCGAACGGTCAGGTGGCTACGGTATATGCATCGCCTGACGGAGATGTATCGATGGATGAGGAGTACAACATCAACGGCTCATACAGATCCATTGAGGGCATCACGAGTCCTGACGGACGTATATACGGCAAGATGGCCCATGCCGAGCGACGAGGGGATCATGTGGCTATCAACATATACGGCGAGCAGGATCTGAAGATCTTCGAGTCCGGCGTAGCGTACTTCAAGTAAGAGGGATAACACCCCCTGAATTATGTAAACCAAGTGAGCGAGATTAAGGTCACGAATTATCAGAAAGCATTAGATAAGATTACGGGCGCTATCGACCAGAGACAGCGCCCGTCTCTGCTACTTCACTCATGCTGTGCACCATGCTCCAGCTACTGTATGGAGTATCTGCGCGAGTATTTCGATATCACGGTCCTGTACTACAATCCGAATATATCTTCGGAGCCCGAGTATCGCAAGAGGCTCGAAGAGGAGATCAGGCTGATCGGGATATATAACGACCAGGTGACGGCATACCGGGAGCGCGGAGAACAGCCGGATGCGATCACATCTGGTCCGTCCGGAAGCGGCATTGCAGGGGACCTGAGTGGAGACAGGACTTCAGGTACCGGTATCCGCCCGATGACCGTGACAGATAACACCGGTTATATAAATGTCATCCGCGGAGATTACGAGCCCGATCGCTTCTATGAAGCTGTTCGTGGGTACGAGACCTGTCCGGAGGGCGGAGACAGGTGCTTCATCTGTTATGAACTGAGGATCGCTGAGGCATATCGTGTAGCCCGGGAGCGGGGTGACGACTATGTGACCACCACACTTACCATCAGTCCGCTCAAGAATGCGGCACGGATCAACGGGATCGGTATGAGATTGGAGGAGGCTTACGTACCTGTTCGCTGGCTTCCGTCCGATTTTAAGAAAAAAGAAGGTTTCAAAAGGTCGACTGAGCTGTCTAACCTCTACGGACTATACAGACAGAACTATTGCGGTTGCGTGTTCAGCAGGCCGGCAGCTGCGGCCGGAGAGTGATCCCGGTCAGAGAAAAGGAAGGTAGAATATGAAGATAGTTATGCTTGAGAGGCTCAGTGTAGGCGAGGATGTGGATGTATCGTATCTGAGCGAGCTGGGAGATTTCACGGCTTATGATAATACGGTCACTGCTGAGGAGATCATTGAACGTATCGGTGATGCTGATGCGGTCATAGCGAACAAATCCCGCCTGAATGAGAAGACGCTGCGTAACGCTCCCAATGTAAAGATCATCGCCGAGCTTGCGACCGGCTACGATAATGTGGATATAACATACTGTAAGAGCCGCGGCATCAAGGTCGTCAATGTCAGGGATTACTCCACGGCCATGGTGGCACAGCATACATTTGCACTGGCACTTGCCGTATCGCAGAAGCTCGTTCATTATGACAATTACGTTAAGTCGGGACAGTACGGAGGACAGAAACGTTTCTCCAATTTCGATATTCCGTTTACAGAGCTGGACGGCAAGACCTGGGGCGTGGTCGGCTTCGGTAATATCGGATCGCGTGTTGCGCGGATCGCTGAGAGCTTCGGATGCCGTGTGATCATCCATTCCATCACCGGGACGAAGCATGATTGCGGATATGAGCAGGTGGACAAGGAGACATTGCTCCGAGAGAGCGATTATATCTCTCTGCACTGCCCGCTGAGTGATCTGAGCAGATACTTCATAGATGCCGAGGCACTCAAGCAGATGAAATCCACAGCCATACTCGTAAATGTGGCCAGAGGTCCGGTAGTGGACAGTGCCGCACTTGCAGATGCGCTGGAGCAGGGTATCATAGCAGGAGCCGGGCTGGATGTGCTTGAGAAAGAGCCTATAGCCGCTGATGATCCGCTGGGCCGTATCAAGGACAGCACTAAGCTGATCATCACACCTCATCTGGCATGGGCGAGCGTGGAGGCCCGAACCCGCTGTGTCAGCGAGGTATATAAGAACCTTCAGGCATTTATGAACGGTGAAGACAGGAATGTGGTAAACTGACAAGAGAAGACGTGGGAGACTATTACTATTATGAAGAGATTCCTTGAAGAAATATCTGAATATGTGAAGGCCGCTTTTGCGGAAGCAGGGTATGACGAGGCACTCGGGCGCGTGTCCGTATCCAACAGGCCGGATCTGTGCGAATACCAGTGTAACGGTGCCATGGCCGGAGCCAAGCAGTATCATAAGGCTCCTTTGATGATAGCCCAGGACGTAGCCGCGAAGCTTGAAGGCAGTAAGGTATTCGGCAAAGTTGAAGCTGTAGCCCCCGGGTTCTTAAATCTGGATATAACTAATGAGTTTATTGCAGATTATGTAAACCGGATGGCGGAAGATGAAAAGTTCGGAATTGAGACACCTGTCTCCACTACCATGGTAGTGGATTACGGTGGGCCCAACGTGGCTAAACCTCTTCATGTCGGGCACCTGCGCAGTGCGGTCATAGGAGAGAGCATCAAGCGTATCCTCAGATATATGGGCAATACCGTATACGGAGATATCCACATGGGTGACTGGGGCTTGCAGATGGGACTCGTTATATATGAAACGAGTCTGCGTATGCCGGACCTGCCGTATTTCGATGACGACTATACCGGTGAGTACCCGTCGGAAGCACCTTTTACCGTGGCCGATCTTGAGGAGATATATCCGGCTGCCTCGAATAAATCCAAGACCGATGCCGACTACAAGGCTCATGCGATGGAGACGACCGTGAAGCTTCAGGAGGGGCACAGAGGATATCGTGCGTTATGGAATCATATGATGAACATATCCATTGCCGATATGAAGCGTAATTACAGCAGACTTGATGTGGAATTCGACCTCTGGAACGGGGAGAGTACCGTGCAGGAGCTGATCCCCGATATGGTTCGGGATATGAAGGACGGCGGTTACGCATATGAGTCCGACGGAGCGCTGGTCGTAGATGTGAAGGAGGAGACCGACACGAAGGAAATGCCTCCCTGCATCATCATCAAGTCCGATGGGGCATCACTCTATAATACGACTGACCTGGCTACTATCAAGGACCGCGTGGCCAGGTATGATCCTTCCAAGATAGTCTATCTGACCGATAAACGTCAGGATCTGTACTTCGAGCAGGTGTTCAGATGTGCACGTAAGACAGGGCTGGTCGATGACGGCTGTGAACTGATACACCTAAGCTTTGGTACCGTTAACGGAGCTGACGGATCTCCGTACAAAACGCGTTCGGGCGGGGTCCCGAAGCTGTCTGACCTGATAGATGAGATCGAAGATGCCATGCTCATCAAGATCAAGGAAAACACGGCAGCCAAGGGTGAGAACATCTCCGATGAAGAAGCCCGCGACAGAGCCCGCAAGGTCGGACTGGCTGCGATCAAGTACGGCGATCTGTCCAATCAGGCATCCAAGGATTATATTTTCGATGTGGACAGATTTACTTCTTTTGAAGGAGATACCGGTCCGTACATCCTCTACACCTGCGTACGTATCAACTCGATTCTGCGAAAGGCGGCAGAGCAGGGGATAGACGTGTCGGCATGCAGGATACAGGCACCCGTGAACGCGTCCCATAAGGCACTCATGCAGGCCATCAGCGGATTTTCTGCAGAGATCACTTCCGCATATGAGGAGTACGCTCCGCATAGGATCTGCGGATATATATATGGACTGAGCAATGCGTTTAACAGCTTCTATCATGAGAATCATATCCTGACGGAAGAGGATGCGCAGACTAAGGGCTCGTTCCTGGCCCTGCTCGATCTGACAGGCAAAATATTGAAGACCTGTACGGATATGCTCGGATTTGAGATCCCGGAGAGAATGTAGGTTTACATACATAACGATCAAGGAAGACGGTTAGCGGTTTACATAACTTTACACACTACGAAGAACAAGGAGTTTACATAACCATGAAATGGTGGGACAGTTGGAAGAAACAGAGTTGGTTTTCCATGGCAGTGGCGATATGTATCGGCATAACGTTTTATATGCTTTTGTCAAATATCTCCATATTCGGGAACTTCTTCGCCGGAGTGTGGTCCATATTCAAACCGCTTCTTTATGGCCTTATCATCGCATATCTGATGGATCCGATAGCCAGATTCTACAATATGAAGCTGTTCGGCAGGATGAAGAAGCAGGGGATCGCCCGTAATATCAGTGTAGTCCTGGCTGTTATCACTGTTCTGATCGTTTTTGCACTGCTGATCGTGGCCGTCTTTCCACCTCTTGTAAAGAGTATCGCCGGCCTGGTATCGACTATCGCCGATGTGCTTTCTTCGCTTAATGCCAGTTCGGGTGATATTTCAACCATACTTCCTCCGGCTGTATCCGGTATGTTCAGCGGTGTGAGCCTGGGCCCGACTGCCCTGTCCAAGATCACGGATTTCTTTACCGGGATGCTGGGCGGTGTCGCCGAATCATCGGCGTCATTCGGCACGGGTTTTGTGGACGTGATCATCGCGTTTATTCTGGCTATATATTATCTGATGGATAAGACGAGACTGCAGGAGATGGCTCGCAGATTCTTCCTGCTGGTACTGAAGGAGAGACGCTTCGTCATGGCACGTGAGATCGTAACCAGGATCGATACGATCCTCCTTAACTATATCAAGGGCAACCTCCTCGAGGGGGTCATAGTCGGTGTCGTAAACGGTATACTCATGGCTATATTCGGTATGCCCTATGTGCTGCTGATCTCCATCGTGGTAGGCGTGACCAACCTGGCACCTACATTCGGCCCTATCGTGGGTGCGGCTATCGGAGCGATACTGCTGCTGTTGGATAACCCCGTGAATGCACTTATCTTCCTGATCTTCACGGTAGTGATCCAGACCATAGACGGTTATATCTTAAAGCCCCGTATCTTCGGCGATTCCTTCGGCGTATCCCCGCTGCTGATCCTCATCAGTATCATCATCGGCGGCCGTCTGATGGGAGTTGTGGGCATCCTGCTAGCCATACCTTTCGCTGCCATCATCACATTCCTCGGCGACGGAATCTGGACCCAGTATAAGACCCGTAAGAAGATGCCCGATCCCGACCGGGATACATTGATGTAAGTAGACCCGGGCGATCCGCCCGGGTTCTTTTATATACAGCGATCCTTGCCGCGAACCGCAGCCATAATCGCTGATATTCGCGTACCAACCCCGGCTGCAATACCGCGAACCGTGGCCATAATCGCTGATATTCGCGTACCGGCCCCGGCCATCATACCGCGAACAGGAGCCATAATCGCCGATATTCGCGTACCAACCCCGGCTGCAATACCGCGAACCGTGGCCATAATCGCTG
>CAMONC010000040.1 GCA_946620235.1 uncultured Lachnospiraceae bacterium | reverse complement strand
CTCGGAGCCGAGAAGTTCTTTGATATCAAATGCAGAAAAGCGGGGCTTTCTCCTGATGCGGTAGTATTGGTGGCGACAGTCAGGGCCCTTAAGTATAACGGCGGTGTGCCCAAATCAGAGTTGAATAACGAGAATCTGGAGGCACTGAAGTCAGGAATAGCGAATCTTGAGAAGCATATAGAGAATCTGCAGAAATACGGCGTTCCTGTCATTGTCGCCCTTAATGCATTTGTATCGGATACCGAAGCTGAGACGGCTTATGTCCGTGAGTTTTGTGAGAGCAGGGGCTGTGAGTTTGCCCTGTCTACAGTATGGGAACACGGCGGAGACGGCGGTATCGAACTTGCCGAAAAGGTACTGTACACTCTTGAGAACAAGAAGTCCGATTTTCATGTTCTGTATGATGAGAACGACAGCATAGAATCCAAGATAAGCAGGATAGCTACGGCAATATACGGCAGTGACGGTGTGGAATATGCACCCGCTGCTCTGAAGCAGATGAAGAATCTGGAAGCCCTCGGATTCGGTAAGCTGCCCATTTGCATGGCAAAGACACAATATTCCCTGTCCGACGATGAGACCAGACTCGGAAGACCTGAAGGTTTCAAAATTAACGTACGTGAAATGTATGTCTCGGCCGGAGCCGGGTTTGTGGTCGTATTGACCGGATCGGTGATGACGATGCCCGGCCTGCCCAAGTCCCCTGCAGCATATCGTATAGATGTAGATGATTCCGGCAAGATCACAGGACTGTTTTAAGGAGATATTATGGCAAACATAATCGATGGAAAAGTAATATCCGCACAGATCAAAGATGAAGTGAAAGAGAAAGTGGCCAAACTTAAAGAAGAGGGGCGTGAAGTCTGTCTGGCAGTGATACAGGTGGGCGATGATCCGGCATCCACCGTATATGTCGGAAATAAAAAGAAGGCGTGTGAGTATTGCGGTATCAGATCAGAGAGCTATGAGATACCCGGGGATACCACCGAGGATGAGCTTATCGCATTGATCGAGAAACTTAATGCGGACACAGCAGTGAACGGTATCCTTGTTCAGCTTCCCCTGCCGAAGCATATAAACGAAGACCGAGTGATCATGTCCATAGATCCCGCAAAGGATGTGGATGGATTCAGTGTAAACAGTGTCGGATCCCTTTGCATAGGTCGCAAAGGATACAGATCCTGCACTCCTGCGGGGATCATAGAACTACTTAAGCGCAGCAATATTGAGATTGCCGGTAAGGAATGCGTAGTGATCGGCAGGAGCAATATTGTAGGCAAGCCAATGGCGCTGATGATGCTTCAGGAGAATGCTACCGTAACAATAACTCATTCCAAAACCGTGGATCTGCCATCAGTCACACGCAGGGCAGATATACTGATAGTAGCGATCGGTAAACCCAGAATGATCACTTCCGAATATGTAAAAGAAGGTGCAGTGGTCATTGATGTGGGAATTCACAGAGACGAGAACAATAAGCTGTGCGGAGATGTGGATTATGCCGATGTCGCGGAAAAATGTTCATATATAACTCCGGTGCCGGGTGGGGTTGGCCCCATGACCATAGCCATGCTGATGCATAACTGCGTGGAAGGTGCCTGAATTAAGGAGAGACCATGAAGTGCCCCGAATGCGGTAACGAGATCGGCGAAGGGCATCTCATATGCGAAGTATGCGGATACGAGGTTCAGATCGTTCCGGATTTTGAACCTGATATAGAGCCGCAGATAGATAATGATATAGTCGGAGATATCCTGGGTGACAATAACCTGTCGGAGGAAGATATGGCTACCACCGGGGATCTTCTCGATACGACCGATACGGTCGTCGTATCGGAGCTGATCAAGCATCGTGCTGTGATGTTTGGCATTATCGGCCTGGCTACATTGATCATTATCATGATCGCAATATGGGGTATCAGACGTGTAAGTGATCCCGACAATCAATTGAATAGAGCCAAGAACCTGGCCGCCCAGGGGAAATATGAGGATGCGGTCAGTGCTCTCGAAAACATATATGTTTCACAGCCGGATAACAGCGAAATACTGTATCTGGAATCCGACTATTATATGGAACTTGGGAAGACCGATCTGGCCATAGATACGCTCAAGAGAGTGATCTCATCCGACAGATACAGCTCCGATGAGGTTTATTCCGCGTATGACCGTCTTATAAATATTTATGCCGGTTCGGCGGATTATAATTCTATAGCGGCTTTGCTTGCTGAATGCAAGTATTCGGAGATCACACTCGCCTATCAGAATTATGTTGCTTTTCCTCCCGTGTTTTCATATGAGGAGGGCACATATGACAATGCCATCAGGCTGAAGCTTTCGGCCAATACATCCGGAACCGTATACTATACTCTGGACGGAAGTGTGCCGAATGAATCCAGCCCCAAATACGACAGCCCCATTGTGCTGGATCACGGAGAATATGTTGTTTCGGCAGTTTTTATCAACCAATACGGCATCGTGTCCGATATGGTGACCGGGACATATATCATTTCAAATAATATCCCCGATGCACCGATCGTAAATGCCGATTCCGGTGACTATCATGAACCTGTACTTATTACTGTGGAAGTACCGGAGGGATATACGGTATATTACACTACCGACAGATCCACACCTACCGTGGATTCCGTACAATATATAGATCCGATACCGATGCCCGTGAAGTATTCCAATTTCAATTTCGCGGCCATCAGTGAAGACGGGCTCACATCAGAAGTGGTGGTCAGGAGTTATTCACTTACTTTTCCGGACGGGATACCACTTAATGAGGCGGTGGACATACTCAAAGCCCGGCTGATCGAGCGAGGAATGTTGAATGACATGAACGGACACTCTGACAGAGCTCCCGGCAGATATACATATGAAGTCATATCTGCGATACCGATAGCGGGACAGGGAGATTATTACACGATCAGAGAGTTTTATCATGATGGTACCGGTGCTCAGACACCCACCGATACCACTTATATAGTCGAGATACATCAGGGATCTACCGCGATGCTTGGCGGAAACGCCGTGACCGGTTTCCTGGCTATATCATTTTAGGCAGCGGTTTAGACCGTAAGGGAGGAGAAAAATGTACAAGATCTTAAAGAAAAGGGTTCTCAATGAGACGATTTGCCTGATGGATGTGGAGGCACCCAGATGCGCAGCTCACTGTCAACCCGGACAGTTTGTCATCGTCAGAACCGATGAAGGCGCAGAACGCATACCATTGACTGTATGTGATTATGACCGGGATGCAGGTGTGGTCACTATAGTATTCCAGGTCGTCGGCGCCGGAACATTGCGCATGATGAATATGGAGGAAGGCGAGTACTTCCATGATTTCGTCGGCCCTCTCGGACAGCCGTCAGAGCTTACTCTGGAGACAGCAGAGGCACTTAAGTCGAAGAAGATTCTGTTCGTAGCAGGTGGACTCGGAACCGCACCGGTTTATCCTCAGGTTAAATATCTGCATGAACTGGGGGTTGACGCCGATGTGATCGTGGGTGCCAAGACCAAAGATATACTGATCATGGAAGACGAGATGAAAGCAGTAGCCGGTAATCTGTATATCACAACCGATGACGGTTCATACGGCAGGAGCGGCATGGTTACCAAGGTGATCGAGGATCTCTATGCCGAAGGGAAAAAATATGATCTGTGTGTAGCCATAGGCCCGATGATCATGATGAAATTCGTCTGCAAACTCACCAAAACACTGGATCTGCCTACGATAGTCAGCATGAACCCGATCATGGTGGACGGTACGGGTATGTGCGGTGCCTGCCGTTTGATAGTAGGTGACGAAGTGAAGTTCGCATGTGTGGACGGCCCCGAGTTTGACGGTTTCCTGGTTGACTTTGATCAGGCTATGAAGCGTCAGAACCTCTATAAGACCGAGGAGGGTCGTAAATATCTGCTTGAACAGGAAAAAGAAACACATCATGGCGGATGCGGACAGTGTAACTAAGCTGTGTGTCCATGTTGATATAAAAGGAGAATAAGATGACAACAGATGTAAATGTTAGAGTTCCTGTGAGAGAGCAGGATGCAGCCAAAAGAGCACATAATTTTGAAGAAGTGTGCTACGGATACAACGAGGAAGAGGCAGTATGTGAGTCTACGAGATGCCTGAACTGCCAGAATGCACAGTGTGTAAAGGGGTGTCCGGTAGCAATTGATATTCCGGCATTTATTGCACAGGTTAAGGCTCAGAATTTTGAGCAGGCATATCAGATCATATCCAAGTCTTCATCACTGCCGGCAGTCTGCGGACGTGTATGTCCTCAGGAGACCCAGTGTGAGGGCAAGTGTATCAGAGGTTTCAAGGGTGATCCGGTTTCCATCGGTAAACTCGAGAGATTCGTTGCGGACTGGGCCAGAGATCACGGTATCAAACCGGAAGGTGCATCTTCGAAAAACGGAAAAAAAGTTGCAGTTATAGGCTCCGGTCCCGCCGGATTGACTTGTGCGGGCGATCTGGCCAGACTCGGATACGAAGTGACTATATTTGAAGCATTACATGAACCTGGTGGAGTACTCGTATACGGTATCCCCGAATTCCGTCTGCCCAAAGAGGATGTTGTACTCAAGGAGATAGAGAATGTTAAGAGCCTCGGGGTGAAGATCGAGACTAACGTTGTCATAGGCAAAACGGTTTCCATAGACGAACTTATGCAGGATGAAGGCTTTGATGCAGTGTTCATCGGATCCGGTGCCGGTCTTCCCAAGTTCATGAACATCCCCGGAGAGCAGGCCGGCGGAGTCTTCTCTGCGAATGAGTACCTTACCAGATCGAATCTGATGAAGGCATTTAAAGAGGATGCTGATACCCCTATATACAGAGGCAAGAAGGTAGCCGTGGTAGGTGGCGGAAATGTGGCAATGGATGCCGCTCGTACCGCTCTCAGACTGGGTGCAGAGGTTCATATCGTATACAGAAGAAGCGAAGAGGAGCTTCCTGCCAGAGTTGAGGAAGTACATCACGCAAAGCAGGAAGGTATCATATTTGATCTGCTCACCAATCCGGTTGAGATCCTCGCGGATGAGAGCGGATGGGTATCGGGCATGAAGTGCATCCGTATGGAGCTCGGTGAGCCCGACGAGAGTGGCAGAAGACGTCCTGTGGAAGTGCCCGGCTCAGAGTTCGTTATGGATGTTGATGCAGTGATAATGTCACTGGGTACATCACCCAACCCGCTGATTTCATCAACCACCGAAGGTCTGGATGTAAATAAATGGAAATGTATCATAGCCGATGAGGAAAACGGAGCCACGACCAAAGAAGGCGTATATGCCGGTGGTGATGCCGTAACAGGCGCCGCTACAGTCATCCTGGCTATGGGTGCAGGTAAGGCAGCTGCCAGGGGAATAGATGAATATCTGAGTAACAAATGATTCTGATCGGATAGAAGAGGACTCGCTTATGCAGATGTATGACATCATTATGAAAAAGAGAAACGGACAGGTTCTGGATAAAGAGGAGATATACCACTTTATCAATGAGTATACCCATGGAAATATCCCGGATTATCAGGTGTCCGCTCTTATGATGGCTATATTCTTCCGCGGGATGAACAAACAGGAAACCGTGGATCTGACTATGGCCATGGCTCACAGCGGTGATGTCATCGATCTGTCCGATATACCGGGGATCAAATGTGATAAGCATTCAACGGGAGGCGTGGGAGATAAGACCACGCTCTCGTTGATACCCATGGTGGTTTCGTGCGGATGCCGAGTGGCTAAAATGAGCGGAAGAGGCCTGGGCCATACCGGCGGAACCATAGATAAACTTGAGAGTTTTCCGGGATTTTCCACATCCATATCGGAACAGCAGTTCAAATCCCAGGTGCGGGATATAGGTGTTTCCGTTATGGGACAGACCGCCGACCTTGCTCCTGCGGATAAAAAACTGTATGCTCTGCGTGATGTGACGGCTACCGTGGATAATATGTCATTGATCGCAAGTTCCATCATGAGCAAGAAGCTTGCTTCCGGAGCCGATGCCATAGTACTTGATGTAAAGTGCGGCAGCGGTGCTTTCATGAAAAATCTGGATGATGCCAGAGGCCTGGCCCGTGCCATGGTTGATATAGGTAAAGGTGCAGGCAGAAGGACCATGGCTGTGATCTCGGACATGGATCAGCCATTGGGGCGTGCCGTAGGTAACGCCATCGAGGTTCGTGAAGCCATAGATACCCTGATGGGAAAGGGTCCCGATGATTTCACTGAACTGTGCATGCAACTGGGTAGCAGGATGTTACTTATGTCTGATGTCTGCGGCAGTCTGGATGAAGCTCGCGAGAAACTTGCGGCTTCCATCTCATCTGGCAGTGCGCTCGATACACTGGCCCGATTTGTAAAGGCACAGGGGGGAGACGATTCATATGTATATGATCCCTCCAAACTTAAGGTTGCGGAGCGTATGACCGAGATCAAGGCAGAGAGAGACGGATATATCTCACACATAGAGTGTGATGAGATAGGCATGGTATCTCTGACTCTCGGTGGAGGACGTGCGACCAAGGAGTCTGACATCGATCTGAGTGTAGGCCTGATACTTGATAAAAAAGTCGGAGATCATGTTTCGAAGGGCGATACCATAGCCAGGATATATGCGTCTGATCCGGATAAGGAAAAAGCAGCTATAGAAAGATTCAGAGGAACTTATTCATATTCCGATGATAAGCCCGCTGACAGAAATATCATTATAGATACGGTTGATTGACAGGAGACAGATTGGCAGAGTATTCAAGAGAGATAAATGCATCGGTTGATGATCTGAAGAATCTTTTTGGGGAGCATGACCAGTATATCCGTAAGATCGAGGACGATTTCAGAGTAACGGTAAGCGACCGTAACGGAACCGTCAGGATCAAAGGCTCTTCCGAACCACAGGTAGTGAGAGCCATGGGGGTGATCAAAGGACTGATCACACTCTCCGAAAGGGGTAATGATTTGGAAGAACAGAATGTGAATTACGCCATAGAGCTCGGAAAAGAGAATGTCACGGATGCTCTTGTTAAGATCGACAGTGATTGTATCTGCCATACCGTACAGGGGAAGCCGGTCAAGCCCAAAACGCTCGGTCAGAAAGCTTATGTGGACGCTATCCGGAATAATATGGTCGTATTCGGAATAGGCCCTGCGGGTACAGGTAAAACCTATCTGGCGATGGCAATGGCAATATCCGCATTCAAGAATAATGAGGTGAGCCGTATAATCCTTACCAGACCGGCAATAGAAGCCGGTGAGAAACTCGGCTTTCTGCCGGGGGATCTGCAGAGCAAGGTAGATCCGTATCTGCGCCCACTGTATGATGCACTGTATCAGATAATGGGTGCTGACAGCTTTCTCAAGAATATGGAGAAAGGTCTTATAGAGGTTGCTCCGCTGGCCTATATGCGCGGGCGTACTCTTGATAATGCATATATCATACTGGACGAGGCACAGAATACCACACCGGCTCAGATGAAGATGTTTTTGACGAGGATCGGATTCGGATCCAAGGTGATAGTTACGGGAGATGCCACACAGAAAGATCTGCCTCCCGATACCAAGTCCGGACTTGATGTAGCGGTTAAGATCCTTAAGGGGATTGAAGATATTGCTTTTTGCAATCTGACTGCTTCGGATGTGGTCAGACATCCTCTCGTACAGAGGATAGTCAAGGCTTATGATGATTACGATCACAGGAGATCGAATGGAAGAAAGTAAGGATCCCCGTAAGAAGAGGGTTAAACTGTATATATTATTGATGATCATCTCCATAGCGGCAGTTGCGGGAGTGTATCTGATATATAAACTGCCGGAGATCAGAGCGATACAGACGCTTGTGATCGTGGTGCTCGGACAGATCGTTGTCATATTTGCTTATGAATCGGGACTGCTGTATGAGAGCCTGGTGAACGGTATCACGGATAAACCGTCGATTTTCGCGGTTACATATATGACAGTCATAGCCGCAAGTGTGGTCATGGCAGCTATGCCCGTAACGGCATGGCCTGTTGCGGTGATTTACGTTCTCCTGACTATTATGTCCAACATACCCTGTGGGATCGTGGGGGGCAGCGTCTGTGTACTGATAGCATCTTCTGCGGTTGACAGCGGAGTATACCCTTTTATCTACGTATATCTCCTTACCGGTATAGCCGCCTCTGTTTTGGTGGCTCATCTCGATGAGCAGTTCCGGATCGGGCTCCCGGTGGCTATTGTGGAGATCATACTTTTCGCCGGTCTCGGAGCAACATTGATCACCTCCGTAAACTCATTCAGTATAGAGATGCTTATCTATCCGGTGGTGAATCTGGCAGTTACTCTTATTCTGCTCCTGTTTATACTGAAAGCCTATTCCGCAAGAGTTATTTTCAAAGAAGAGGATAAGTACATCGAGCTTAATGATCCGGAATGTCTGCTGCTTACGGAACTGAAAAAGGTATCTCCGGAGGATTATCACAAGACTGTTCATATCGTATATTTCTGCGACCGTGTATCTGCTGCACTGGGCCTGGATGCTCCCAAGGTAAAATGTGCGGGTCTTTATCACAGGGTAGGCGTTATCGGAGGGGCGTATAACTGGGAAAACACACGTATGGTCTGCGAAGAACAGAACCTGCCCGAAGAGGTCATCAGTATCCTTCGGGAATTCGAGGATCCTCAGACCCCAATGGTTCAGACGGAGACTGCTGTTCTTTTTATGAGCGAATGTATCGTTACATCAATACAGTATCTATTTGCCAAGAATAAAGAGATCAAACTGGAGTATCCTTCACTTATAGATGC
This sequence comes from uncultured Lachnospiraceae bacterium, assembly GCA_946620235.1. Taxonomy (GTDB): domain Bacteria; phylum Bacillota; class Clostridia; order Lachnospirales; family Lachnospiraceae; genus XBB2008. Next base: position 8,721 of record CAMONC010000040.1, on the reverse strand, counting down.
TATATTCAAACAGAGAATAGAAGCGGGAGTATTTAAACAGTGTGACATCAGTATCAGGCAGTTTGAGCTGATGAAGAAGGTCTTCATGGAGGAGAAGCTGTATTATGACTTCTTACGTTGATATCGATGAAGATATAGATTTTGGCTTCGATGTGGATAAGCTCACACTCGATCTGTTGAATGCCGTATGTGACCGTGAGCAATGTCCTTACGAGGCATGTATAAATGTATATGTTACACACTCTGAGACCGTGAGAGTGTATAATAGAGATTATCGGGACAAAGATACCACCACGGATGTTCTTTCTTTTCCGGCACTGGACATCAGGGACGGTGATTTTGAAGACGCTGTGGATTCATCGGACAGTCCATTTGACCCGGAGTCGGGCGAACTCATTCTGGGTGACATAGTGATCAACGCGGACCGTGTCTATAGTCAGGCAGAGGAATACGGTCACTCCGTACTTCGCGAGTTTGCTTTTCTGTGCGCCCACAGTCTGTATCATCTGTGTGGGTACGATCATGAAACCGAAGATGAGGCGCATATCATGGAGCAGAAGCAGGAGGATACGCTTCGTTCATTGAACATCACGAGAGATACACATGTATAACAGAGACAGATTGATCATAATCCTTATATCGATATTTTTGTTCCGTATACCGATATCACATATCATAGGTGATAACGGATGCGGTTATCTGTCCGGCCCTCTCGAGATTTTCTGGTGTCTGTCGCTGTTGTTCGGTGCGGGCCTTACCATTACTCTGCGCGGCATGATGCATGATCGTGTAAGACGCGGACAGCTCTCGAACGCCGCACAGGTATTTGCATTTGCAAAGAGATATACGTTCATCGCATCTATTCTCTTATTTCTGATCTCCATGGTTTCTTTTAATCTGCTTGGATCGAAACTGATGCATGATCCCGGCAGCCGTATAGGTTTTCTGTTTGTAGGCCCGGCAGTGATGCTGGCACTGTTTATTGATCTGAATATCGGTTATCTGAACGGTACCGACAACATGAATGCGGCTCTGATGGGTGAGATCATCTACGCTCTCGGTATGGGCTTGTGTATGATAGTCGGGAGTCTGGTCGGAGTACGTATAGGTACCAATATATCCGCATTACTCAAAAATGAAGAAGTGAAAGCCATGTACGGAGCTATGGGAACAATGGCGGGGCTGTGCGTCGGTGAACTCATATCTCTGATCATATTGATGACAATGACACTTGTATATCAGCGATCTTTCAAGTATATGATCAGGACTGAATCAGGCAAGCGTACCGAGCATATGTCGGATGTTTCGGGCAGGTTTGTTCTTGGTACTCTGTCAGATGGAATGCAGGAGCTCATCATGCATCTGCCGGTATTGATACCCATCATCGTGTTCCGTATTTCCAGTGCCCGTACGGAAGGAGCAGATCCGGCTTTGACCGGAGCAACTGTCGGAGCTTTCTACAGCAAATACATTGTGGTAGTCGGTATTATAGCATTGCTTGGCGTGGCTTCGGTTCAGGGTGCACTGAAGGGAATAGCGGCTGCTGTGAATGATTCCGATACCCAGCTTGCATCTGACCGTATTACCAGGCTGTTTTCCAGGGTCACCTATTTTGAGATACCTGCCGTGATCTACACGACTATGCTGGCACCCGTTATAATACCGGCATTATATACAGGCAGACTTACTTCCGCTGTTCAGCTGTTGAATGTGGGAACCTCACTGGCATTGATTTATTCCGTGACATATTGTTTTATGTCGGTGCTCATTAAGCTTGGCTATAATCGGGAGATGCTGGTGATCAGTTCAGGAGCACTTGTTATAGGAACCGTGATCGGAGTGCTTCTGATGAGCAGATATGAGACACCATTCCTGGGTTTGGTTCTCGGTATGATGATATGTTATTTATTGACTCTGGTTGTCTGTGTCATCATTTTATTACGTAATTTCAGGATCAAGTTCAAGCTGCTTCAGACGTTCATCATTCCACTGGTCGTATCCGGTATAATCGGCGTGCTTATCAAACTTCTCAGCGGAGTTTTGTTTGATGTTGCAGGGGGAATTATAACCTTGATCATATGTATCATTCCCGCCTGGTTTATCTATAATCTGGCTTGCATGTTCCTGCATGTAGTATCCGCAGGAGCATTGAGTAAGAAATTCCTGGGTCCCATGCTTGTTCGTTTAGGGCAGAATCTGGGAGTCTATTGATGACTGTTTCCCATGCAAAATATGATATAGCAGTTATAGGCGCGGGTGCCAGCGGAATGGTTGCTGCCATTGCATCGGCACGTGCAGGGGCGAGAGTATGTCTGATCGAAGCCAATTCTCGCGTAGGCCGAAAAATACTTGAAACCGGTAACGGCAGATGCAATCTGAGTCACACACCGATAGACGGATCTGAATACAGAGGCAGCGGGGCCGGCAGGATCAAAAGTTTCCTTGAACGTTTCGGAATAGATGAGACATTGAGTTTTTTCAGGGATATTGGTCTACTGACCAGAGAACGTGACGGCTACATATATCCGTATTCCGAGACTGCTTCTTCTGTATTGGATGTTTTGCGATATACGGTGGAGAATACCGGCATTGAGCTGTATACCGATAAACGCATAGATAAGATCGATCGAGCGAGTGGGGGCTTTGATATCGGCAGGCTCCATGCCGACAGGGTGATAGTTTCAACGGGTGGATCCGCAGACCCTGCGTCGGGTTCGGACGGCAGCGGTTATAAGCTGGTACGCGATCTGGGGCTTAAGATTGTTCATCCTCTTCCTGCCCTGGTTAAGGTACGTACGCGTGAACAGAAGGATATGTCCGTTACAGCCGGAGTCCGGGCAAAAGGTGTCGTATCTGTTATAACTGAGGAATGCATAGCGTCCGACAGGGGAGAGATTCAGTTCACCAGAGATGGCCTTTCGGGTATTCCCGTTTTTAATGTGAGCCGGTTTATATCCCGTGCAATATCGGAAGGCCGGGATGTAAAGCTTGTTCTCGATCTTATGCCGGATATGAGCATATCCGATATCGAGAGCTATGTCACAGGGCTGACAGAGACCTGCAGTACACGTCTTCGAAGCATAGACGAGATCCTGGCAGGTGTTTTGCATAAAAAGATCAACACGTATATTTGTAAGCGGATCGGGATCGGCATAAACAGTCCCGCCGGGGATATGACACGGAAACAGATATCACGTTACGCCGGAACGATCAAATCTCTGGAGTATGATATTGAGTCAGTCTATGGTTTCGAGCAGGCACAGGTGACTGCCGGAGGGGTGGATTTCGATGAAGTGGATGACGATCTGCAGAGCATCAAAGTCCCGGGCTTGTATCTGACCGGAGAGATAATGGATATAGACGGACCTTGTGGGGGATACAATCTGCAGTGGGCCTGGACAAGCGGTTATATTGCCGGCAGTTCTGCAGGGCGCGGATGAGAGTGCATCGACATGACCACGCGATTATCAGTAAATAATCTCAAGTTTCATATAGACCATGAACCCGATGAATCGCATATGGCATCAGCTATCGCAAAACAACTCCGTGTGCCGGTATCGGATATTTCGGATATAGAGATACGTAAGCGGTCGATAGATGCCAGACATAAAGACGATATCAGATATGTTTATTCGGTGGATTGTGATATCAGGGATGCAGACCGAGTCCTGAAACGTACGGGGGTCCGTAACGTTGCGGTCAGCAATCATCTGGTGTATTCGATCCCCGACAATGTACATCTTAAAGCTTATGCCGGTCGTCCGGTGGTCATAGGAGCGGGACCTGCAGGGCTTTTCTGCGCATATATTATGGTTGAGGCGGGATTACGCCCCATCGTTATCGAGCGTGGCTCGGATGTAGACAGTCGCAGAGTTGATGTGGATGAATTCTGGAAAAACGGTATTCTCGATCCCGAATCGAATGTTCAGTTCGGAGAAGGAGGAGCAGGCGCTTTTTCGGACGGTAAGCTTAATACGCTTGTAAATGATAAAGCCGGAAGATGCAGGTTTGTGCTGGAAACCTTCGTGATGTTCGGTGCACCGGTAAACATCCTCTATGACTCCAAACCTCATGTGGGTACGGACATACTCATCGACGTTATCCGCAATATGCGTGAATATATGAGCCTTCACGGTGCGGAATTCAGATTTGGCAGCAAAGTGACGGATATCGTAACAAATACCGGCGTGGACATGCATATCACAGGTGTGACGGTCGAGAATTCCGACGGAACTTATCAGATAGGTTCCGACAAGGTCATTTTGGCGATAGGACACAGTGCCAGAGATACATTCAATCTGTTATATGACAGCGGAGTAGCTGTTTCGGCAAAGTCTTTTGCAGTAGGTTTGAGAGTAGAACATCCACGCAGGTTTATAGATGTATCGCAATATGGTGAGCAGGGGGCCGGTTTGTTGCCGGCTGCACCGTATAAGCTGACATCACGTACCGGATCGGGACGTGGAGTATACAGCTTCTGTATGTGTCCTGGAGGATATGTGGTGAATGCCTCGTCGGAGCCGGGGATGCTGGCTGTCAATGGCATGAGTTACAGTGGCAGAAACGGGGACAACTCCAATTCGGCTGTCATAGTAACCGTTACTCCGGAAGATTATCCGTCTGACCATCCTCTTGCAGGAGTCGAGTTTCAGCGAACCCTGGAACGTAGAGCTTATGAAGCGGGACAGGGGGCGATCCCGGTACAGAGACTGGGAGATTTTGCATTGCAATGCGGTGAGAAATGGTTTGGCGACATTTCCGGCGAAGCAGGGAAAGAACTCGTGCGTGATCCGTGGCAGGGTTTCGGACCCGCATGCAAAGGAAGATACCTTGAAAGTGATCTCGCTCCGATACTTCCAATGGAACTGAACCGTTGTATAATAGAAGGGATGATGTGTTTCAACAAAAGCATACCGGGATTTTCACGTCCGGACATATATCTATCCGGAGTAGAGAGCAGAACCTCATCACCGGTACGTATAGAGCGGGATGAGAGCGGTCAGAGCGTATCTGTACGAGGACTGTACCCCTGCGGAGAGGGTGCGGGATATGCCGGCGGCATCACATCGGCAGCTATGGACGGCATGTATATAGCAGAACAGGTTATCAGCAGTCTATGATGGGGGTGAATTATCTTCCCCCATCAAACAGAGAGGAGACAACATGAGCGATATGGAGAAGAACAGCATCAAAGATGAAGAACTGGAGCAGATTAACGGAGGCACTTCCTTAAACAACGGTGTTCCGACCAAAAATGCCTGGTGTCCGAAGTGTCATACAAACAGGAAATTCTATATTTACTCCGGCGGACAGGCTGTTTGCTCTGAATGCAACGAGAAGATCACACTGTGATCTCATATATCATCAGGACTAAGAGGAAGAAATGAGTTACAGAGATCAGTTAAAAGATAAACAGCGAATAGTGATCAAGATAGGATCATCGTCTCTTCAGCATCCGGAAACACACGGCCTGGATTATACCAAGATCGATGTGCTGGTCAGAGAGATATGCGATCTGAAGAACCGCGGTAAGGATGTCATACTGGTTAGCTCCGGAGCCATAGCGGTTGGGCGAAGGGCTGTTCATCTGGATGCCTCCAGGATGAACGAACTGCCGATGAAACAGGCATGCGCAGCTATCGGACAGACCAGACTCATGATGGTATATCAGAAGATATTTGCAGAGTATAACCATATGGCTGCTCAGGTTCTGATGACCAAGAATACGATCGTCGATAATCTGAACCGTTTTAACGCACGTAATACATTCATGGAGCTCTTTGAACTGGGGGCGGTCCCTATCGTTAATGAGAATGATACTGTCGCCACGTATGAGATAGAGCTCGGAGATAACGACACGCTGTCTGCAGTAGTCGGAGCTCTCGTTGATGCGGATCTGCTCATACTTCTGTCCGATATTGACGGACTGTATTCCGATGACCCCCGATCCAATCCCGATGCACGATTCATCTCAGAGGTAGATGATCTGAGTACTGTCATGGATATGGGCAAGGGATCCACAGGATCAGATGTGGGTACCGGAGGGATGAATACGAAGCTTCAGGCAGCTCAGATTGCCACCGTATCGGGTATGGATATGGTCATAGCGAATTCAGCCGACATCAAGGTCATCCACCGTATCGTAGACGGAGCCGACATCGGAACCATATTCAAGAGTAAGCCTGACCCCGCTTTCGATCTGCCGCTTTATGTTCAGCAGATGCATAAATGACAAAAGGTGAACTGCGAAAACAGATACTGAAGCTCAGGGACGATCTGCCTTCGTATGATCGTGAAGCGGAGGACGCATCGATACGGACGGCGGTCAAGTCCGTGATCCGGGAAAAATCCGCCGATACTGTGCTGATATATGTATCATTCCGGTCGGAGGTCGATACATACGGCATTATCGAAGATTGTATAAAAAGCGGGATACGCGTAGCTGTTCCGAGAGTAGAGCGATCGGATATCTTTTTTTATTATATTGATTCTCAAACCGATCTTGTCAGCGGATATATGGGGATACTTGAGCCGGCGGAAGGCTGTGTTCTATGTTCCGTTGAACCGTACAGATCACTTATCATAGCTCCTGGCAGTGTGTTCGACCGGTATCATAACCGTATCGGATACGGCGGGGGCTACTATGACAGATTCATCAGTCGTAACCCCGATATATACAGTATAGGACTGGCATATTCATGTCAGATAGTTGACAGTATCCCGGAGGATGAGTGGGATCGGCCACTCGATATGGTAATTACAGGTGAAGCGATCTATCAATAATCATAATCTGATATCGGTCATGGCAATATGCTTGATGACAGCGGTCTGCCTGATGCTGGCGGTCTGCGGAGCAGCTTGTTTTTCGCTTACAGCATCCGCCTCCGTGCGTGATGTGTCCGATCAGCAGCCTGAAGCCGACGGAGGAGTGAAGATAGGCGGTGGATATGCCGTTACCGGCCAGCTTTCCGATGTGGGTTATACGGCACAGATGTATGACGCAGCCAACGGACTGCCTACTTCCGATGCAAATTATATCCTGGGTTCGACTGACGGCTATATATGGATAGGCGGATACAGTGGCATCATAAGATATGACGGAAGTACCTTTGAGAGACTTGAGTCGACAACCGGACTTACCAGTGGCCGGGTCATATTTGAGGACAGCGACCATCGCATATGGGTAGGAACGAATGACAATGGCGTGGTCATGATCGATGGTTCAGAGAGCCGTCATTACACATACAAAGACGGGCTGCCTTCGTCTTCGATAAGAGCCTTCGAAGAGGACAGCTCCGGTAATATATATATCGGGACAACCTCAGGTATAGCATACATAGACAGTGATCTCAGACTGGGTCAGATCAATGACAACCGATTATATGATGAGATCATCTTAAGGCTTGTCTCGGATCCGGCGGGTAATGTATACGGCAATACCAAGGATGGAGATGTATTCCTGATCAATGACGGCAAAGTGGATCAGCTCTATAAGAGCAGAGACCTGGGGCTTGAAAAGATCACTACCATATATGCCGATCCCGACAGGGAAGGGCTGATCTATTACGGAACAGGAACAGACCATATCTATTTCGGCAGGTTTGGTGATCATGCTGCGAGACTGAACAGGATATCCATCAGTCCTGCTTCGGATGTATACTGGATCACTTCGGAATGCGGTCGGATATGGATAACTACCGAGAATATTGCCGGCTATCTTGATGAACATAATGATTTTCAGGTGCTCGATAATGTACCGATGAATAATTCCATCGATATGATGACGAGTGACTATCAGGGTAATCTGTGGTTTGCTTCATCACGTCAGGGTGTGATGAAAGTAGTTTCCAATAATTTCCAGAATATAACGGATATTGCAGGCTTGGAACCCGACACGGTCAACGCCGTATGCCTTCGTGACGGATTGATATACATCGGCACGGATGACGGACTGCGTGTACTGAATGAGGATTATGACCCGGTCGAGAATGAACTGAGCGATTATCTCGGGGACACCAGGATCCGGTGTATAAGTTCCGATGATAACGATAATCTGTGGGTTTCTACGTTCACAAACGGAATGGGACTGGTGTGCCAGTCAGCAAGCGGACGGATAACCAAATACACAGAACGCGACGGACTGATCAATGAACAGATCAGATGCACGATCACGACCGGAGACGGATCCGTTCTGGCCGGAACCAACGGAGGTCTTTCCGTATTAAAAGATGGTAAAGTCATCAGGAGTATCGGCGAACGTGACGGCATCGGCAATACAGTATTCCTGACAGTGTCCGAAGGTGAGAACGGGGATCTGTATGTGGGAACTGACGGGGACGGCATATACCGGATAAGTTCATCAAGCATCAAAAGGATCGGACGTGATGAAGGACTTACAAGTGATGTCATACTGCGGATCAAAAAAGATGAAGACAGAGGTGTTTACTGGATCATAACTTCCAACTCGATCGAGTATATGACAAAGGACGGGCAGATAGTCAACGTTGATTCTTTCCCTTATAACAATAATTTCGATATCTATTCGGATGACAATGATAATATGTGGATACTGTCATCTTACGGAGTCTTTTCGGTAAAGGCACAGGCCATGCTCGATAATGACATTACCGATTACAGGCTGTATACCGTTGCCAACGGTCTGACCAGCACTCCTACATCTAACGCATATAGCGCGCTTGATGATGAGGGAAATCTGTATAT
>CAMONC010000039.1 GCA_946620235.1 uncultured Lachnospiraceae bacterium | reverse complement strand
CATGTCGTATTCTACAACTATGATGACAGTATAGTCAGTGAGCAGTATGTAGCTGACGGAGAAGCGGCTCAGACACCTGCCAATCCCACCAGGAGCGGATATACGTTCACCGGCTGGAAGCCTGCTGACTTTACGAACATTACCAAGGATCTGGATGTATACGCCCAGTTTGAGAAGAACGCTTCAAATGGCGGAGGCAACGGCGGAAGCAACGGCGGAAACAACAACGGAAACAACAGCGGAAACAATGGGGGATCATCGTCCGGTAACTCCAGTGGAAACAAGACTCCATCCGGCAACAGCTCATCCGGAAACAGCTCCAAGGCTAAGACCTACACAGTGACTGTTATCAACGGTAGCGGGTCCGGTACATATGAAGAAGGGGCTTCTGTAGTTATTGCAGCCAATGAACCTGCGAAGGGTAAGGCGTTTGATAAGTGGACAACAGCAGATGTGAGTCTGGTTAGTACGACACTATCTGCAACATCATTTAAGATGCCGGGCAAGAACGTTACCGTTACGGCTAACTTCAAGGATGCACCTGCGTCCTCATCAAACACTGTTAAATATGCTACCGGTAACAGCGGCAGACCTCCGGCTACCGGCAGGACAGCTACCGGCACCACACAGGTGCAGGTCAACAAGGGCGGTGTGAGCAACGTAGATCTCGCATCGGCCACAGTCAGAGGCTCCACGGACAGCTTCATCGTCAAGGTTACCGAGACAAATGAGGCAACTAATCTGGTTGAGAATGCTCTTAACAACAGATTTGGAGGTCTGGATGCGGTCAAGTACTGGCCTTGCGATATCAGCCTTTATGATTCGACCGGTAATACCAAGATAACCGATACTACCGGCCTGACCGTGGACATTACGTTGCCTATACCTGATGAGCTTCGTCAGTATGGCGGTAATAACAAGGTTGCAGCTGTATCCAACGGACAGCTTGAGGAACTGAGTACGAGATTTAATACGGTCAACGGTACTCCTACAGTCACATTTACCGCGACGCACTTCTCGCCTTATGTGATCTATGCGGATACCAATAACCTGGTTGCGTCTGAGATGCTCGATGCATCACCGAAGACCGGTGATCCGATACATCCGAAGTGGTTCCTGGCTATAGCACTTGCTGCAGGTTCGGTGTTTATGTTCCTGAAGAAGGATAAGAAGCCTGCCGTAGCAGCAGCCTGAGGGACTCAGGATGATTATTAAAGAACCTATAAGTCTCAATGACATATGGACAGATCACAACCATTACTATGATGATATGGTCAAGTTCTGTTTGGATCGTAAACGACGGGTTGTAGCCATAGATGCCGATATGCATTCTGATCTTGAAAATGAATTATATGACGATGGATCAGATGATAGAGATATTTATGGTGGCAACATAATGAAAGATCCAATTGAGGTTATTTGGGAAGCTCATCCCAATATAGCCAGAAATCAGGAACTTGGTATCGGTAAGGGACGTGAGTTGACTGATTTGAATACCATTGATGAACTGTTTGAGATTTTGAAAGATTCAATTATATAGATATGGATGCTGAACGATGGTATAAGTATGATATTAAGGAACAGATGTCGAATATTCATGGAGAAGTAGTTCGGCTGGTTAGGGCGAGAAATAACTACCTCTCCGGGAAGACTTCCGAAGATCATACGGAATCCTATATGGATAAGATAGACCGGCTAATCAATATGACGTGTGAAGATCCTAAGAATCATGGCAGAGAACGCGAGTTGATATCCGAAGAAAATGAGATCCGAAGATGGCTTTCAGGTGAAACAGACGACAGATATATATTGAGGTACTGGGAGCAATACACTAATGCAATAAGTTGATAAATAGGCCACTTCGTAAGCTAAGGCTTAACGGAGTGGTCTTTTTATGCGCTTGACTTAAATTGTATTATTGTATACAATCTTGATTATGAGTGAAAATAATGACGTAAAAAAAGAAGTAACAGACAAATATTCCCTGCGTGGGCGTGTATACAACCGGCTTCGTGAGGACATTCTGAGCGGCAAGCTCAAGGAAAATGAGGAACTCAGGGAGATATCCATAGGCGAGGAGCTCGGGGTCAGCCGTACACCGGTCAGAGAGGCTTTCAGACAGCTGGAACTTGAAGGGCTGATCACGATCATTCCCAATAAGGGCGCTTTTGTGACCGGTATCACAGGCAAGGATGTGAAGGACATCTATATGATACGTTCTCATCTTGAGGGCCTGTGTGCGAGACTTGCATGTGATCATATCACCGATGAGCAACTTGAGGAGATGGAGGAAAATATATATCTCGGTGAGTTTCATGCATCCAAAGGGCACATGGACCAGATGGCCGAGCTGGATAACCGCTTCCATGACATTCTCTATGAAGCATGTGATTCGAAGATGCTTGAGAATCTGTTGAAGGACTATCATCAATACGTATTGCGTATACGTAAGAAGACATTATCCACCAGTCGCGGAACCGTGTCTAACGAAGAACACCGTGCGATCATGGAAGCCATCAAAGCCCACGATCATAAGCAGGCTGAGAAACTTGCCAACAAGCACATAAATAATGCATACCAGAACATGGTAGATAACGGACTGTATAATCTATACGGCAATCCCGAATAATAATCGCGATAGACAAGGAGATATACAATGATAAACATGACCACCCCTCTCGTAGAGATGGACGGAGATGAGATGACCAGGATCCTGTGGCAGATGATCAAAGATGAGCTGATTCTGCCATATATCGATCTGAAGACGGAGTACTATGATCTTGGCCTTGAGCATAGAAATGAGACTGACGATCAGGTTACCATAGATTCGGCCGAAGCTACGAAGCGTCTCGGTGTTGCCGTTAAATGCGCTACGATCACACCGAATGCCGCACGCATGGATGAGTACAAGCTCAAGTCCATGTGGAAGAGCCCTAACGGAACGATCAGAGCGGCTCTCGACGGTACCGTGTTCAGAGCCCCCATCGTGGTGAAGGGAATCGAACCCTGCGTACGTAACTGGAAGAAACCTATCACACTGGCACGTCACGCTTACGGAGACGTGTATAAAAATGTTGAGATCCGTGTACCCGGTGCAGGCAAGGCCGAACTGGTATATACGGGTGAAGACGGAACCGAAGTTCGTGAGACCATCCAGGATTTCAAGGGTCCCGGCGTGGTCCAGGGTATGCATAATACTGATGCATCTATTACGAGTTTTGCGCATGCATGCTTCAAGTATGCAATCGACACCAAGCAGGATCTGTGGTTCTCGACCAAGGATACCATTTCGAAGAAGTATGATCACAGATTCAAGGATATATTTCAGGATCTGTATGATAACGAATACAAGGATAAGTTCGAAGAGATAGGCATCACTTATTTCTATACACTTATAGATGATGCGGTTGCACGTGTCATGAAGAGCAAGGGCGGATTCATCTGGGCCTGCAAGAACTATGACGGAGATGTCATGAGCGATATGGTATCATCGGCATTCGGTTCGCTCGCCATGATGACATCGGTACTCGTAAGCCCCAGCGGAGTATATGAGTATGAAGCAGCTCATGGCACGGTGCAGAGGCATTATTATAAGCATCTGGCCGGAGAAGAGACCTCGACTAATTCCGTGGCTACGATATTTGCATGGACTGGTGCACTTCGTAAACGTGGAGAATTGGATGGCATCGAAGAACTGATCACATATGCCAATGATATGGAACGTGCCGTGTTATGGACTATAGAGTCGGGAAAGATGACCAAGGATCTGGCTCTGATCACGTCACTTGAGAATGTGACGGTACTCAATTCTCAGGAATTTATCAAAGAGATACGTAAGACTTACGACAGCATTAAATAGGGCAAAGCTTTTATTCCGAGAGCTTTTCCCATAGCTCCATTAGTTCGGTAAGCCTGTTGTTATTGGCATCCAGCTTATCGGCAACTTCCTGGAGTTTAACTGAATTAGTGGCGATCTCGGGCAGTGTCATCTGCTGTTCGAGGTCGCTGTTTTCTGTTTCGAGGCGTTCGATCTCATCCTCGCATTTCTTCAGTTCGTTTTCGCGTTTACGTTTCTCGGCTGCCAGTCTTTTCTGCTCCTGGTAGTCGGCAGCACCGGATGGAGCAACGACAACGGCCTGAGAATCGGCAGAAGCGGTTATCGGGATCGTGCCATGAGTTCCGACGTGAACCTGAGCCGATGACGGCACGATGTTAGCCTCCTTGAGCTCTGCGCTCTTATATGTATAGTAAGTGTAATCACCCTCATATATCGTGAACTCACAGCCTGCAAGTTCGATGATCCTCTCGGCGGTACGATCTATGAAATATCTGTCGTGAGAGACGTACAGTACCGTACCGGTATAGTGGTTTATAGCATCTTCGAGTATCTCTCTGGATGTGATGTCCAGGTGGTTGGTGGGCTCGTCGAGTATCAGCAGATTTGCTTCGGAGAGCATCAGCTTAGCGAGGGACAGGCGTCCTTTTTCACCGCCGGAGAGAGAGCCGATAAGCTTGAACACATCGTCACCCGTAAAGAGAAAAGCGGCGAGAGTATTGCGGATCTCAGTCTCTGTCATTTTGGGATAGGTATCCGAAATCTCCTGAAACAGAGTCTTATCGTCGTTCAGGACGTGATGCTCCTGGTCATAATATGCGATATGAACTTTGGTTCCGATCTCTATCACGCCTTCATCGGGCAGCTCGAGTCCGTTGATCATCTTAAGCAGCGTGGTTTTACCGGTGCCGTTATCACCTATGATGGCCACATGTTCACCGCGTTTGATCTCGATGCTCTGATCTTTAAAGAGGGTCCGTCCGCCGAAAGATTTGCTCAAATGTTGTATGCTTAGGACATCCTTCCCGCTTTCTATACAAGGCTCCAGTACAATCTTCATATCCGAGTTGTATTCACGCGGCTTCTCGATCCGTTCGATCTTGTTGAGCATTTTCTTGCGGCTCTCGGCACGCCTGATGCTTTTTTCACGGTTGAATGACTGAAGCTTACGGATGACTTCTTCCTGGTGACGTATGTTGTCCTGCTGTTTAATATAAGCATTCATGCGCTCGGTGCGTACTATTTCCTTCTTTACGGCATAGTCTGAGTAATTGCCGGTAAATAGCGTGACCTCGCCCATATCTATCTCTATGATCTTATTTACTACCCGGTCGAGGAAATAACGGTCGTGGCTTACTACGATGACAGTGCCGGGATAGCTTCTCAGATAACCCTCAAGCCACGCCAGAGAATTCATATCAAGGTGGTTGGTAGGCTCGTCCATTATCAGAATATCGGGAGAGGACAGCAGTGTCATTCCGAGCTTGAGACGCATTTTCTCACCGCCTGACAGAGTATCTGCGGTTTTGGAATCATCGGAGTCGGTAAATCCCAGACCTTTGTATATACCTGTCACCCTCGATCTGTATGAGTATCCGTCGAGAGACTCGTATTTCTCCCTGACAGAAGTCAGGGCGTCGATGTGTTTGTTGAGAGCTTCTCCGGCGAGAGTGTCCGTCTCGGCGTTCATGCGATTTATCTGAGCTTCGATGTCGAGGATATCCTGCCTGGTGCTCATGAGCACTTCCATGATGGTTCCGTTGAATTTCGTTGAGACATCCTGTTCGAGATAGCCGATCGTGGTATCACGTGCTATGGCGACGGAACCTTCGTCGGCGCTCAGCTGTCCCACAAGGATACGTATCAATGTTGTTTTACCGCATCCGTTTGGACCTACAATGGCTGCGCGGTCGTGTTCCTCGATGTGAAAAGAAGCGTTCCGAAGAACCGGAACTTCGTTATATGATTTTGAGATTTCGCTGGCTGAAAGTATCATTCGTCTATAGTATCATATAAACAAATGACTGTTAAGACACGGTTTTATGTGTTATTCTTAAAGTACAGACTTCTGTGCTGAGACTGAATGCGACCGACGGGTTTTCTTGACATCTGAGGGAGGATGCTTATGAGAAAATCTGACTTTGATCTGTATTATATAATCGATAATCTTGATCGTGCCATTTCCGAAGACTGGATACAGGCTTACTACATGCCTATAGTACGTTCGTCGAGCGGCAAAGTGTGTGAGGAAGAGGCACTGGCCAGATGGATAGATCCTGAGTATGGGAGGATGGCTCCGGACAGATTCATTCCGATCCTTGAAGCGAACAAGCTTATATATAAGATTGATCTCAAAATCGTAGATGAAGTCCTTAAAAAGATGAAAGCACAGGCTGATGCCGGACTCTATGTTGTTCCGATTTCCGTGAATCTGTCCAGGACCGACTTCGACATGTGCGATATCGTGGAAGAAATACGTAAGCGTGTGGATACAGCCGGAATTACCCGGGATAAACTGATCATTGAGATCACTGAGAATGTTCTGGCATCCGATCTGGAATACATGAAGGGACAGATCGAAAGGTTCCAGTCGCTCGGATTCCATGTATGGATGGACGATTTCGGGAGCGGGTATTCATCTCTGGATGTTCTTGAGGAGATCAGTTTCGAACATATAAAGTTTGACATCAAGTTCATGGAGAACTTTGAGCATGATAAGGCAAGGATCATGCTTGCGGAACTGATGAGAATGGCGATGGCTCTGGGGATCAGGACTATTACTGAGGGTGTTGAGACGCCCGAACAGGCAAGATTCCTGCGTGAGATCGGCTGTAATAAGATGCAGGGTTACCATTTCTGCAGACCTGTTTCACTTCAGGAGATACTTGCTCGATATGATAAAGGGATACAGATAGGCTTCGAGAACCCTGCTGAAAGTCCGTATTATGATTCTATGGGGTGTATCAATCTTTATGATCTGTCAGTTATAGCCGGAACCGGTGACGAAACCGATGTTCACTATGATGAGAATATTCTGCACAGGTACTTTGATACCCTGCCTATGGCTGTATTCGAATCGGATTTAGACGGATTCGTGTTGATGAGGTGCAATCCGGCCTATACGAAGTTCACGAAGAGATTCCTTGATCAGATCCATGTCGGACAAAGGTTCGATTATAAAGACTATACTGATTTTACCACCGGATCCGTGTTCTCTGCAGCGGTCAAGCAGGCTGCAACCGAAGGAGGAAGGGTCTTTTTCAGGGAAACGCTTCTGGATGGGGCACAGATGCGTGCCGTAGCATGCAGGATAGTCGTTAACTCCGTGCGAAACGTTGCGGCATGTGCGGTGGTTATCCTTGAGATCGTTGAGTCGGATGATGTTGCGGAGATCAATTATGAGCAGATAGCCCGCGCACTTTCTTCCGATTATCTGTATCTGTTCTATGTTGATCTTGAGAGCGAGGATTTTACGGAGTATTCACATTCATCAGTAGATGATTCTTTGTCCGCCAAACGTGCGGGGACGGATTTTTTTGCTGCAAGCCGGAGAGATGCCGGAAAGATCCTTCATCCGGATGACCGTGATCGGTTCATATCATCATTTACCAAAGATAATGTGTTAAGAACAATTGACGAGAACGGAGCCTTCCTTATCGGTTACCGCCTTCTCATTGATAGCGAGCCTGTCTATGTCAATATGAAGGGTGTCCGTATAGGATCGCACCGGCTTATCATCGGTGTCAATAATGTAGACCTGCAGGTCAGACTGCAAAAGACGTATGAAAGACTGGACGAGGAACGCAGAGCCTATTCGCGTGTTATGGCCCTTGTGGGAGATTTCGTCTGTATGTATATCGTGGATCCTGAAACAGGCAGTTATACGGAGTACAGCTCCACGGACAAATATGACGCGCTCAATATGAGCAAGTCCGGAGATGATTTCTTCAGGGATGCACGTGAAGAAAGCATTCAGGTTATATATCCCGAGGATGTTGAGCTGTTCAAGATAATGTTCACGCGTGACAGGATGATCGATGAGATAGGTAAGAACGGACAGTTCATGATGATCTATCGTCTGATCATAGACGATAAGCCCGAGTATGTGAACCTCAAGGCCACCATGTTTGAGGAGAACGGGCGCAGGCAGATCATCGTTGGTGTCAGCTTCTACAGATAAAGAAAGAAGGTATAAAAATGGGATACATTGACGGTATCAAAGAAAAAGCCAGAATGGACAGACGCACGATCGTTTTGCCCGAAACAAATGACAAGAGGACTCTGATAGCCGCTTCTCACATTTTGGAGGAGGGTATCGCCGATATCATCATGATCGGAAATGAAGAGAAGATCATGGATGGTGCAGGCTGGCTGGAAGTCGATCTGACAGGAGTGAAGGTTGTCGATCCTTTGAAGTTTGATAAATTCGATGACTACGTTGACCTGCTTTATGAGACTCGTAAGGCGAAGGGCATGACTCCCGAAAAAGCAAGAGAAGTGATGCTCGAAGATCCGTTGACATTCGGAGTAGTTATGGTTAAGGCCAATGATGCCGACGGTATGGTTGCAGGAGCGTGTCATCCGACAGCCGACACCCTTCGCCCCGCACTTCAGATACTTAAGACTGCCCCCGGCGTGAAACTGGTTAGTGCTTTCTTCATACTTGACGTTCCGAATTGCCAGTATGGTGATAACGGTACATTCCTTTTTGCTGACTGCGGTCTGAATCAGGATCCTAATTCCGAGGAACTGGCTGCGATAGCAGATACATCTGCCAAGAGTTTCAAGTCTCTTGTCGGATCCAAACCAATCATCGCCATGCTTTCCCATTCGACCAAAGGCAGTGCAAAGCATCCTCTGGTTGACAAGGTGACTGAAGCAGTGCGTATAGCTCATGAAGAGTATCCTTCGTTGATGATAGACGGAGAACTCCAGACAGATGCCGCGCTTGTTCCGCATATCGCGAAGTCCAAGGCTCCGGGCTCCGAGGTTGCAGGTAAGGCAAATGTGCTGATCTTCCCTAATCTGGATGCCGGTAATATAGGATATAAGCTGGTTCAGAGACTGGGCGGAGCAGAGGCGTACGGCCCTATGCTTCAGGGTATCGCCAAGCCCGTTAATGATCTGTCACGAGGCTGCTCATGGGAGGATATCGTGGGCGTTGTGGCGCTTACGGCCGTACAGGCTCAGCTTCAGTGATCATTTCACAAATTATTTATCAATAAGACTTAGGAGATTAAACAAATGAAGATTCTGGTTATCAACTGCGGTTCATCATCGCTTAAGTTTCAGCTCATAGACTCCGCTTCCGAGGATGTTCTTGCAAAGGGATTGTGTGAGCGTATCGGCATAGACGGAAGTCAGATCGTGTATACTCCCTTCGGCGGGAAGTCCGTGTCACATGACAAGATCACTACCGTGACACCTATGAAGGATCACACCGTAGCAGTACAGTTGGTGATAGATGCTCTGACCGATCCCGGACACGGTGTTATAGAATCCCTGAAAGAGATAGACGCTGTGGGCCATCGCGTTGTTCACGGCGGAGAGGAGTTCTCCACCAGCGTGATCATAGATGAGTCGGTCAAGGAAGCTATCCGCAAATGCTCTGATCTGGCTCCGCTTCATAATCCAGCAAACCTCATCGGTATAGATGCTTGCGAGAGACTGATGCCCGGCGTTCCGCAGGTTGCTGTATTTGACACTGCATTCCATCAGACCATGCCCGAGAAAGCATATCTGTACGGATTGCCTTACGAGTATTATGAGAAATACCGTGTGAGAAGATATGGATTCCACGGTACAAGCCATTCTTTTGTATCTGCCAGATGTGCCGAGCTTATGGGGCGTGATATCTCCGAACTGAAGATCATAGTGGCACACCTCGGCAACGGTGCCTCGCTGAGTGCCGTTATGAATGGCAAGTGTGTGGATACATCAATGGGTCTGACACCGCTTGAAGGCGTAATTATGGGAACAAGAAGCGGTGATATCGATCCCGCTATCATGCAGTACATAGCTGCTAAAGAAAACCTTTCCATGGATGAGGTTATGGATGTTCTGAATAAGAAGTCCGGAGTGCTGGGACTTTCCGGCGGTTTTTCCTCGGATTTCCGTGATCTGGAGGCCGGATACAACAAGGGTGAAGCTAACTGCATCAGAGCCATAGAGACCTATTGTCTGCGTGTAGCCAAGTATATCGGCGCCTATGCTGCAGCCATGAACGGCGTTGATGCGATCTGCTTTACGGCCGGTGTGGGAGAGAACGGACCGATGATTCGAGCAAAGATATGCGAGTATCTCGGATTCATGGGCGTTAAGCTTGACGATATCGTTAATGCGGTTCGTGGCGATGAGGCTGAGATATCCGCTGTTGACTCCAAGGTAAAGGTATTTAACCTACCTACCAATGAGGAATTGGCCATAGCACGTGAAACAGTAAATTTATGTTGACAAAGGCCGGTCACATATATATAATCTTTTAAGTGTGGTCATAAGACCGAAGAAAGCTATGTAGAGGACATTAGTTCTCTTGCGATAAAGCCGGTAAGAGGGAGGTGTTAAGATGTCCATTTGTCCTAAGAATAAATCTTCAAAGGGAAGAAGAGACAAGAGAAGAGCTAACTGGAAGATGTCAGCTCCTACACTTGTTAAGTGCAGTAAGTGCGGCGCACTTATGGCTCCTCACAGAGTCTGCAAGAAGTGCGGTACCTACAATAAGAAAGAGATCATCGCTGTAGATTGATCCAGGTTTTATCATGTTGATTGTCAGGCCTTTCGGAACATCCGGAAGGCTTGCTTTTTTTATGTCCCTTTAGTATAGTTATTAAGGTTTCAGGGAGGTAGGATATCATGTCTGATATGGTTAGAGTGGCAGTGGATGCCATGGGCGGTGACAATGCGCCGGTTGAGATCGTCAAGGGTGCTATAGAAGCCGTTAATGAATGTCCCGATCTGAAGATATGTCTTGTGGGTCAGGAGGATGCGGTAAAGGCTGAGCTTGCGAAGTACCAATATCCCGCAGATCGCGTTGAGACAGTACATGCTTCGGAAATAATCGAGACTGCAGAACCCCCGGTGATGGCTATACGCAAGAAGAAGGATTCATCCATAGTTGTGGCGTTGAATCTGGTAAAAGAGGGTAAGTGCGATGCATATGTATCTGCAGGCAGCACGGGAGCGACTCTTGTAGGCGGCCAGGTCATAGTGGGACGTATCAAGGGAGTGGAGAGAGCCCCTTTGGCTCCGCTTATTCCCACTCTTAAAGGAGACAGTCTTCTCATTGATTGCGGGGCAAATGTTGATGCAAGACCTTCCCATCTTGTACAGTTTGCAAAGATGGGTACGATATATATGCGTGATGTACACGGTATAGAGAATCCTACAGTAGGTATTGTTAATATCGGTGCTGAGGAGGATAAGGGCAATGCCCTTGTCAAGGAGACTTTCCCGCTTCTCAAGAACTGTCCGTACATCAACTTCGTAGGCAGCGTGGAAGCAAGAGACATACCCTCCGGTGCTGTTGATATCGCGGTATGTGAAGCATTCACCGGCAATGTGATCCTCAAGATGTATGAAGGAGTGGGTAATGCCCTGCTTGGAGAGATCAAGGGCGTGCTCATGAGCAGTCTGAAGACCAAGATAGGAGCCTTACTCATTAAGAAGGCACTGAAAAACAGGCTTAAGCGCTTTCAGACCAGCGAGCACGGAGGTGCACCTCTGTTGGGCTTAAACGGGCTTGTAGTGAAGACTCACGGTTCGTCCACAGCCAAGGAGATTAAAAATTCCATTATTGAGTGCATAACCTTTACTAAACAGAATATCCCTGCTAAAATACAAGAAATGCTAGGTTCCACTTTGGACGAATTTGAAGAATGACAGATATCGGTCTGTTTTTATAGGAGGTTATGGCATGGAATTAGAAAAACTTAAAAAAGTAATTGCCGAGGTATTGAATGTTGATCCCAACGAGATCACTCCCGAGACTACATTCATGGATGACCTTGGTGCTGACTCACTTGATGTATTCCAGATCATTATGGGATTAGAGGAAGAATTTGATATCGAGATCCCTCCGGAGAAAGCAGAGACTATAACTACGGTTGAGGAAGCGGTTAATCTGATCAAATCAGTAGTTGGCGCATAAACGTTGTTTTTTGACGGGTGCTGCCGTTCGCGGCAGTGCCCGTTTTTTGAGGTTAAATGAAGAAAAATACAGAAGAGCTTGAGGAAGTGATCGGATATAAATTCAAAGATGCCGATTATCTCCTTACTGCTTTGACACATTCATCGTATTCCAACGAGATGAAGATCAATGTCTGTCATGATTATGAGAGGCAGGAATTTCTCGGGGATGCGGTACTTGAACTGATATCCAGTGACTATCTCTATCATGAACATCCGGATATGCCCGAAGGCGATCTGACCAGACTCAGGGCATCGATGGTGTGTGAACCGGCACTTGCTCATTGCGCCCGTCTGTTCGGCCTGGAGGATTATATCAGGCTCGGACGTGGTGAGGAGGCTACCGGCGGCAGAGAGAAAGATTCGATCATATCCGATGTACTGGAAGCCGTTATCGGCGGTATCTACTTAGACAGCGGTATTGAGGAGGCAACATCTTTCGTTCATCGCTTCATCATGAATCATGAGGCGGAGAGTGTGACATATTATGATGCGAAATCCAAGCTGCAGCAGATCGTACAGTCCCGTGGCAAGGTTGTCACATATAAGTTGATAGAAGAGGCCGGGCCCGATCATGCGAAGGTTTTCACCGTGGCATGCGTGATCAGCGGGAATGAAGTGTCCAGAGGTCAGGGCAGGACGAAGAAAGCCGCACAGCAGGCAGCCGCAGGTGAGGCTTTGAGGAGTGGTAAATGTATTTAAAAAGTATAGAAGTACAGGGCTTTAAATCCTTTGCAAATAAGATAGTATTCAAGTTTCATAACGGTATCACCGGTATAGTGGGACCTAACGGCTCGGGCAAGAGTAATGTTGCCGATGCGGTCAGATGGGTTCTGGGTGAACAGAGAGTCAAGCAGCTGCGCGGTGGTTCCATGCAGGATGTCATTTTCTCCGGTACCGAGATCCGCAAGGCCCTGAGCTCTGCATATGTAGCCATTACACTCGATAATTCCGATCATCAGCTGGCTATAGATTATGATGAGGTCACTGTATCACGTCGTCTGTACAGATCAGGTGAAAGTGAGTATATGATCAACGGTACTATCTGCCGTTTAAAGGATGTGGCCGAGCTTTTCTACGATACCGGTATCGGTAAAGAGGGTTACTCGATCATAGGACAGGGCCAGATAGACCGTATCCTGTCGGGTAAGCCGGAGGAGAGGCGTGAACTCTTCGACGAAGCAGCCGGTATAGTGAAGTTCAAGAGACGTAAGAATCAGGCTGTCAAGAAACTCGAAGACGAGAAGATGAATCTGGTACGTGTTAACGATATCCTTTCCGAACTCGAGAAGCAGCTTGCTCCCCTTGAGAAGCAGGCAGAGAAGGCACGTACATATCTGAAAAAAAAGGAGAGCTTAAAGACTCTTGATGTCAATGTTTTCCTGCTTGAGAACGTATCGGTAAATGATGATCTGCAATCCACTATAGAGAAGCTGGATCTGGCACGTAATGAATTAAACCGCATCACGAACGAATACGAAAAGTCCAAGAGTGAGTTTGAAGAAGTGGAAAATCGAATGACCGCTCTGGATGAGGAAATCGAAGCTACACGTAAAGCACTTTCCGAGAACAGTATCACCAGGACCAAACTCGAAAATCAGATAGAGCTCTTCAAGGAGCAGATCAAATCGGCCGAAGGAAGTGAAGAACATTTCAACAAGCGTATAGCTGATATCAAGGCTAATATAGCTGAGAAGGAAAAAGAGAAGGAATCCGTACTGGCACAGAAAGCCGCTATCGATGAGAAACTTCGCACACTCTCAGAAGCACGCGATAAGGCAAACGAGGATCTGACTAAAGTACAGGAAGAGATCACAGGGCTGAATGACACCATAGAGGAAAACAAGAATCTGATCATCGAATCTTTGGATCATAAGGCGACGATCAAGTCGCAGCTCAGTAGTCTGGATACCAGGATCGAGCAGATCAATATACAGAAGGCAGATGTTAATGCCAGGCTTCTTAAATTCGAGTCCGAGGATATGCGTTCCTCCGAGGAGATCGTGGCCCTGGAGAAGGAATTTACCAGGATAGGCGAATCGATCGAGGAATCCAAACAGGCACAGAAACAGGCTGAAGAAGAACTGGTATCCATCCGTGAAACGATGAGATCTCTGGATGATGATCTGCAGAAAGCACGTATGGCATATCAGCAGGAGAAATCCAAGCTTGATGCACTGATCAATATAGCTGAGAGATATGAGGGCTATGGCGGTGCCATTAAGGCTGTCATGGAGCAGAAAACCAAAGAAAAAGGATTGATCGGTGTAGTAGCCGATATCCTTTCTGCCGATGAGGAATATGAGACTGCCATAGAAACGGCTCTCGGCGGAAATATCCAGAATATAGTTACCGATGATGAGGATTGCGCCAAGCGCATGATCGCCTATCTGAAACAGAACAGACACGGGCGTGCGACTTTCCTTCCTCTGACCAGTATCAATAATCCCGAAGAGTTCAAGAAAAAAGAAGCCCTTGAAGAGAAGGGGGTTATAGGACTGGCAGACACACTGGTTCATGTGGATAAGAAGTATAAAGATGTGGCATCCTATCTGCTGGGCCGTATTCTGGTGGTGGACAATATAGATAATGCGGTTAAGATTGCACGTAAGTATAAGTATTCGATCCGCATGGTCACCAAAGAGGGCGAATATCTGACTCCCGGTGGTGCCATATCCGGCGGCGCGTTCAAGAATACATCAAATCTTTTGAGCAGACGTCGTGAGATAGAGAGCATCCGCAAGCATATAGATGAACTGAAAGCCAAAGCGGACAAAATAGAAAAACAGATCGAAAGTAAAAAATCAGATCGTAATGCTCTGCGTGAGAAGATTGAAGATCTGAAGATGGAAATATCCGATAAGACCGTAGAGCAGAATACGGCCAGACTCAATGTTGAGAGTGCCCGTGAAAAACAGGGACAGGCAAGGGTGGATTTTGAGGAACTCAATACATCCAAGCAGGATCTTGACAAGCAGGGATCGGATATCACTCAGCAGAAAGAGGATATCAGGCGTGAGCTTGTTGAGTCCGAGGACAAAGAGAAAAAGGCAAAAGAGCTCATAGATGAACTGACGTCCAAACTTGAAAATCTGCGTGAGACCGAGACAGCGAAGCTGTCGGAAGCGTCTAATGCCGAGGTTGAAGTTGAGAAGGTGCGTCAGTCCGTTAAGTTCTACCAGACGGATATAGATCGTATAGACGGTGAAATAGCCCATGCAGGTGAGGAACTGGATGAAGTGCAGTCCGGTGTCAGCACATCCAAAGAGGATATCGAAGCCAAGAAGAATATGATAACTGAACTTGAAAAGACCATAGAAGCTTCGATCACCGCACTTGCCGAGTCTGAGACCAAGCTCAGTGAAAGCATTGCTCAGAAGGAAGAGCTGACAGCACGCCACAAAGAATATATAGACGGCAGAGAGAATCTCTATGAATCACGATCCGGCCTCGAGAAAGAAGTCTATCGTCTGGAAAACCGCCAGGAGAGGCTTGAATCGGCTCTGGAAGATAAGAAGAACTATATGTGGGACGAGTACGAGATCACGCTTTCCGATGCCGCGCAGTTAAAAGATCCCGAGTTGACAGATCTTCCCGATATGAAGAAGCAGATAAGCGGTCTGAAGGATGAGATCCGAAAACTGGGCGATGTAAATGTTAACGCTATCGAGGATTACAGAGAAGTATCCGAGAGATATGGCTTCATGAAGACCCAGCACGATGATCTTGTCACAGCCGAACAGACATTGAAAGGCATCATTGATGAACTTGATACCCAGATGAGGGATCAGTTTACCAGGAAATTCGGTGAGATCAACCGACAGTTTGATAAGGTGTTCAAGGAACTGTTCGGCGGCGGTACCGGCACTCTGGAGCTGATGGAGGATGAGGATATACTTGAAGCCGGCATACGGATCACGGCCCAGCCTCCGGGAAAGAAACTCGTCAATATGATGCAGATGTCAGGTGGCGAGAAATCACTGACTGCGATAGCTCTTTTATTTGCAATACAGAATCTGAAGCCTTCACCTTTCTGTCTGCTTGACGAGATCGAGGCGGCTTTGGATGAGAGTAATGTAAGTCGTTTTGCAGATTATCTGCATAAGCTGACCAGAAACACCCAGTTCATAGTTATCACCCACAGACGGGGTACCATGGAGAAAGCGGACAGACTTTACGGTATCACCATGCAGGAGAAGGGTGTATCAACGCTGGTAAGCGTAAGCCTGATAGATAAGGAATTAGACGACTGATGTATGACAGTGATTATCTGAAGAAACTCAGTGAGATAGGCAGTATAGTCGAAAAGCCTTATATCCCCAATGAGGAGCCCGAACCGTCGGAGCCGGTTGCGGAAGAGTCTGAGAAAAAGGGGATGTTTGATAAGCTTAAGGCCGGACTGTCCAAGACACGTAAGAATATAGTCTACGGTATAGACTCCGTATTCGGTGCATATGATGATCTGAATGATGAGTTCTTTGAGGATCTCGAGGAACAGCTGATAATGGCCGATGTCGGAATACATACTACCGAGGAAGTCCTTGATGAACTCCGGAATATGGTCAAAGATGAACGTATACGTTCCACGGAGGATTGCAGATCCGCCCTGGCACGTCTGGTGGCATCCAAAATGACCGTTCCCGAAGATGCTTATGCATATGAGCGCGGACCGAGCGTTGTCCTTGTGATCGGCGTGAACGGCGTGGGTAAGACAACATTTTGCGGAAAGATGGCTTCCAAGCTTAAATCAAACGGTAAGAAAGTCATTCTCGCCGCTGCTGATACATTCCGTGCCGCTGCTACGGAGCAGCTTGTGATGTGGGGTGAAAGAGCCGGTGTGGATGTAATATCCGGTCAGGAGGGCTCTGATCCGGCATCCGTTGTTTATGATGCTTTGCATGCAGCTAAGGCCAGGCATGCCGACATACTGATATGCGATACGGCCGGGCGTCTGAATAACAAGAAGAATCTGATGAACGAGCTTGATAAGATTGACAGGGTCATATCACGCGAGCTGCCTGATTACAAACGTGAGAATCTGATCGTTCTGGATGCTACGACTGGTCAGAATGCATTGAGTCAGGCGAAGGATTTCTCTGAAGTAAGTGATATCACGGGTATAGTTCTGACGAAGATGGACGGCACGAGTAAGGGCGGAATAGCTGTTGCCATAGCCGGTGAACTGTCGGTTCCGGTCAAATATATAGGTGTAGGAGAGGGGATAGACGATTTGCTTAAGTTTGATCCCGATGCTTTTGCACAGGCGATGTTTGAGGAGGAGATATGAGCCAATACGAGATGTTGACACTTGATGCTTTTGAAGAAGCGTATGATGCGGTAAGCAAGGTCGCCAGTGAGACCAAACTTATTTACAGCGAATACTTAAGTGAAATGACGGGTGGCAAAGTATATTTAAAACCTGAGAATATGCAGTATACAGGTGCATATAAGCTCAGAGGCGCATATTATAAGATATCTACTCTGTCCGATGAGGAAAAGAACAAAGGACTCATAACCGCATCTGCCGGTAACCATGCACAGGGGGTGGCATATGCCGCAAAGAGATACGGAGTGAAGGCGACCATAGTCATGCCCACCACGACTCCTCTGATCAAGGTTAACCGGACCAAGAACTACGGTGCTGAGGTCATACTGCATGGAGATGTATATGATGAGGCCTGTGCCAAGGCTTACG
>CAMONC010000038.1 GCA_946620235.1 uncultured Lachnospiraceae bacterium | reverse complement strand
TCATAAACACAAAAAACGTTACTATTCACTGACCAAATGTGAATAGTAACATAAGCCCCCCGGGATGCCGGTTCCTGTTCTTTGACGCCTAGCTATCAGCCAGGTGGGCGACCTCAACAGCCTATCTGCCTTCCACTGCTTTTCGCTTGCGCGACGTAGGCCTGACATCCGTGACTGTGTTTTGGAATCCCGTTCAAAGAGTTGTAGGTTCAAAAATACAGGAATTATCGCACATTCCAGGTTACTTATATTATATAGTCCAGTCCCCGGATGTTCAAGCCATATCGCGTAAATTGTACAAAATTTAATACATTTTATTGTCCGTAGAGGATGCGTGCAAATTCGGACTCTTTATCAAGTATCAGAGTTTTATTAGAGCCTCTGAGTGCATCTACCGCATCCAGGCTTCTGATGAAGCTGTAGAAATCGGCTTTTTCTTCATCGCTGTATGCATCCGAAAGGATACGCATGTACTCTGCTTCACCCTCTGCTTCGAGCTTGGCTGCTTCCTTCTCGGCATTCGCGGTTATGATCGATACCTGTCTGTCGGTATCGTTACGGATCTTCTGAGCATCTGCCTGACCCTGAGCGGTATATCCTGCTGCTATGTTGTTTCTCTCGGATATCATGCGCTCATATACAGCTTCCTTGTTATCATCGGGCAGATCGAGTGCTTTGATCTCGGCCAGTTCGATCACTATACCGTACTGGGAAATATCACTGTTTGCCTCTGTGGTTATCATGCCTGTCAGCTCATTGCCGCGGGCAGCTATGATGGCATCCTGTGTCATCGATGAGATCGTATTTTTGGTAGCATTATATACGGCAGCCTCTATACGTTCCTCGGCGCGGCCTCTGACTGCCCCCAGTGTCTGATAGTACTTGGTGGGATCCGATACGGACCAGATCACATAGTCATCGGCTATCATCGATTTCTTGTCTGATGTGATGACATCGGATGTGGGTATATCATACAGATGATCTCCGGTATATACCTTGATGACATCCTCGACAAACGGTGTGCGTATATGAAGACCTGTATTGCTCTCAACCTTCTGAATACGTCCGAGTCTTACTATGATCGCGGACTGATTGGTCGATACATTGTACGTGGCTGACATGAACATTATCAATGCCGCCATTACTACGATCAGGACGAGCGTTACTTTACCTATCTTCTTCATGATCACTCCTCCTCCTTGTTCTCGCTGTAATCAACAATAGCGTCTGCAGCTGCCCCTTCGTCACCGGTCTCGGTGAAACTCTCAAGAGGAAGCATCGTCTGCGTTCCTCCATCCGTGATAACAACTTTCAGTCCGGGCATGATCTGTTCCATTTTCTCATAGAACATACGTCGCTTGGTGATGGTGGGAAACTTCTTGTACTCCTCATACATATCATTGAATCTGGCTACCTGGCCTTCAGCCTCGGCTATACGCGACTCCTTGTAAGCATTGGCCTTCTGTATGATCGCATCGGCATTTGCTTCGGCTGTAGGTATCTGCTGATTCTTATACTGGTATGCCTGGTTCATGGCTGTGTCCGCACCCTGCTTGGCTGTTTCCACGGCTTTGAATGCAGCGGATATCTCATCGGTGGGTGGATTGGAATCCTGTATCGTGATATTGAGTACTGTCAGCCCTATATCATGTGCACTAAGGGACTTAAGTATGGCATCCTTGATGTCGGCCTGTATCTGTCCCTTGCCTGTTGTCATGGCTTCATCCACGGTATAGTTCGACACGACCGTACGGATATTGGCCAGGGCTATATTACGAAGCACTCCTTCGGGATCTTCAGCATTGTAGGTATATGCGATCGGATCGGACACGCGATACTCTATATAGAAGTCGATGTCCAGCAGGTTAAAGTCCGATGTGATCATGATCGCGTTTGCAGAATCCACGGTATATGAACCCTTCTGCGAATCACCGTCTATGATATAGCCGATGCTTGTTCCGTGAGTGGTCATGTCAACCATGTTCACGCTCTGCCACGGTGCTTTGAAATAGAACCCCGCGGTATCCACGCGCACTATCCTTCCGAACTGGGTAACCACCGCGTTACTCTGCTCATCAACACTGTACACACAACGAAGAAGTGCAACAGCTATCAGGATGCCGAGTACGACCAGACTGACTGTCCTGCCAAGCTTTTTCCCGTCGAACTTCGCATTCCTCGGCATCTCGTCAATAATGTTTTTGTCTCGAGCCATAATATACTCCTCCTCATACGTTTTGATCGTTTACGTGATCAATATAAAGATACACTATCGTACATTAACGATAAATGTCACTTATTGCAAATTAAAGTGCTTCAATTTGTTCAGTTTATCGTACCGGCTGTACGAAGCAGACTCAGTTCCAGTATCCGTTTGCACAGAGCTTCAAAATCCATACCGGCGACCGATGCTTCCTGTACGATCTGGGAATCGGAATACAGCTGCGGCAGAGAGTCACACTCAAGACATACGTACTCCCCGTTATCACGTACAATGAAATCCATCTTGGCCAATGCATTCACACCCAAAATCTTAGTCACAACTTCCGCCGCATCGCGAAGCTGTCCCGCCTGTTCATCGGATATATCGGCAGGACATTTCTGTATACGTTTACCCTCCTTGGATATCCCGACTGTTTTATCTTCAGTCTGAAGAGGAAGAGTCTCTATGACAGGCAGAGCCACACCGCCAAGGGTACCGACAGCGAACTCCCTGCCACTGATATACTCTTCCACGAGCACCTCATTGTCCCATCTGAGCGCTTCTTCCATAGCCTTCCTGAACATCACACGGTCACTTGCCACCGAGATCCCGAGACCTATCCCGCCGTTATTGGGCTTCACTATAACGGGATACGGCATGCCCTGGTCTTCAGGGTATATGATGTCTTCATTCTTCCATACGGTATATCCGTCGGGGACCGGTATCCCGGCATCACGCATCAGCTGTTTGGCCTTATACTTATTGGATGATATTGCAGACGAGAAAGAGTCGCACCCCGTATAATCAACGCCAAGTACATCAAAGGCAGCCTGCACTTTACCGTTCTCACCGTTGGCCCCGTGCAGACAGATGAATACCATATCACACTGACGGCATATCTGCAGAACATTGGGACCGAAAAACGAATCCGATTTATCAGGTCTCCGCCTTTTGATCGCCCACAGATCCGGGATGTCATCCGGAATATCTCCGGGAGACAGCGTATACTTGTCTATATTTGTAAATGCATCATCGATGATCATCCCGCGGGAGCCGTAACCCATGAACGCATCCAGCAATATTACCTTATGGCCGCTCTTTCGGAGTATCTCAGCGACATTCACTCCGGATTTCAGCGAAAGATTCCGTTCATTTGACAACCCTCCTGCCAATACTACTATGTTCAGATTCTCGGGAAGAACGAATTCCTCATCTTCATCATCAAGATCCTCATAAACGATATCCGAACCATCCATATTGATCTCCAGAGTCTTCAATGTCTCTTTTGTCAGAGAGACTATCTGCAATATTCCCCTGATCTGATCGGCGGTCAGTTCAACACCGTATTTTTTGCTTGCCAGAGCACGTATCTGCATGACAACGGCACCATTGGCATGTGTAATGAGAAAGCTTGTTATGTTAACCAGCCTTGAAACTCTGGAAGAATTGACAAGCTCTGAAAACATATCGATGACTTTAACGATATCATCCGCACCGAAACTGAGCATAACGCTCTTAAGAGCACCCAGGAACTCCGGATTTTCTCTGGAATAAAGAATAACGTATGCAAGGATATATGCGACGTTATCCGAATAGGTATCGTCCCGAATCATATCACACAGATAATTGATATAATCGGATGCCGAATCGTCTTCACCCCTTTTGAAGGCACGCTGAACAAGTTCTCCAACCAGTTTGTCCGTCTCATCCCTCTCTTTATCATTAAAACCTGAACGTATCATGCTGTTGATGAACTGATCCAGGATCTGCATCTCCGGGCTCTGACCGTTGGGGTTGATCCTGATCGTATAATCCCCATTCTCTCCGAAATCGAAGAATGTATTCGGTGAATGGCTCTCTGCAAAACCGTACTTGCCGTAGTCGTATCCGAAATAGTACGTCCGTGACCCAAGATCATTCATCAGGATATTCACATAATCATAATCTATATTGTGGTTCTCTATGACCGACTGCCTCTTCTGAATTCTTTTTTTATAAAATTCAAAGAATTTGTCCGAGAAGCCCTGGCCGTCAAAAGACACGCATCTGTCAGGCGTATCATTAAGTATGGTGATGTATTTTGCTTTGTTGCCGCCCTTGGAATGTCCTGTCACGGTGACTGTATATCGTTCAAGAGAAAGCTGTCTGTATACAGCCTTATACCACTCAAGACAATTGATCTGCTGGAGTGAATCCACCTGATTTGCGCCCACGAAATCATCGTACCACTCATCTTCTGCGGTACCTCTGAATGCCACAACGGCTTCATGCCCGGTCTCGTCCAGAAATACAGCGGATATACCTCCCCCGCCGCCGTATGCCTTATCCAGATGGGTCTCTGCGATGTAGGCTCTGCAGACCGCCGGATTCTTACGGATAGCCATGATGATATTCTTCCAGTCATACCCGTTCATATGGGAATTGTAGAAATACTCATCATCTATCTCATCCATGGCCACATCGCCGATATAGTCTCCGACAGTCTTACCCTTAGCTTCCAGGAAGCCTGTAAAAGGCTGTATATCGGATACATATGTCAGTATCTCCAAAAGGAGCAGTTCGTCAACTTTGTACATCTGTGATCTCCCGATTACGAATTCTCGATCTCATCTATCAATGCCTGATATACGAGCTTAAGATTATTGTTTTCTTCTCTCAGATTACGTACCAGATTGGTACTGATGAGCTTCAGTAATATAATACCGGTCTTAGGATGCACATCCAGATATCTGTCAAAAGATGCCTTATCTATCTTCAACACGGAACAGGCAGTCTTGGCATGCACCGTAGCACTTCTTACGTCACTGTCGATCAGAGCCATCTCTCCGAAGACGCAATGGTTGGAACTGTCCAGAGTAGCACACACATAGCTGTCACCGAACACCGTCTTCCTGATGATATCCACGGTCCCGTCCGTCAGCAGATACATATCCACTCCGGTCTCACCTTCAGTGATTATATCCGTTCCCGCTTCGAAATGTCCCTGGCTCAGCATTTCGGACAGTGCTTCCAGTTCTGCGGGATCTATTCCGGCAAGAAACGGAAACTGCTTTAACTGATCTGATATCCCGCTCATAATTCCTCCCCAAGTATGATCGCACCCATACTGTTCTCCAGGATCAGTCCGTCATCCGGATTAAGACATGGTTCGTTGGTCTCAAGAGTCTTCACATCTTTCAGCCTGTTTATGATCTCTCCGTAATTGGTCGATTTCTGAGCTTCCGACAGGATCCTGTGCTTGAGTTCTTTCTCTACTCCCATATTCTTAAGCACACCCAGCAGGAGTATGCCCTGGTTCTGCTTATACCAGGAGAACAGTTCTCCGTATGTTCTGCCCACCCATTCGGCATCTATCGGGGCAATCTGGATAGATACTCCGTCTCCGTTATCCAGGAAAGATGACATCACCTTGCTCATACCGCTGTAATTGGTCGAGGTTGTGAGAATATCCCGGGTATACTCCTCCGTATATATGACTTCGGCACAGTTCTGTGCTTCCAGATAGTCCCTGTATCTCTCTGTCTTGATCTCGGCACATATATGGCATTTGGGGTTCAGTTTCCTGAAGAGCAGGGCACTAACGAAAACCCTGGAATCGATAAGCTCCGCATCCATATTGTCATGATTCTCACCGACTATCAGAACTTTGGAGGCTTCGGAAGCGTTGGCTGCGAGCAGCGTCTGTTCTTCGGTGAAATCTCCTCTCAGGATGTTTATCCCTTTCATATCTTCATCGTCTCGGACCATCTGAAGTTTGATATCATCCACATTATTGATCAGGATCATATCCGACGTCTGAAGATTCCTGTTTTTCCTCAGGATATCCATGAGCAGGATCTTCATATCACTCTTCCAGCCGCATATTATGATATGGTCTTTCATGTTTTTCATTTTACGGATCCCTCTTTCCTGAGTGAGTTTTCTGGCCACAAAAGCCGACGATATATATCCCGTGATGGCGGAGAACCCGAACACGCCGAATGTAAGGATCAGTATCCCCAAAGCACGGGGTACGGGTTTATCCGTAAACTGATAGTCATTTCCCATGATCGCCAGAACATTATATGTCAGCACATCCAGAAACGAATCTTCCGAAGCATCTCCTCCGAGTGCCAGATAAACAGCCAGGCTCAGGATAAGAAATAACAAAATGATTATCAGAATGGTACGCAGATGGATCAGTCTAAAGAAATTTATTGTTTTTTTGCAAAATTTTGCCATGAGGTTATTATATCAAAAAAGCCTCCGGATTTCTCCGGAGGCTTGAACATTTTTGAATCCTTTCGGATCGTAAGGTCTGACTTATGCCTCAGCCTTAGCCTTGGGCTTCATCAGGTGCTGAACACCCTCGATGGCCAGGATGATAGCCAGGACTATCAGCAGGATACCTACGATAGCCTGTACCCAGGGACCCCAGTCAGCTTCGCCGCCTGCGATAACAGCAAACTGATCCTTGGTATTGATGATCAGAGATGCGATAGTTACACAGAGCATGAATGCCATAGGGATAACAACCATCTTGTTGTTCTTGCCTACGTTGCCGAGCCATGTAGCTACTGCCAGGAGGCCGATAGCTGCAAGCAGCTGGTTGGCGGATCCGAACAGTGCCCAGATCTTGGCATATCCGTTAAGTCCGAGAAGAATTCCGAGGACAACGGTAATGATGGTAGCAACATAAGGATTGCACAGGAACTTCTTGTATCCTGTAACGTTCTCTGCTGTCTCGCCCTGATCGGAATCGATCCAGAACTCCTGGAACATGAAACGTGCAAGACGTGTAGCCGTATCCAGTGAGGTCAGGCAGAATGCCGAATAAGTAAGGACAAGCAGAATGTTAAGTACTGTAAATGATCCGGGGATGGCATCGTCGATCATATGAGCAAGACCACCACCGAAGATAGCCGTTGCACCTGTGAGAGGGGCATCGGGATTCTGAGCGTTGTAGTTGTATGCATAAGCTACAGCAACCAGTGTAGCTACAGCAAGTACACACTCAAGGAGCATTCCGCCGTAAGCGATAGGCTTAGCGTCTTTCTCCTTATCAAGCTGCTTGGAAGTGGTACCTGAGGAAACCAGTGAGTGGAAACCTGAGATAGCACCACATGCGATGGTAGTAAACAGTACAGGGAATACCGGTTTGGTAGACTCTGCGGACTGGATAACAGGAAGAGCGCTCATGGAAGGATGAGCAACTATTACTGCTACGATCGCAATAAACAGCATAGCATAAAGCAGGAAGCTGGAAAGATAGTCACGAGGCTGAAGCAGGATCCAGACCGGTGTAACACTCGCTATGGCTATATAAACACCTACAACCCACATCCATGTCTTCTCGGACAGGTAGATGGGATGGAAGTTCAGACCAATGATGATGATCAGAACGATAGCAACCACACCGATGATGGTAGCAAGACCCATAGGAACGTTTCTGCGGTATACAGCAAAACCAAAAATGATCGCGATAACGATGAACAGCAGGGAAACCATCGCTACCTGAGCATTGGTTGCTGAAGCTGCCTTGTCAAGTACGCCCGCATCATCATAAGTAGCTTTGAATGTAGTAGCCACGATAGATGCAAATGCAGCAACGACAAGGATCAGAGTCAGATAAGCAAAAGTAATAAAGAGTTTCTTTGCTCTTCTGGACATATTGGCTGAGATGATCTCACCGATAGACTTTCCGCCATGACGAACGGATGCAAAAAGAGCACCCATATCATGAACGCCACCGAAGAAGATACCTCCGAGAACGATCCAGAGAGCACATGCGAGCCAGCCGAATCCCAAACCTGCGGCGCTGATAGGACCTGTTATAGGACCTGCACCTGCGATGGATGAGAAGTGGTGACCCATCAGGACAGCGGCCTTGGCAGGAACGTAATCCACACCGCCGTCATCAACGGTATGAGCAGGAGTTTCCTCATTGCTCTCACCGACACCCCACTGCTTGCAAAGCCATCCGCCATAGAAGATGTAGCCGCAGGCAAGAAGGGCAACACAGATGATCAGAAGTAATAAACCATTCATCTTGTTTAATCTCCTTTTCCCAAGTTAGTTTTTAGATTCTACATGCTTCGCATAATGCTCCACATGCATTTTCAAAAATTTCGCTGTTTCCCTGCCGTAACGGTTGGAAACTACACTCCCGTCGGTGAGACTCACACCTGCGGTATGCATCTCCATCCATCCCTTCAGCGAAAATTGAAAACTGTGATAGATCTTGCACTTACGTATAGCCTTAAGTGCTTCTTCGTCGGCATCATCATAAAGGAATAACGCAACCAGTCTGGTACACATATGCTGATGTCTGAAACTTACATGATCGAGTTTGATACGTGGAAAGCCGTCATCATATGCTCTGTGAATCGCCGTATCAACAGAACCGGAAGTCAGATGAGGAATACGGAAAATATACACATATTCATCATCATCCGCCTGCCACATCGTGAACTCCTTGAATATCACATGCTGTCCCTGAGTCATGTGGAGTTCGGCGCTGGCTACAAGCTCATCTCCGGGCTTACAGAGTGCCACATTATAGTTGGTTCTGTAGCCGTCAAGTATCTGATTCAAAAAAGGTTCATATTCGATCATGAATCTAAAATTTCTATAAATAGTTTTATTTTCAAACTAAAAATAAATGTAGCACTTTTTGAACAAAATAACAAGTACTTAACACGACAAAGAGACACCAGCCACATGTGTGTCCGGTGTCTCGATAAATCAAAAAGCGAAAATGTAATCAGAGCTGAGGACCTGCCTTAACAAGTGCCTTACCAGCATCATTGCCTTCATACTTAACGAAGTTCTTCTGGAATCTGCCTGCCAGATCCTTAGCCTTGGTCTCCCACTCGGAAACATCAGCGTATGTATCTCTGGGATCAAGGATCGCAGGATCAACGCCGGGAAGCTCTGTAGGAACTACGAAGTTGAAGTAAGGAATAGTCTTGGTAGGAGCCTTGAGAACATCACCGTTTAAGATAGCATCGATGATACCTCTGGTATCCTTGATGGAGATTCTCTTGCCGGTTCCGTTCCATCCGGTGTTAACCAGATATGCCTTAGCGCCGCTCTTCTGCATCTTCTTAACGAGCTCCTCGCCGTACTTGGTAGGATGAAGCTCAAGGAACGCCTGTCCGAAGCAAGCTGAGAATGTAGGTGTAGGCTCGGTGATACCACGCTCTGTACCTGCAAGCTTAGCGGTGAAACCGCTCAGGAAATAATACTGAGTCTGCTCGGGATCAAGGATCGATACAGGAGGAAGTACTCCGAATGCATCAGCTGAAAGGAAGATAACATTATCAGCTGCAGGACCCGAAGAAGTCTTGTTAACTTTCTTAACGATCTTCTCAATATGCTCGATAGGATAAGATACACGGGTATTCTCGGTAACGGACTTGTCAGCGAAATCGATCTTGCCGTTAGCATCTACGGTAACGTTCTCAAGCAGAGCGTTTCTCTTGATAGCGTTGTAGATGTCGGGCTCTGATTCCTTATCGAGGTTGATAACCTTTGCATAGCAACCGCCCTCGAAGTTGAATACGCCTTCATCATCCCATCCGTGCTCATCATCACCGATAAGAAGTCTCTTGGGATCGGTTGAAAGTGTAGTCTTACCTGTACCTGACAGACCGAAGAAGATAGCGGTGTGCTTACCTTCCATATCGGTATTTGCGGAGCAGTGCATGGAAGCGATGCCCTGAAGAGGCAGGTAATAGTTCATCATGGAGAACATACCCTTCTTCATCTCGCCACCGTACCATGTGTTCAGGATAACCTGCTCACGGCTTGTGATGTTGAATGCAACACAGGTCTCGGAATTAAGGCCAAGCTCCTGATAATTGTCTACTTTTGCCTTGGAAGCTGTGTAAACAACGAAGTTGGGCTCGAAAGAAGCAGCCTCTTCAGCTGAAGGCTGGATGAACATATTCTTAACGAAATGTGCCTGCCAAGCAACTTCCATGATGAAACGTACTGCCATGCGGGTATCCTTGTTGGCGCCGCAGAAAGCATCTACTACGAACAGTCTCTTACCGCTCAGCTGCCGCTTAGCGAGAGCCTTAACCTTCTCCCATGTTTCCTGAGACATAGGATGGTTGTCGTTCTTGTACTCATCGGATGTCCACCAAACAGTGTCCTTTGAGTTCTCGTCCATAACGATGTACTTATCTTTAGGAGAACGTCCGGTATATACACCTGTCATAACGTTCACTGCCTTAAGCTCGGTCTCAACGCCCTTGTCGAATCCGGTAAGGTCAGGCTTCATCTCCTCATCATATAAAAGCTCATATGAAGGGTTGTAGACGATCTCTTTGACATCATTAATGCCATACTTTGTTAAATCGATTGCCATAGTATCTTCTCCTCTTCTAAAAATGTTAACTGAATACAAACCGCTTATGCGGTCACCGCCCTATATAATACTTCTTTTCACGTCAGTTAGCAACACGGAACTTGTGAAAAATTTGTAAATTAAACCGCTTCTGTGGCACGTATCAACCACTCCCGTTCATTTTCATCTTCGATCAAAGGGAGTATGTTCGATCTGACTGCAGCGTGATAAGTGTTCAGAAGTTCTATATCATGAGGTTCCATATAGCGGGTATCGATCAGATCCCTGTCGATCGGAACGTAGGTCAGATGTGCAAAACCCATAAAATGGCCGTCGGAATTCACACATACATCTCTGATCTCAAGGATATTTTCAGTTCTGATACCGTATCTGCCTTCTATATATACACCGGGTTCATCGGATACAGTCATGCCTGTCTTCAGGACAGTCTCGGCCCTGTCTGCCGCATACCGATATCTGATCCCCTGCGGTCCGGTGTGAACTCCGAGCATATATCCGACTCCGTGCCCCGTACCGCATTTGTAATCAACGCCTCGTTTCCACAGTTCTCCCCGGGCCAGGATATCCAGATTCCGGCCGGTACACCCTTCGAGAAAGACGGCATCGGCCAATCTGAGCATGCCAACCGCTACAAGAGTGAAGTCACGTTTCATCTCTTCAGTCACAGGACCGACAGCGATCGTTCTGGTCACATCAGTAGTTCCGCCCAAATACTGTCCGCCGCTGTCTACCAGATACATTCCTTCAGGTTCAAGCCGCGAATGAGAATCCTCAGTCGCTTCATAATGCATCATGGCGGCATTTGCCCCATAAGCACTTATGGTCGGAAACGACAGTTCCATAAAGCCGGGAATCTGCGATCTCATTTCATCCAGCTTCATGGCGATGGAGTATTCATCCGGGGTCTCACCTCTCGACATGGCTTTCTTGACGTAATACAGAAACCGTGTAAGCACAGCCGAATCCCGAATATACACTTCCCTGATATGCTTCATCTGAGCTTCGTTTCTGACGGCTTCCATCTCTTCCGTAGGATTAGTTATGTCAACCACATATTTTTTGATGATATCGTAAACGGAATAGTTGGTTGCCTTCAGATCGGCCATGACCTTAAATTGAGCGGTATTCTCGGTATTCTCATCATCCCCGTCAATCGGCATCCTTTTTTTCAGATATTCCGGAAAGCTCTCATAAGGCAAAACATTTATGTCGTTCCGGTCAAAATGTGCCTTTGCTTCCGGCGTAACTGCCGCATCCTGCAAAAACAAGCATGTCTCATCCAAAGTCATATACACATATGACATAGCGACAGGTGTACATTCTATATCTCTGCCGCGGATATTAAGCAGCCACATGATGTCATCCAGACGTGACAGTACATATGCAGATGCTCTGTTTTCACGCATCTTATCACGTACACGTCCAATCTTGTCCGGCACACTCTCTCCGGCCAGTCCATCATCTATCACTATTACGGAGCGGGCACTCATAAGAGGCCGGTCCGTCCAGATATCACTGACCAGATCCGCATCCGCTCTGATCACAGCATGGTTATCACTCACTATACTGCTGTACTCCCGACCCGCTTTCGCCGTGATCAGTCTCCCGTCCACGGCAAACACGTCACCGTCATGTATATTACTGCGGATAAACTCTCTGATAGTGGGAGTATCGGGCTCACCCATCTTAAAAAGTGTAATGCCGCTTCCTTCAAGCTCTCTCTCGGCCTGGATGAAATATCTGCCGTCAGTCCACAGTCCGGCCATGTCCCGCATTACGATCAGTGTGCCGTTCGATCCGGTGAATCCGGATATATACTCCCTGCATTTAAAATAATCCCCGACATTCTCTGAATCATGTGGATCAGAATCAGGGATCATATACATAGTTATCCCCTCATGCTCCATCAGCTCTCTGAGGCGATCGATACGTGAGGGGATATTGTTTGACAATTCGTTCATATAATTATTCGGTCAGACCAAACATGTCATGATACCACTTCAGTGATTCAACATATTTGTCCTCAACCTGCTTCTCGGATATGTTGCTCAAGAGCATCATTCTGGATACCTCCGTCCAGTCTGCGCTCTCGTATGCTTTGAGGAAATCCATGACTATGGAATACTTTCCTTCGTTTGTCAAAAGGGATTCTCTGATCTCCTTCGCAACCACTACCATCTCCAAAGCTTCATCCATAGGCTTCTCAAGCATGATATCAAGCATACTGAAGAGTCCCATCAGGAACAGCTCATCAGCTTCCATCGCAAAGCCAAACAGCGGAGCAAGTTCCTGAGCAAATTTGGCTCTGATCATAACCATACGGATGATCTCGTTCGGTCTGTCGGCACACAGAGCTTCGGTAACTGCGGTGTTGATCCACTGCTTCAACTCTTTCTGTCCGATCATCGCACATGCATGCTTAACCGAAGTGATCTCCGAATTTCTGGACAGGCGGTTAGCTATCTTGAGCAGTGAAATAACAAGTGCGGCATCGCGACTGATGACATCGGCCGCATCGCCCAGATCAAAGTCAACATCATTGATGACATTGAGGAGCTCAATATAATTCACCTTCAAAGGAGCGATCTGCGTATCCTGCTTTACATGAGGTACTCTGAAGAATGCTCCCTCATAATACTTATATCCGCCGTTCTCCTTAAGCTTATCGAAATCTTCCTGAGTGTTTACATTAACTGCACACAGCTCGATATTCGGGAAAAGCTTGCCGAAGTATATCTGAGCCTTGGAGATATCGATGCGTGCATGGTTGAGCAGAACATAATCAAGCATCTTGAGTATGGGAGTATAACTCTCAAAGTCGCTTACTGCAAGCTTGCGCATTGCAAGTCTGAATCCCTGGGATTTCAATTCCGCTACACGCTTAATGATCTCATCGGTGGGCTTGATACGGGTGCTGAGCAACAGTACCACTCTCTCGTTGGGAACCTTACACTGACCGGCTATATCAGAATATATCGATATATGATTAACCTCTACGAAAACCTCTTTATCATCCGACAGTGTCTCAAGGCCGATACTGTTTAATATCTCCAGTCCCGGGATGGAACCTGCCCCGTCAAATGCAGCTATGCCGACGGATGTGGGATTCAGCAGATAATTGTTCTTCAGCGTAAAAAGAGAATATGCCGTAACGCTCTGTGTCTCATCAAATAATGGTATTAGTGTCGAAAGCATCCGCTCTCCTCCTTCCTGTCATGATGGCAATTTTACCATCAAACACAGTTTAATTTAGTTTATATTACCACAAAATGCCCAAAATGTGCCACCTTGTTTATAAAAATGTAATGATTTGAGCAATTGCTTTTTACCTGACCGCGACTTATAATTTCAAATGTTGCGTTTATATATAAATAGGTAGAGGTAATCATGCAGTACACGCTCGGTATAGATATAGGTTCAACTACAGTCAAGATCGCCATACTGGATCCAAACGGCGAACTCGTATTCTCCGATTACGTCAGACATTACGCGGATATACAGAATGCACTCCGCACACTTCTGGCCGATGCATCATCAAAACTCGGCAATGTGACTGTTCATCCAATGATCACCGGATCGGGTGGCCTTACTCTTGCGAATCATCTGGAAGTTCCTTTTACACAGGAAGTCATAGCTGTGGCAACCACCCTGGAAAAGTATGCTCCTCAGACCGATGTAGCCATAGAACTCGGCGGTGAGGATGCAAAGATCATATACTTCGAAGACGGCAACGTGGAACAGCGCATGAACGGCATATGTGCCGGAGGTACGGGTTCATTCATAGACCAGATGGCTTCACTACTTCAGACAGATGCTTCCGGCTTAAACGAGTATGCCCGCGGATATGATTCTCTCTACAACATAGCAGCCAGATGCGGAGTATTCGCCAAGACCGATATACAGCCTCTGATCAACGAAGGGGCTACCAAAGAAGATCTTGCCGCATCCATATTCCAGGCAGTAGTAAACCAGACCATATCCGGCCTTGCCTGCGGAAAGCCCATCCGCGGCCACGTCGCATTTCTGGGAGGTCCTCTGCACTTTCTGGACCAGCTCAAGGCTGCTTTCATCAGAACTCTTAATCTCGACAGCGAGCACGTGATCAATACGGATAACTCACATCTGTTCGCCGCCATAGGTTCGGCACTGTGTGCACGCGAAGATATCTGTTATACCATGGATGAAATGTGTGAAAAGCTCTCAAAAGAGATACACATGAAATTCGAAGTTGCCCGCCTTGCTCCCCTTTTTGCGGACAAAAAAGAATACGAAAACTTTCTGGAAAGGCAGAACAGATATAAGGTAATGCGATCCGACCTGGCTTCATACTCGGGAAACGTATTCCTGGGAATAGATGCCGGTTCCACAACCACAAAGACCGCTCTGATCACCGAGGACGGTTCGTTGCTCTACTCCTTCTACTCAAACAACGACGGTTCCCCGCTCGGTACATGTATCAGATCGATACGTGAAATAGATTCATTACTTCCCGATACGGCTCATATAGTCCGTGCATGCTCTACCGGATACGGTGAAGCACTGATCAAAGCTGCCCTGATGCTTGATGACGGTGAGGTCGAAACAGTCGCACACTACAAAGCAGCCGCTTTCTTCAACCCCGACGTGGATTGCATCCTCGATATCGGCGGGCAGGACATGAAATGCATCAAGATCAAGAATCACAGCGTGGACAGTGTACAGCTCAACGAAGCCTGTTCCTCGGGTTGTGGTTCTTTCATAGAAACATTTGCAAAATCCCTCAACTATACCGTAAGTGATTTTGCCGAAGCGGCACTTTTCGCCGAGCATCCGATAGATCTTGGCACCAGATGCACGGTATTCATGAATTCAAAGGTTAAGCAGGCCCAGAAAGAAGGAGCCTCCGTAGCCGACATCTCAGCGGGACTTGCATACTCAGTCATAAAGAACGCTTTGTTCAAAGTCATCAAAGTTTCAGATGCCTCGTCACTGGGACATAATATCGTAGTACAGGGCGGGACCTTCTATAATGACGCCGTACTCAAGAGTTTCGAGACGATCGCCGGCTGTGAAGCCATTCGCCCTGACATCGCAGGTATCATGGGCGCCTTCGGTGCAGCCCTGATCGCCCGCGAGAATTACGAGAACGGATACCAGACGACCATGCTGTCCATCAAGC
This sequence comes from uncultured Lachnospiraceae bacterium, assembly GCA_946620235.1. Classification (GTDB taxonomy): domain Bacteria; phylum Bacillota; class Clostridia; order Lachnospirales; family Lachnospiraceae; genus XBB2008. The sequence continues at coordinate 2,301 of CAMONC010000038.1, read as the reverse complement.
AGATCGAGCAGCTCAAGTACGAGACAAGCATGGCAAAATGCAAGGGATGTACCAACAGCTGCCGTCTGACCATAAACCGTTTCTCCGGCGGCAGACAGTTCATATCCGGCAACAGATGTGAGCGCGGTCTCGGCAAGGAAAAGAAAAACACCGGAATACCCAACCTGTTCGAATATAAACTAAAAAGGGTATTCGATTACGAACCTCTCGAAGAAGATGACGCCCCCCGCGGTACAGTAGGCATACCGCGTGTTCTGAATATGTATGAGAACTATCCGTTCTGGGCTACTTTCTTCAGGGAGCTCGGATACAGAGTAGTCCTCTCCCCTCTCTCCAACAGAAAGATATATGAGATGGGCATAGAGTCGATCCCGTCGGAATCCGAGTGTTATCCGGCCAAACTGGCACACGGACATATATCCTGGCTCATAGACCATAAAGTTGATTTCATCTTCTACCCCGGTCTGTTCTATGAGAGAGACGAGGTTAAGGGAAGTACAAATCACTACAACTGTCCCATAGTCACTTCTTATTCCGAGAATATCAAGAACAATGTCGAGGCGATCACATGCGGAAAGATGCGTCTGCGTAATCCGTTTATGTCATTTGCTTCTCTGCAGACCGTCACACAGGCTCTGTGTGATGAATTCACCGAGATCAGCGTCGAGGAGATCACACGTGCCGCATCTGTCGCATGGGATGAACAGGCCCGCGCCAGAGAAGATATCAAGCGTGCCGGCGAGGAAGCTCTTAAATACATTGAGGAGCACCATATACACGGCATAATCCTGGCAGGCAGACCGTATCATCTGGATCCCGAGATCAATCACGGAATACCGGAACTTATCACATCCTATAACTTCGCAGTACTGACCGAAGACAGCGTATCTCATCTGGGTACGCCTGACAGGCCTCTCATAGTGTCCGATCAGTGGATGTACCATTCACGTCTGTATGCTGCGGCTACTTATTCCACAACCAGAGACGACATAGATGTGGTTCAGCTCAATTCGTTCGGATGCGGCCTGGATGCGGTCACTACAGATCAGGTTAATGACATCCTTTCCGCTTCGGGCAAGATATATACCTGCCTCAAGATAGACGAGATCAACAACCTCGGTGCAGTCCGCATACGTATCCGGAGTCTGATAAGCGCGATACGCGAGCGCGAGAAAAAGAACAATATGAGACATCAGGGTTCGGCTGCTCACAACAGGGTGGTATTCACAGAGGAAATGCGAAAAAACTATACGATACTCGTACCCCAGCTTTCTCCTATCCATATGGATCTGCTGGGGCCGGCCTTCGCAGCCTGCGGCTACAATGTCGAGGTTATGGATAACGATAACCGTGCGGCCATAGATGCAGGACTCAAGTATGTAAACAACGATGCCTGCTACCCTTCGTTGTGCGTAGTCGGACAGTTCATGAATGCACTGGAATCAGGCAAATACGATCTGGATCATACAGCTCTTCTCATGTCCCAGACCGGAGGCGGCTGCAGAGCGACCAACTATGTCGGATTCATCAGACGTGCCCTGCAAAAAGCCGGCATGGGACAGGTACCTGTCATATCGCTCAACCTCGGTTCGATAGAGACTAATCCCGGTTTCGATATCAATACGGAGATGCTGATCAAGGCTTCATATGCCTGTGTATTCGGAGATATCCTGATGAGATGCATATACCGCATGCGTCCTTATGAAAAAACTCCGGGCAGCACAGAGAAGCTGCATCGTGAATGGGTAGACAGATGCATATCGTTCATCAACGGAAAGCATCACGGCATCGTATGCTTCCGCAAGCTGTGCAGGCAGATGGTACGCGAGTTTGACGCAATCCCGATCACGGATGAGATCAAGCCCAAGGTCGGGATCGTAGGTGAGATCCTCGTTAAGTTTGCACCTTTTGCAAATAACTATCTCGTAGAACTACTCGAATCCGAGGGCGCCGAAGCCGTATGTCCCGACCTGATGGACTTCATGCTCTACTGCTTCTATAACCAGATATATAAAGCGGAGCATCTCGGCACATCCCTCAAGGCCAAGATACTCTGTCGCATAGGTATAAGCGCTATCGAATGGCTCAGAGGTGCCGGTGCTGATGAACTGAACAAAAGTACTCACTTCACGGCACCGATCAGCATATACACGATCGCAGATTATGCTAAACCCATCGTGGATCTCGGAAATCAGACCGGTGAAGGCTGGTTCCTTACAGGTGAAATGATAGAGTTGATCCACCATGGCGTAAATAACATAGTATGTACACAGCCGTTCGGATGTCCGCCGAACCATGTTG
>CAMONC010000037.1 GCA_946620235.1 uncultured Lachnospiraceae bacterium | reverse complement strand
CCAGGTATATGAATCTCTTATTGCCTCCAGATTGTACTCGGACGGAGTGATCATGGAAGACGAGGTAGACAAAAACGACCCGGTGTATATATCCTGGACTACCGAGGAGACCATATCTCTGGCAGAATATCTTGAATACTGTATATCCATGAATTGGGTGGATGTATCTATCCTTGATATAGATAACGATTATTCCGATTCCAGAGAGATCTTTGCAAAGATCGTTGATTATATAAAGCACAGTATTTTGCAGGATAATCCCGAGTTTACAAACAAACTGTACAAGTATATGCTCTTAAATGATGAGATAACGGGACGACAGATTTGCCAGATACTGCTCGATCAGGACAAGGTTGATATCCCGGAAGATGAGTACAGAAGCTTCAGATCGGGTGCCGAGACGTCTTACGCATTTATGTATAACCGTATCAAAAATCTTGATCTGACGCCGGCCGATCTGGCTTTGGATCCCTGTACGGGTTCCATAGTGGTCACAAATGTAAATACGGGCGAAGTGCTGGCACTGGTCAGCTATCCTTCCTATGACAATAACAAAATGGCTAACGGTGTTGATGCCGAATACTATGCACGTATTCGTGAAAGCCAGGCATCTCCTCTGATCAATTACGCCACATACCAGAAGACAGCTCCCGGATCAACTTTTAAGATGGTTACCGCAACTGCCGCTCTGATGGAGGATCTGATCAGCACCACAGATACGATAACCTGTCAGGGTATTTTTGATAAGATAGACACTCCGGCGAGATGCTGGATATTCCCGGGTGCACATGGTTCTTTGAATGTCAGCGGCGGTATCACGCATTCGTGTAACTGCTTTTTCTATGAAGTCGGATACAGATTGTCAACCATATCCGATTCATACAGCTCGGATACAGGCCTTGAGAGACTTGCGAAGTATGCTGATATGTATGGGCTTAGTGAGACTACGGGAATACAGATAGATGAAGCTTCTCCGGAAGTATCCGATATGGACCCCGTGCGAAGCGCCATAGGTCAGGGTACACATAACTATACCACTGTTGGTCTGTCCAGATATGTGACGGCAGTAGCCAACGGAGGAAACGTATATAACCTGACATTGGTGTCGAAATCGACAGACTATGCAGGTAACATCAAGGATGAGTATCCTGCAAAGCTCAGAAATCAGATCGTCATGCCTGATTCATACTGGAAAGCGATACATACAGGTATGAGAGGAGTGGTTGAGTCCAAAGCATATTATTCGGATCTGGCTGTAAATGTGGCCGGCAAAACCGGTACGGCACAGGAGTCCAAGTCCAGACCTAACCACGCACTTTTCGTAAGTTATGCGCCTTACGAAGCTCCCGAGATATCGGTTACGGTCCGTGTCGCGAACGGTTATACATCTGATTATGCGGCACAGATAGCCAGAGAAGTTTATAAGTATTATTTCGGACTTATAGAAGAAGACGATATAGAGAATAATGTTACCATAGAGGAAGGAACGATCAACGGAGATTAATGTTATGGCAGGTACAGTAGTAATAAAGAGTTACAGAAACGGTCTCAGTGTCCATATGGATCCCGATGCCGATATCGAGGTGATCAAGCAGGATCTGGCAGACAGATTCAGGGAATCTGCTTCATTTTTCAAGGATGCAAATGTTGCGATCAGTTTTGAAGACCGTAAGATCGATTCACAGACTGAAAGAGACCTGGTCAATATCATCACAGCATCCAGTGATGTTAAAGTGGCCTGTGTAGCCGGACATGACAAGATAACTCAAACCATGCTTGAAAATGCTCTCGGAGGTCTGGAATACAAGTCTGAGATGCAGAAGGATACCAGCGTTCAGGTTGTTAAAGGAACTGTCAAGGACGGTGCTGTAATAGATGTGCCCGGTTCTGTCCTGATACTTGGAGACGTTTATCCCGGAACAACTGTAATGGCCGGAGGAGACGTATTTGTCTTGGGCGGTCTGTTCGGTCAGGTCCTGGCGGGAAATAACGGTGATCCGACCAGAATGATAGTGGCTTTGGAAATGAACCCCGAGAAAATGAGAATCTCCGGGATCAAATATCATGCATCGGAAAAACCAAAGTGGACCATAAAGAGCAAGTCGGCACCTCAGCCCAAAATGGCCAGACTTCAGGGAACCGATGTGATAGTAGAGACGATAGACAATAATTTCTGGAAAAGATTCAACTACGGAAAAGAATAAAAAGCGACCGCTTAAGCTGTTGAAATGATCAAATTATACAGACTGAAAGATTATGATTTTAAATTAATAGTGTTTGTGGTTGCACTTTCCGTGATCGGGATATTCGCCGTCAGCAGTGCCGATGCATCCTACCACAACCGTCAGATCATGGGGGTTGTTCTGGGCGTTTTCCTTATGCTTGTTGTATCGTTTTTTGATTACAGCATTCTTCTCAAATTATATTGGATCATATATGTCGTGAATCTGGTTCTCCTCACGCTTGTAAGGATTCAGGGTGCCAGATCTCATGGCGCCACACGTTGGCTTAATATAGGCGGACTTCAATTCCAGCCTTCGGAGACTGCGAAGATCATGATGATAGTTTTCTTTGCGGCTTTCTTTATGAAACATTCCGAGGATCTGAAGAGTTTCAGATTTTTCCTGATCTCGGTTCTTTTATTTGCACCTATTTTCTATCTGATATATTCACAACCGGATATGTCCACTTCGATAGTTATCATATTGCTTTTTGCGATAATTTTCTTCGAGGCCGGTATCAGCTGGAAAGTAGTGCTGGGTGTGCTGGCTGTGGCTGTTCCCACGTTTATCATACTTTTGATGATGATACTTCAATCCGATCAGGATATTATCAATGAATACCAGCAGGACAGGATCCTGGCATTCTTGAATCCCGAAGAATATACCACATCGGGTGCATATCAGCAGAACAACTCCGTTATGGCTATCGGGTCCGGTCAGCTGATGGGCAAAGGCTATGATTCAGATGAGATAAATTCGGTTAAAAACGGTAATTTCATATCTGAGCCCCAGACTGATTTTATATTCGCCGTTATAGGTGAAGAGTTCGGATTTATAGGCACGTGTACGGTTATCATACTGTTGATTTTCATCTCGATAGAATGTATTATTATAGCTAAGCGATCAAGGGATCTGGCAGGACTGATCATTGCGGCAGGCATGGGGAGCCTGATAGCGATGCAGGGGTTTCTAAATATCGGTGTTGCCACGCAGCTGATCCCGAATACGGGGTTGCCGCTTCCTTTTGTCAGCTATGGACTGACTAGCCTGGTTAGTTTGTATATTGGCATAGGTTTGGTGCTTAATGTGCGCCTGCAGTGCAATATACGAACAAGAGAGGGGATTTCATGAATATTGCTTTGATAGCACACGATGCTAAGAAGAAGCTTATGCAGAATTTCTGCATAGCTTATAGGGGTATTTTGAGCAAAAACGACCTCTATGCGACGGGAACAACCGGCAGGCTCATAGAGGAAGTCACTAATCTGAATATTCACAAGTATCTCGCAGGTCATTTGGGTGGCGAGCAGCAGATAGGAGCTCAGATAGAGCATAATCAGATCGATCTGGTCATTTTCTTAAGAGATCCGCTCAGCCCCAAAACTCATGAACCGGATATCAGTAATATCAGCAAACTGTGTGATATGCATAATATACCGTTAGCCACAAATTTGGCCAGTGCAGAGTTATTGATCAAATCTCTGGACAGAGGCGATATGGAATGGCGCGAGATGTATAAATAACTGCAGGATCAGGAAGATGTTTTCATTTTCGGATATATCAATCAATAAAAAAGGAGTATGCCCGGTCAAAAGAATAAGCATGCTCCTTTTTACTGTTATCATATCGATCTCCCTGTGCGGATGCGGAACGGGTTTTTCTTCTCCTTATCAGGTACATAACACCATTTCTTCGTATAATGTCGGAGTCATGGAGGAGGCTGCGTCAACTTATCCGGCTTTTGCCGAAGATCTGTGTATTGTTGCCGGAAATGTGAATGCCGAAGACTTGAATTTAGGCGCTACCGGTGCGGCGAGTCTTTTTGATCTGAACAATGCCGATACACTATATGCCAAGAATCCCAATGCCCAGATGCATCCCGCTTCATTGACCAAGATAATGACAGCATTGGTTGCTCTTAAGTATGCTTCTCCGGACCTGATGCTTACCGCATCGGAAAATGTCAAAATAGATGAACCAGGGGCTCAGCTTATGGGGCTTAAACCCGGTGATCAGATGACACTCGATCAGGCTTTGCATGTTCTGCTGATATACTCGGCTAATGATGTAGCGATCCTGATAGCCGAAGGGATCGGCGGTACAGTGGATGCTTTCTGTGATCTGATGAATGAAGAAGCGATATCGATAGGTGCTACTAATTCGCACTTTATGAATCCGAACGGATTAACCCAGGACGAGCATTATGTGACACCGTATGATATGTATCTGATATTCAGGGCTGCTTTGCAGTACAGTCTTTTTAACGAGATCATACAGATGCCTACATATGAAACCGTATACTACGGTGCTGACGGTTCTCAGAAGGAACTCAGTATTGAGTCTACAGTCCTGTACACAAAGGGCGGATATAGCAGTCCGGATCAGATCACTGTAATAGGCGGCAAGACGGGTACCACAAGTGCGGCAGGGCATTGTCTGATACTATATACAAGGGACAGTACCGGGTGTCCGTATATAGCTGTCATTATGAATGCTGATTCGGCAGAGCAACTGTATGAACAGATGAATAAACTGCTCGCGTATATAGATCATCAGTCCTGACATTATTGCGTGAGACGGTTATATGATGTATAATCAATCTATGGATTTTTATCCAAATTCTTTCTTAGGAGGTACAGTCCCATGGTCCAGTTGATAGTCGGAGAAAAGGGCAAAGGCAAAACTAAAGTTCTACTTGATAAAGTAAATAAAGAGATTAAATCAATAAACGGCAATGTGGTATATCTGGATAAGAGCAGTGAGCATATGTTCGAGCTCAACAACAAGATCAGACTTATTAATGTGTGTGAATACAATATATCCAATGCCGATCAGTTCGTAGGGTTTATAACAGGCATCATCTCGCAGGATCACGATCTGGAGCAGATGTATCTGGATTGCCTTATGAAGATAGCAAATATAGATAGTGACGGAATAGTACCTCTTATTTCCGAGATCAATAAAGTCAGCGAGACTTTTAAGGTAGATTTCATAGTCAGTGTTACGATGGATTCGGGAAATATACCTTCAGAGCTCAAAGATATGGTTATTGAAGCTTTATAATCTGATCATTCAAGCCCCCGGGTGACCGGGGGTTTTATTTGATGTAAGGGATATGGCTGATACAGGCACAACCAATATAGTTAAATACAGAAGACCGCGCGGCATAAATGTCGGGATATTGGTATTTGTTTTCATCCTGATTGAGATGATCGTGGCCATATCGGGATATTTGAACACTAAACATATATCCCCTTACGAAGTGCGCCGTGGCTCGCTGTACAAGAACAGCCTGTATACCGGTATAGCTCTCAGGGAAGAGGAGATTGTGACGGCTGCCGATTCGGGTTATATAAATTATTATGTCCGTGAAGGTCAGCACGTAGCTGTCGGTGACCTGGTTTATACCATAGATGAGACAGGGCGTCTGTCGGAGTCGGCAGCTGATACGACAGAAGCCAACAGCCTTACGGATTCCGATCTTGCCAGGATCAGAACTGATATCAGCGGTTTTTCGGCTTCTTTTAGCGAGAAGTATTTTTCTGAAGTATACAGTTTCAAGAATTCTCTAAATTCCAAAGCAGTCGAGCTTACAAACTACGATATACTTAATTCACTCTCCGGTATAACGGATGTCAATTCCTCTCTGGTGCATTACAGATATGCCCCCAAAGCAGGTGTGGTTACCTATACTTATGACGGATATGAGGATAAGAGACTGGAGGATATCACTGCGGAAGACTTCGATCAGGCCGAATACTCATATACCCAGATGGTAGCAAATGATCTGGTTGCCAATGGTGATACGATATATAAACTATGTACCAATGAAGACTGGATGATAGTCATACAGACCGATCCTGATACCGCGGCGCTGTTGACTGAAATGGAATACGTGGAAGTCCGGTTCAGCCGTAATCAGTATACTTCGTGGGCTGCTGTCAGTCAGTATGTGGACAGCGAAGGGAATTATTATATCGGCTTGACGTTTACGAATTCCATGATCACTTTCGCAATGGATCGATTTATCAATATAGAGCTTCTTATGGATAATTCATCCGGTTTGAAGATTCCGAATTCGTCTATTGCAACGAAGGATTTCTATGTTGTTCCCAAGGAATTCGTAGCGATCGGTCCTTCGGGCAAACAGGGAGTAATGCTTGACAGTGTCGATGATGAAGGTAATTCCACCGTAGAGTTCATAGAGACCTCGATATATTCCGAGACTGAGGATGAATACTTCCTTGATGACCTGCAGCTCAGAAACGGTGATCTGATATATAAGCCGAATCCGGAAGAAGGATATACCGATGAAACATATACAATAAGGCTTACGGATTCATTGCAGGGTGTATATAACATCAATAAAGGTTACGCCGAGTTCAAGGAAGTAAATATCCTGTATTCCAATGATGATTATTCCATTGTTAAGCCGAATACAACATACGGATTGAATGAATATGATTATATAGTACTGGATTCGAGTACGGTACTTGATGGAGAAAGGTTGTACGAGTGATGAGCATTGCCGATAATATATCCAATGTCAGATCTAGAATATCAGCTGCCTGTAACAGAGCAGGCCGAAATGTCGAAGATGTTACGCTGATCGCAGTCAGTAAGACCAAACCCGTGTCTATGCTTCAGGAAGCATATGATGCCGGATGCAGAGATTTCGGTGAGAATAAAGTCCAGGAGATCATGGATAAATATGATAAACTCCCCTCGGATATTCGCTGGCATATGATAGGTCATCTTCAGACCAACAAAGTTAAATACATTATTGATAAGGTATATATGATCCATAGCGTGGACAGTCCCAGACTTGCCGATGCCATTTCCAAAGAAGCAGTAAAACACGGAGTGACCATGAAGATACTGCTCGAAGTCAATGTGGCCGGCGAAGACAGTAAATTCGGAGTGACTGCAGATGAAACAGCCGGACTGTGGCAATATGCGGCTTCATTACCCGGAATAGAGGTTTGCGGACTGATGACTGTGGCACCATATACAGACGATCCGGAGACAAATCGTCAACATTTTGTGGTTTTACGCAATATAGTTGTTGACATAAGTCGCGAAAACAAGGATAATAATATAGGTGTACAGTTATCTATGGGTATGACCGGAGATTATGAAGTCGCGATCGAGGAAGGTGCCACTTATGTTCGTGTGGGTACCGGAATCTTCGGTGAGCGTGATTACAGCGTTTAATGATCGGAGGATATTTACATGTCGATGCGGGATAAGATGAAGGGTATTTTTCAGATAGACGGCGGAGATGATGAATTCTATGACGATGATGAGGGTTATTTAGACGAGCCCGAACCGATATTCAAGAAGCCTGCAAGGGATGCCGATGACGTAGAAGAGTCTGATTCTTTAGCCAAGAGAGTACCCCGTATATCCAAAACAAGCCGTAAGCACATGGGAAACGGCATGGAGGTTTGCGTAGTTAAACCTACTGCTTTTGAAGATGCCAGAGAGATTACAGAGACTCTTCTTGCCAATAGAACCGTGGTTCTGAATCTTGAAGGACTGGATGTGGATATAGCACAGAGGATCATCGATTTTTCATCCGGATCCTGTTTTGCTATGAGAGGTAATCTGCAGAAGATATCTCATTATATTTTCATTATCACACCTCCCAGTGTGGATATATCCGGTGATTTCCAGGATCTGATAACCGGAACTCTGGATGTAGAGATAAGCAGATAAAGCATATATCCGGATCATGTTTGGATCGGATCATTGATTGAATACAAGCCTTCCTGTACAGGGGGGCTTTCTTTAACAACAAGGGATGAAATATGAAGAAATTCGTTAAAGATGACAGACTGACGATCAACAGAAACGGTGAGCCAATATATGACATCGTTTATTCGGATTCATTTGCCGGGATTTCCGGAGAGATCAATAATCTGAGTAAAACATACAAAAGAGCATGTATCATCACTGACACAAACGTCGGTCCTTTGTATGCAGAGGATATCAAAGCCTGCCTGGATGAGATTATCGAAGAAGTTTCGATATGTATGATACCAGCCGGAGAAGAATATAAAACACTGGATACTGTCAAAGGAATCTATAAAAATCTTATAGACGCCGGATTTGATCGCAAGGATTTGCTTGTAGCTCTTGGCGGAGGTGTGACCGGAGATATGACCGGATATGCTGCAGCCACTTTTCTTCGAGGTATTGATTTCATACAGGTTCCGACAACACTACTGGCACAATGCGATTCTTCCGTTGGAGGAAAAACCGGAGTGGATTTTGACGGCTACAAAAATATGGTCGGTGCATTTTATATGCCCAAACTTGTCTACATGAATCTCTCCACACTTAAAACTCTGGACGAAAGGCAGTATTATTCGGGATTTGCCGAAGTCATGAAACATGGACTTATCAAGGATGATAAATTCTATTCATGGCTGATAGACAATATGTATGAGATATGTGAGCGCGATTTTGATACTCTCAAAGTCATGGTGTACAATAATTGTATGATCAAAGGCAAAGTGGTCGATGCGGATGCTACCGAACATGGGGAGCGTGCTCTGCTTAATTTCGGACATACGATCGGACATGCTATAGAGAAGTACTGTAACTTCGAAATGCTGCACGGCGAATGCGTGGCTCTCGGCTGTGTCGCAGCGGCTTTTATCTCATGGCATCATAAGCTCATATCCATGGAAGAGTATTATGAGATCCGTGATATGTTTGTTCCGTTTAACCTGCCTATATCGATCGAAAATATCGATCCTGACGAGATACTTAACATCACCAGATCGGATAAAAAAATGAATAGCGGACATATACGCTTTATCTTATTAAATCGTATTGGTTCTGCTGTGATAGACGAGACCGTGAGTGATGAAGATATAAAAGAAGCAGTTAATGCCATACTGTGGAAAGAGACAGACTGATGACAAAGAAACCAGCCGTTAATTTAATTATAGATATCATATTGATGTGCCTGCTTATTGCAGCCGATCAGTATACCAAGGCATGGGCCGTGGTGACTTTAAAAGATAAGCCGGCGATACCTGTTATTCCGGGGATTTTGGAACTTAATTATCTTGAAAATCGCGGTGCGGCATTCGGAATGATGCAGAATCAGAAGATATTTTTTATTTTCGTGGCAGTGATCATTTTGGGCTGCATCCTGTATATGCTGATCAAAGCTCCGGCACAGCGCAAATACATCATATTGCATATAGTATTAACTTTTATTGCAGCCGGTGCCATAGGTAATATGATCGACAGACTGAGCCTGAATTATGTTGTGGATTTCATATATATCAAAGCAATTAATTTTCCTATATTCAATGTAGCGGATATATATGTGACAGTTTGCACCATAATACTGGCTATATGTCTTATTTTCGTATATAAAGATGTTGATCTGAGATTTATGAGTTTCAGGGCTTCCGGATTCAGAACATTCGATGATGACCACAGCAGTCAATCGAACAAGGCATCGACCGAAGCAGTCAATATGACTGAATCGGCCAAGGACGAGAAAGATGGCTCAGATTGAAACAGGCGAACTGTATGAGGAAATCGTGGATGAGGAAAACGACGATCTTCGTATAGATAAATGGATCGCTGAGACTTTTCCCGATTTCTCCAGAAATTATATTCAAAAGCTGATCGGCGACGGGCAGGTTTCCGTTGACGGTATTACAGCTTCCAAGAATTCCGTAAAAGTTAAAGTCGGTCAGCGAATTGTAATGAGTATACCGTCCGGAGTTATTCCGGATATTGTTCCCTGGGATCATCCACTCGATATTCTGTATGAAGATGGAGACGTGATCGTTGTAAATAAGCCTAAGGGAATGGTCGTTCATCCGGCTGCCGGACATATGGACGACACCTTGGTTAACGCGTTATTATATCATTGTAAGGACTCTCTGTCGGGCATAAACGGTACGATGCGTCCCGGTATAGTCCATAGGATCGATCGTGATACTACCGGATCACTTATTATCTGCAAAAATGACCATGCACATCAGATAATTGCCGAACAGCTCAAGTGTCACAGCATCAGACGTGAATACCGGGCTATAGTATGCGGTGTTATAGCTGAAGATGAACTGACCGTATCCGAATATATCGGTCGTGATCCGCGTGATCGAAAGCGTATGGCTGTAACCGATCCCGCCCATGGTAAAAGGGCTGTCACTCATGTCAGGGTTCTTGATAGATTTGATCATTTCACCGAAGTAGCCTGTACGCTTGAAACCGGACGTACTCATCAGATCAGAGTTCATATGGATCATATACATCATCCTGTGCTTGGTGATCCTTTATATGGACACGATCTGGGTTTGAAATCACCGATGAAACTTGAAGGCCAATGTTTACATGCCTATATTTTGGGCTTTGAACACCCGACAACCCATGAGTATATTGAGTTTAAGGCACCTGTTCCCGAGTATTACGAAAAGCTTTTGGCTGTTTTGAAGTCATAGTGTTTTAGAGAGGGGGTTGAGCATATGAATAAGGTTATTACTATAGGACGACAGTTCGGTTCCGGCGGTCGTGAGATCGGTGAGAAACTGGCTAAGCATTTTGATATTCCATATTATGATAAAGAACTGATAAACAGAGTCGCCAAGGATTCCGGCTTCTGTCAGGAGATCATCGAGAGTAATGATGAGCGCCCGACCAGTTCGTTTCTCTATAATCTGGTCATGGATACCTATTCATTCGGATATAACTCATCATCCTTCATAGATATGCCGATCAGCCACAAGATTTTCCTGGCGCAGTTTGAAACCATCAAGAATATAGCTGATGAAGGCCCCTGTGTTATTGTTGGCAGATGTGCGGATTATGCTTTATCCGAACGTGATAATGTTCTGAACTTCTTCATATGCGCAAATGAACAGTGCAGGATCAATCGTATCAAAGAACGGCATCCCGAGATCACTACAGATGCGAAAGCTCGAGACATGATGATCAAGAAAGATAAACAGCGCCAGAGTTATTATAATTACTATGCATCCGGCAAATGGGGGCATGCTGCAAACTATGATATTTCGATCAACAGTTCGTTGTTAGGTATAGACGGAACTGTAAAATTATTGGCACAATTGGTAGAGGGTTATGAAAAACAGTTTGATTGAGTATAAAAGGTATAAGAATGTTTTTTTGACATTGTTAGTGTTTTTTGTCGGATTATATTCTTTTTTTATGATCAATCAACTAACCAATGTTGGTGATGGTTTCTGGCAGCAGAATTACTATTTTGCCGGAGATCACGAGATACAATGCGGAAGATGGCTGTGGCCTTTTTTAGATAAAGTGCTCCGCGGTATCCATGTAGATCCGTTGACCACCTTTACATCCATTATTTTTTTTATTGTCGGCTATATAGTTATAGTTGATACTCTTGAAATCAATAATAATTTGATTGCTATTATCGGTGGGATCGTTCTGTTTTCATCGCCCATGATCAGTTCGATTTTAGCCTACCGATATATGTCTGTCACTTTTTCCCTGGCATTCCTTTTTTCCGCTCTGGCTGTCTGGGCATGTGAAAAAACAGATAATACTTGGCTGTCTATGTTATTGTCTGCTGTATTTTTTAGTTTTTCCCTGGGATTATATCAGGCTTATGCCGGTGTTTTCTGTCTGGTGGGAGCCTTGTCGGTTGTTATCATGCTGATAAACCCGGAGAAAACGGGTAAAGATATCCTCATGCGTTTTGGCAGGTTAATTGGGGCTGCTTTATTGGGCGGAGTGATATACTATATCATTCTTAATATTATGCTTAAGATCAACGGATTCCAGCTCTCATCATATAACAATGCAAATCAAGTCAGTCTGGCATCTATTATCAACGCATTTCCGTATTCTTTCAGACTTACTTACAGCACATTCGACGAGTTTTTGACCGGACATATCGTATTCATAAATGAGCTTGATAACAGACTTCATTTGACGCTGGTTGTTTTTATCATACTGAGCGTGATCTTTCTGACTCAGTTGGTTATTTATGTTATTAGAAATAAAGATAAATTAGTGGAAAGCATCATAAGAGCTGTTTTGGTGGTCCTTATTCTGCTTTTACTTCCCGTGCTTTGCAATATTGCAGTCATGGTGGTTTATGTTTCGGTATTCATGCCGCAAATGGGTGCTGCTATGGCTGTGTATTACGGATTGTTGCCGGTTTTGGCCTTAAAAGGTATAAATTGGGATGATAAAAAGATCAGCCCTGCAAAAACAGGCATAATAGTCAGTGTTATCTGCTCTTTGGTCACTGTATACGGACAATCGATGCAGGTTCTGGTAGATCACAGCATGATGAAAGAAGGTTATACGGGTGCAGTTACGATGGCCGAAGTTATAGTTAATGATCTGCAAAGAAAAGATCTGCTTTCTACCCAAAAAAACTATTTCTTTATAGGAACACCCGCTCATAATGAAATGTTTTATTCAACCGAACTGTATGCCAAAGCTAATCAATATGCAAAAATCGGTAATTTCTGGCTTGAAGGATCAAATATGTATGCTTCATATAAAGCTTTGTTCCAACGAGTTATGGGAATGGATCTGAATGTTTTATGCGACGGTTACGAAAGCCTGGCATTTGATGAATACTACAAATCTGTACCCTGTTTTCCGGAAGAAGGATATATCATAGACGGGGATACGGTAATCATCAAAGTAAGCGAACCGTAGATTTATTTGTCTCTTTTAAAGTCTACAGCACCGGCTGCAAGACGTTTGTGTTCATCATCAATTGCAGCATAGTAATCAATGGTTGTATTGACGTTCTCGTGGCCCAAAACGTCGGCTACGAGCCTTATATCGCCTGTTTCACGGTATAGGGCAGTACCGTATGTACTCCGTAGCTTATGCGGAGTTATTTTTTTGTTGGGAACGACCATTTTAGCATATTTTCTGACGAGGTCTTCAATAGCGGCTATGCTCATTCTTTTATTTTGTAATGAATAGAAGAGTGCATTTTCAGAACCTTTTTCGGGGATTACGGTAGTTCTCTGGCCATTAATATAGGTCTCCAGAGCAGTATGAACTTCATCACCGAAGTAGATAATGTCCTGTGTTCCGCCCTTTCTAACGATTGTTAAAGAATTCACAATCATATCAACATCACCGACATCGAGCCCGGCACATTCGGACACGCGGATACCTGTATTAAGCATCAATGTGAGGATCGCCAGATCACGTTCACGTGTCTTGGCACAATATGCAAGCTGACGGTCAGACATCTGGGAATTGCCGTATTCAATGGCGTTTAATATGGCACGTACCTCATAATTATCCATACGGACAATGTTTTTGTCTTTTTTTATACGAGGAAGTTTTACAAGAACCATTGGATCCTTTTGGATATGTTCATGTTCATATTGATATTTGAACATACCGCGTAAAGGACTCATTTTACGGGCAATTGCCTTTTTGCCGTTTTCGTGAGCTTCACCGATGGTATTGAACTCTAAGTACCTTTGATATTCGACAATGTCTTCACTGGTCAGATTTGAAAGATCGTCTGTATTGATTTTTGAGATTTCTTTTTCGTGGAAATATGGGTTGCGATCTTTTAAAAATCGAAAAAACATTAACAGATCATGACAGTAAGCTACCAGAGTGCTTGGCTGTGACGAGACTTGTTTGTCGTAAATGAAATCACGTGCAGGCTGAGGTAGCTCCTGAAGTAATTCCTGAAGCTTTGTTTTTATATTTCTGTTTTTATTTTTGTAGTATTCGGAATCTTTACCCATATTACATATTAAAACTGCGGAAAATCATTATATATCAATAATACCATATATTGAGGCCCAAGACCACTCTTCCTACTATTTATGGTCATATCTATCCGAAAAACTGATATTTATCGGATAGATGTAAATCGATAAAACACTGCTTTTCTATCTGAAAATATATCATTTTTTACTTGAGGGCTTTCAGATATCTGTTGTATTGAGCCTGTTTGACATCAATAACTTCATCAAGATTCAGAGAATGTAATTCATCAATATATGCATCAAAATCGTCGGTAAGATTTTTTTCACCGGTTATAAATGCATCAGCCGATTCGGTAACTTTATTCTGTATGTCTTCCATATAGAGATTGACAGTGTCACTCTCCTTGCTTGTGGCGTAAATAGCCGGCCAGGGATCCTTAATATATTGACGCAGCTCTCTGTTTATATGTGCATGCCAGGGAGCTACCAGTATGTCAGTAGCCTCTACCGATTGTGCGGCAGGAAGTACAAATGCGGGATTGATGCCAAATGCCTGTAACCAGTCGTTGTTATTACCCTGCTCGGTATATTCGCGGCTTCCATCTGAATTGATAATATAGCTTTCCCCCTCGAAGCCCCATTGATAATAATCCTGACAATGATCGCTCATCGCATAATCAAGGAATTTAACTGCCAGTTCTATATCGTCAGCATCCTTATTTACACCGAACATACCTGCAAGGGAGTTTCGCCCTACATAGAATCCCTCCTGCTCTCCCGACAGAGGAGGTACTCCTACAAACGCTGTATAGGCTGTTCCGTCATAGTAAGGAAGAACATTTGAATACATCATCGACATAGCCCAGCTGAAATCAAAAGCAACACCTGTCATATCTTGAGATATACGATCGATGACCATATCCCTGTCAAGTGATGAATAATCCGTTTCAAGAAGCTCTTCTTCATATAATTCATTAAGGAATTCAAGATATTTCCTGTAGTTCTCGGAATCAGCATAGGCATATGTTACATGTCCGTCTTTATCGGCCTGAAATCCGCTGACCAGATCAAGACCGAAAGCCGGTCCAAACATATAAGGGAGAAATTCCGACATGATGCTCATCGGTATCTCATCGGAAGCATCTCCGTTACCATTCATATCGTTTTCTCTGTAGTATCTTAACAGATCAACAAAATCATCCAGATTCTCGGGAGGGTTAATGCCTGCTTTATCAAGCCATACACGATTATACATAAGACATGGCTGGTAATCGTCGGCTACGTTTAGCCCGGGAACATAATAAATGTGACCGTCCTCGGCTGTCAGCTCCGCTTTTTCGACCGGATTCTCCGATAACCACTTAGTATAATTGGGCATATAATCAAAAAACTCATCAAGTGGTACAAAAAGACCTGATTTAATGTAAACCTGATTAGGGTCTCCGGAGTCGGGGAGCTTGATGATATCCGCATCGGTATTTGCTGAATTCAGAATGGGTGTAACCTGGCTCTCATATGAATCATAATCAAAGAGCTGCCACTCCGGACTCACACCGGCTTCTTCGAATACTTTCAGAACAATGGGAGCTTTTGTAATATCGACATTTGCATAGTTTGATTTCTGCGCCAGGATCTTGAGTGTACCGCCATCCTGTGTGATAGGCGCTTCGCCCGAATATACATAGCCCGAAGCATCTTCTACAGCGGAAGCACGCTCGATAGCATCATCAACTTTTGCAGTATCGGCAAGTGCATTTGTTCCGGTAGCAGCTTCATTGTTGCCTGTATCCGTGACACTGTCACCGCACCCGGCTATACAAAATGAAGTCATTATCAGGGAAAGCACTACAGCTGCAGATCTTCTATACATTCATTATTCCTCATTTCGAAGTTTTGATACGATATCCATGCATTTTTCCGTATCTATTTCATTGATCGCTTTATGAAGTGATCTTATTTTTTCCAGCATATTTATATCATAATTATACTCTTTTAAAGCAGAGCTTACATCTTCCATTTCATCCATATCCAGATCATCACATGCTTTTTCGAGCTTATCCAGCAGTTCAAACAGTCTTTCGGAGGTTATCTGCGGTTTGTCGCTGTTATCTTCCTTTTCGGTATAATATGGAGACATCTCATCCAGAAGCTTCCGAAAGCCTTCGATCAGCTCATCCGTGTCATTCCTGATCGTATCCATGTCGTTTGCTTTGCCGGCTTTTTCAAGTTTTTCCGCCAGATCACCGAGTCTGGTCGCGCCTATCTGTCGTGAACTGCTTTTAAGCGCATGGACACGTATAGTATAATCGGCCCAATCCTCTTTATTATAGGCATCCGTGATGCCCTGCAGTTTATCTTCTCCTGATATGTAATACTCTTCTGCTATCTTGTCATACAGAGTATTTGATCCGAGGGCTTTGGCGGCTGATTCCGTATCGAGACAATCTATATTGAGCAGCACACCGTCTTTATCATTAGAAGCCGAAATATCAAGCTTATCTTCTTCTATCGCTTTTATCTTTTCTTCAGGAAGCCATTTCTTTACTGTCTGGATCAGATCCTTGATATCTATTGGTTTTGCAATAAAATCATTCATGCCGGCTTCGGTGAACAATTCTTTTGCTTCCTGAACGGCATTTGCAGACAACGCGATTATAACCGGATGGTTACGATCCGAATGAGTCATTCGGATCTGTTTGGTCGCATCGACACCATCTGTTTCAGGCATCATATGATCCATAAGGATAATATCGTAGTCGTTTAAAGAAGCCATTTCTATGGCAGACTGCCCACCTCCTGCTTTATCGATCCGGACCTGAAGCGGAGCAAGCAGTCCTTCTGCTATGGACAGATTGATATCATTATCATCAACAACCAATATGCGGGCTTCCGGAGCCGTGAAATCGATCCTGAACAGTTTATCTTCATCTATATGGCGTAATTCTTCATATTGTTCATTTAAAGTATGAACCATTCGCATGGTTGTAGCCGGTCGGGTGAGAACATGCAGGTTTGGCTTATCGAATCTTTCGTTGTTACCGAATTCACTGAACAAAACACCGGTCACATCCGGATGCATATCAAGAAAATCGGATATACCGTTATTATACATATCCTGCTCAAAGAACATGAATTCTTTTTTGCCGGAAGGTTTATATTCGTCAAGGAAAAGCAATACCTGTCCTTCGATGTCGAGATTTGCCATTTCAAATTCAAATTCTTTGATGACTTCTTCGCTTTGTGAAAGCGTATATGCCCGTATGTTATCGCGGTCACGGATCTCCAGATCGTTAGTATCATCAATGATCTTTTGGGGGATAGTGAACCAGAAATCCGAGCCTTTGCCGTATTCACTCGTGACACCGATATGTCCGTGCATGGCATCAACAAGCTTCTGTGATATCGCAAGTCCCAGACCGGTTCCCTCAGCTGACCTGTTACGTCTTGAATCAAGCTGCTGGAAGCTTACAAACAGTTTTTTCAGATCATCTTCCTTAATACCTATCCCGGTATCTATCACATGTATTGTCAGATTGACCGTCTGTTCATCGACAGGTTCACAGGATACTTCTATCGTGACCATGCCTTTATTTGTAAATTTTATGGCGTTATTGGCCAGATTGATAAGTATCTGTCTGATACGCATCTCATCACCGCAAAGCATATGCGGAAGAGCTCCTTTAACGAACAAAAACAGTTCAAGCGGCTTCTCTCCTATTCTGGTGGCCAGAACATTGGCAATATCATCAAACTCTGTCATCGGACAATACTCATTTTCTATGATTTCCATCTTGCCGGAGTCGATCTTGGAGTAATCCAGTATATCATTGATGATATTGAGCAGATTTTTGCCGGAACTCTGAATCTGAAGCAGACAATCGGCTATCTGAGCCGGATCTTTTTCGCGCATAGCTATCTCAGCCATACCGATGACTGCATTCATGGGTGTACGTATCTCATGACTCATATTGGCCAAAAAGTCGGATTTCATCCTGCTGGCGCGTTCCAGCTCTTCATTTGCGTGCTGCATGGCCAGGATCCTGGTCATGGATTCGGTTGTGTCATGTATTATATACAATGCGCCCAGATGAGAATTCTGCTCTTCAAGATTCCTGATCGTGCTGTGGAAATAATATTCACGATCGTTGCGGATATATTTAATGACTCCTTTATTTGCCTTATCTTCATTATCGGCTATCCAGGCATCGAGTTTGTTTCTGTCATAGAAATCTAGGATCAGTTCTTCGTCCAGAGTGTTTCTGATCATGTCATTATAATGGATCAGGTCGTTGTGG
>CAMONC010000036.1 GCA_946620235.1 uncultured Lachnospiraceae bacterium | reverse complement strand
ACTCCGTACGGAGTGCCTAAAAACTCTATAACATATACTAAATATCAGTTCGCAGATGCTGCTTGCTTATATTTGAGCAATTCAGCCTTAAGATATGCTATTTGTGCATCCTTTTCAGATTCCAGATCAGCGCGTTGTTTGGCTAGCGCTTGCTCGTGAGCCTCTTTTTGCTCTTTTAATTGTATTTTCAGTTCTGCTATCTCATCTGCAAACAATTCGTTTACGGCCTGACACATAGTTGATTCCTCCTTCTTGATCTCATGCATAAGGATCATGTTTGCTCCGGTGAATACATTCATTACCGTTTCTGCCAGAGGTTTATGTTTTACATCCAATGCATAGGTTTGATCGATTATCCCCTGAACCTTCTCTTTCGTACCGTCTTTTGTAAGACCTTTTAACCAGGCATGACCTTCTTCCTTGAGTCTGCCTGTTACGATGATCTGCGTTCTGAATGGCAGCTTATCAGTCACTTCATATATGCCGGGATGTGTTTCGGTATAATCCATATCAGATCCTGCCAGCTGTCTGAAGAGTTTCTCCGGCATAGTATCTCTGATTAGAGTCATGGTATATGCATCAGCAGTATATTCATCATAATCATGTCTCTCGTACAGATACCTGCTCGTATAACTGAGCACCTTATGAAGCTCACCGAGATCCAGGTTGTCATTCGGATTCTTGTATTCTATTATGTTGAATTTGTTAAATATCTCTCCGATTTCATTCCGAATCCGGATTTTCCGTCTTTTCTTGATGATCAACAGATCGAAGCGCTGCTTCCTCTCATCGAGGAACTGTTCTTCATGGAACTCAAGGTTTTTCTCATCCGCCATGAGCTCCAGCTTCATTGCCGACACGAAACCTGCGTGCCAATCAATGTTTGACATAGGCTTTCCTCCCTTAATTATAGATTGTAGTTATGGGCGTTTCAAGTGGAGTGATGGCGGTAATCGCCTGCACGAAATGTGCGAAATACTCGGCATGACGGAAACATACCGGATATGGATCGTACTCCTGTACCAAGCCGTGCAAATGACTTGGTATGGAGTACTATAACATATGTATTATTCTTCGTAAAGTTTATTCGTCTATTACTATTTCAAGATGACAAAAAAGACACTCCGTCAGGAATGTCTTTATAGCTATAGACTATATCACATAATACCAGGATTCGTCCTGCTCTATCTCCTTCTTGGCAATGCCCCTTGTGCCTGCTTTCTTGAATATCAGTTCCTGGTTCTTGACGCTGACCGTGGTCCCGGCAGGTACAGACTTCGTAATGAAAACATTGCCTCCTATAACGGAGCCCTCTCCGACTACAGTATCTCCTCCGAGGATCGAAGCGCCTGAGTAGATGGTGACGTTATTCTCTATGGTGGGGTGACGCTTCAGGTTCTTAAGAATATGTCCGCCTCTCGTAGACAAAGCGCCCAGTGTCACTCCCTGATATATCTTCACGTTATCGCCTATGATCGTGGATTCCCCGATCACTATACCGGTACCGTGATCGATGAAGAAATTCTTGCCGATGGTCGCACCGGGATGGATATCGATCCCCGTCACGGCATGTGCATACTCTGTCATAAGTCTGGGGATAAGCGGTACCTTCATCAGATAAAGCTCATGTGCCAGCCGGTTCACGGTAGAAGCCATGAGTCCCGGATAAGCAAGTATGATCTCTTCCTTGCATCCTGCCGCAGGATCCCCTTCATAGGCTGCGATCAGATCGGTCTCAACCACCTCACGCACATCCGGAAGTTTGGAAAAATACTCCACAACGATATCTTCGGAAGCATCGTTTAATTCTTCATCGCTTAATTCCCGATATTCCTCACCATACGGAAGGGCAAGACGTACCTGTTTGTTAAGTCTGTAGATCACATCTTCCACAAGTGCCGCCAGATTGGTCCGAGTATTGTAGACCTTATAGGATTTGTCTCTGAAATATCCGGGATAAACTATGTTGAGAAGCTTATCCACGATAACGGTCACTTCCGCTTTGTGCGGTTTATCGAGCGGATTCACGTAATCAATGGTCTTGCCCCCTTCATAATCGACCAGAATACTCTCAACGATCCTGCTGACACTGTTTCCTGATATACTTCCCATAAACACCTCACATCCCCAAATATCTCATCTTACAGCGCTTATTCTCCTACTAAAACAGTAGGTATATATGTGATTTAATATTATAGATTTCACCGTCACGTGTCAAGCGTTTTGGCTCAGTCATTTGCCCCGCAATCACGGATCTCCGATGCTGCCCGGCTCCTGTGCCACGGTTAGTGTCTTGAGCTGTACATTTTGATTTGCTATAGTGAAAAAATGAAAGGATTATGCCTATGAACGAACATATACTCTGGTATGACAAACCCGCATCAAACTGGAACGAGGCACTCCCCCTCGGAAACGGCTTCATGGGAGCCATGTGCTTCGGTGGAACGCTGATCGACCGGTATCAGCTTAATCTCGACAGCCTTTGGAATGGAGTTTTTCGCGACCGCGTAAACCCCGATGCTCTTGATTCAATCGATACGATCAGATCCTTACTCCGTGAAGGCCGGATACGCGAGGCTGAGGAACTGTCCAATGAGACTCTGTCCGCCATTCCCGACTATCAATGCCGTTACGTCCCTCTGGGTGACCTGTTCCTGATACCCGACGGCCGGGAACGGATCAATCTCCTGGGAATGCGTGAATACTGGAATCCGCAGCTTAATACGATCGAAGAGATCCCCGGCTACAGACGAAGTCTGGATATTCATTCTGCGATCCACAATGTGAGCTATGAAAAAGAGGGGTTGCAATTTAAGCGCGAATGCTTCATCTCCTATCCCGACCGCGTGATGGTCATAAAAACCTCCGGAGCACCTTTCCGTCTGATGATCGCAAGAGGCTCCGATGCAGGCATATATACACGTGCCGATGATCGTACACTGTGCATGTCAGGTCAGGCATGTGCAGACGGGATACGTTACCATATGGCGGTACGTGTGCCTGGCGGCCCGGTAGAGATCAGGGGACAGATGATGCATTGTCCGGCTGACAGTGTGATCCTCATCGCGGGGCAGACAGACTTCTATACGGATGATCCGGAGTCGGACGTAATGAAAACTCTGGATGCGGCATCACAGAAGTCATATGACAATCTCAAAGCTGCTCACACGAATGATTTCTCTTCATATATGGACCGTTGTGTGCTGTCACTGGAATCAGAAGACCACTCATCCATCACAACGGACCGGAGACTCAAACTGGTACAGGCCGGAGAAGAAGATCCCGGACTGATCAACCTTGCATTCGCCTACGGGCGCTACCTGCTGATATCATCCAGCCGCGAGGGAAGTCTCCCCGCGAATCTGCAGGGCATCTGGAACGACAGCTTCTATCCTGCCTGGGACAGCAAATATACGATAAATATAAACGCCGAAATGAACTACTGGCCTGCAGAAGTGACCAATCTCGGAGATCTGCATACGCCTCTTTTCGACCATATGAAACGCATGGTACCGCACGGCCGTGATGTCGCTGAGCGCATGTACGGTGCTCGCGGGTGGATGGCACATCATAATACCGATATCTGGGGAGACTGTGCTCCGCAGGATATCTGGCCTCCGTCGACTTACTGGCAGATGGGTGCAGCATGGCTGTGCCTGCACATCCTCGAGCATGCACGTTTTACACAGGATGCGGCCTTTCTCGAGAAACACCTGCCGATGATAAAAGAAGCAGCTCTCTTCTTTGAAGAGACGCTTCAGGAAAATGACCGGGGACAGCTCGTAGTCACGCCCTCCGTATCCCCTGAGAATATCTATCGGATAGGTGACGAGGAAGGTGCCATGTGTGAAGGGGCATCGATGGATGCACAGATACTGTATGAGCTTTTTCAGGGGCTTATCGAAACGGAACTTCTGAGTCCGGATGAAGAAGCACGATATACAGACATTCTGAAAAGACTTCCGAAACCGGCCATCAGCGACGCAGGCACGATCATGGAATGGGCCAAACCTTACGAAGAAACCGAACCCGGACACAGACATATATCCCACCTTTTTGCACTGTACCCGGGCAGGGAATTCTTTGATAACGATAACCGGGATGCTCTGCTGGCAGCGGCCGAAGCAACGATAAGGAAGCGACTTTCAAACGGCGGTGGACACACCGGCTGGTCCAGAGCATGGATCATCAATATGTGGGCACGCCTCGGAAACGGTAACGAATGTCTCGATAACATTTATGCTCTGCTTAAGAGTTCGATGCTTCCGAATATGTTCGACAACCATCCGCCTTTTCAGATCGACGGTAATTTCGGGCTCGTGTCCGGCATAGCCGAGATGCTCATACAGAGTCATTCCGGGCAGACACGATATCTGCCTGCCCTTCCCGATTCATGGAAAAACGGAACCGTCACGGGCCTTAGGACCCGTGACGGAAAAAACGTGAGCCTTACATGGAAAGACGGCGTTCTGACGGATGTGTCTTACTCTACGTCCTGAAGGGCGTCGTAATCTTCCTCACCGGTACGTATCTTAACGACTTTCTGTACGTTGTATACGAAGATCTTGCCGTCGCCGATATGTCCGGTGTAGAGTGTCTTCTTAGCCGCCTCTATGACTTTCTCAACAGGTATCTCGCTTACTACCACTTCCAGTTTAACCTTCGGAAGCAGAGTCGCATCGATCTCTACTCCACGGTATCTCTCACCTGCGCCCTTCTGTACGCCGCATCCCATGACCTGAGTAACGGTCATGCCCGTTACACCTATATCGTTGATAGCCTTACGCAGTTTGTCATAACGTGACAGTTTGGTGATGATGACAACCTTGTGTATGCCGGTGTCGAGTTCCGGTATGCCGGTCTCGGCTTCTCTGATGACAGGTACCGCTGCATTTCTCTTCGCTTCGGAAGCTTCCTCGTAGTCATCGGTACCGAGGTTGGTGTTCTCATTCACAGACATGGTCATGGTGTTGGCGATATCCATGATGGCGAAGCCTGCGTATGCTGAAGGAAGACCGTGCTCGGTGGAATCCAGTCCGGAGATTTCCTCTTCTTCGGAAACTCTGAGGCCTATGGTCTTACGTATGATAGTGAATGCGATCACTATCGTGATCACTGTCCAGACGATAGTCACTGCCATACCGCCGAGCTGTTTGATGAGCTGACCTATACCACCGCCATAGAAAAGTCCTTCACCGATTCCTGCAAGAGCAAATCCGGGAGCTGTCTCGGTAGCGAAAAGGCCAACTGCTATGGTTCCCCAGATACCGTTTATCATATGTACCGCAACGGCACCTACAGGGTCATCCACATGAGTCACATTATCATTGAACCATACACCGAATACTACCAACAGTCCGGCTATTGCTCCTATGATGGCTGCACCTGCACAGTCGGTCACATCACAGGGAGCGGTGATAGCTACAAGACCTGCCAGAGATGCGTTTAAGCACATCGATACATCGGGTTTGCCGTATTTGATCCAGGTAAAAATCATACATACAACAGTTGCAACTGCGGGAGCAACGGTGGTAGTCAGGAATATGGATCCGAGTGTAGGAACATCCGTTGCTGCTGCACCGTTGAAGCCATACCATCCGAGCCAGAGGATGAATACTCCGAGGGCTGCTATGACTAAGTTATGGCCAGGGAATGCATTGACCTTGGTGACTTTACCGCTTTTATCTCTGTCGAATTTACCGATCCTGGGGCCTAGCATCCAGGCACCGATGAATGCACAGATACCGCCTACCATATGGATACAGTTGGAACCTGCATAATCGTGGAATCCCCACTGAGCCAGGAATCCGCCGCCCCAAGTCCAGTGTGCTTCAATCGGGTAGATGATCGCACTGATCACTGCGGAGTAGATGCAGTAGCTTGCGAACTTGGTCCTCTCTGCCATGGATCCGGATACGATCGTAGCCGTGGTCGCACAGAATACCAGGTTAAATACGAATGCGGAATAATCAAAGTTTCCGTAGTTACTGAATACGTCAAAACTGAATCCGCCTGCGAAACCGCCCAGGATATTCTCACCGAGCATAAGTGAAGCACCGCAGATGAACCACATCACCGTACCGATGCAGAAGTCCATCAGGTTCTTCATGATGATGTTGCCCGCATTCTTGGCTCTGGTGAAGCCCGCCTCGCACATTGCGAACCCGGCCTGCATCCAGAATACGAGCGCTGCGCCTATCAGAAACCAGACGCCGTAGACTTCGCTGTTGATAGCACTTAAGATTTCTTCCATAATCTTTCTCCTCTCTTTCCCCGAGGGGGTTATATAGCAAAAGGCACGTGCTTTATCTGCACGCGCCTTTGCGTATCATAATGTGTATCTTGTATGTATGTGACGTTCTCACATGTCAAACATAAAACAATATCTTCGAGTAGGTCGGATATGGCAGGAACTCATCGGGTACATAAGCCTCTATACCGTCCGCGATGCTCCTCACCTTCTCCATATCCCTGAAGACCGGATCATGATAGAACTGCGCCAGATCCAGACCGTCATCCATCTCCTCAGCCCTGGCGATAGCCTCCTCCAGCTTACCGACAGCCACATACAGTGCCTCATACTGGGCGGATATCTTCTCGAGCATCCTTTCTTCAGCCGATGTCGATATCAGGCTGGATATCTGCTTCTTACTGATCACACTCTGCGACAGGCTGTCCATGAATCTGATCACTGCAGGAGAGAAATCGTGGTAGATCATCTCTCTCAACGTGCAGGCCTCGATATGGATCGTCTTGCAGTAGTTCTCAAGGAGTATCTCATATCTGGATCTGATCTCCGTCTCGGTAAATATACCGTGCTTCGTAAAGAGTCTGATATTTCTCTCATCTATGAATCTGGGAAGCACATCCGGTGTGGATTTCAGATTATACAGTCCGCGCCTCTCGGCTTCACGAACCCACTCATCGGTATATCCGTTTCCGTTGAAGATAATCCTCTCATGCTTTTTAAACGTATCCTTGATCAGGTCATGTACTGCGGATTGCAGCTCATCTGCGGGCACATCCTTAAGTACCTCATAGAAGTCTGACAGTGCATCCGCTACTGCGGTATTGAGCACGATATTCGGTGTGGCTACCGATGCCGATGAGCCGAGTGATCTGAACTCAAACTTGTTGCCGGTAAAAGCAAAAGGCGATGTCCTGTTACGGTCCGTGTTGTCTCTGGTGAAATGAGGTATGACTGCAGCGCCGGTTTCCATTACGACCTTATCGTTTTTCTTAAAGAACGTGTCGTTCTTGATGGAATCAATTACAGCCGTCAGCTCATCACCCAGGAAGATCGATATGATCGCCGGAGGTGCTTCATTGGCTCCGAGTCTGTGATCATTACCTGCGGAAGCTACCGAAAGCCTCATCATATCTGCATACTCATCAACAGCTTTGATGACTGCTGCAAGGAATACAAGGAACTGTGTATTCTCTGCCGGAGTCTTGCCGGGATCAAGCAGGTTGGCACCGGTGTTGGTCGTCATCGACCAGTTGTTGTGCTTACCGGATCCGTTGATACCTGCAAAAGGCTTCTCATGAAGGAGGCATACGAAGTTGTGCTTCTGTGCCACTCTCTTCATGATCTCCATCGTCAGCTGGTTACGGTCTACGGCAACATTGGTCGTATCAAATACGGGTGCCAGCTCATGCTGTGCCGGGGCGACCTCATTGTGCTTGGTCTTAGCCGGTATACCCAGCTTCCAGAGTTCCATATCCAGATCGTGCATATATGCCGCAACTCTCGGACGTAGCGCCCCGAAGTAGTGATCGTCCATCTCCTGTCCTTTAGGTGAAGGAGCACCGATAAGAGTTCTTCCGGTAAAGATCAGGTCGCGGCGTTTAGCGTAGTCATCTTTATCTATGAGAAAGTATTCCTGTTCGGGTCCCACTGTTGTAGTGACGCTTTCAACTTCCTCATTTCCCAGCAGATTGAGGATCCTTGTTGCTTCCTTACTAAGAGCATCCATGGAGCGGAGTAATGGAGTCTTTTTATCTAGAGCTTCTCCGGTGTATGAACAGAACGCTGTAGGTATGCATAAGGTTCCGTCCTTGATGAATGCAGGTGAGGAAGGATCCCATGCGGTGTATCCTCTGGCCTCGAATGTAGCTCTGATACCTCCTGACGGGAAGCTCGATGCATCAGGCTCACCCTTGACCAGTTCCTTACCGGAGAACTCCATGATGACCTGTCCGTCATCAGTAGGAGAAATGAAGCTGTCATGCTTCTCTGCGGTGTAACCGGTCATGGGCTGGAACCAGTGTGTGAAATGTGTGGCTCCGTTCTCTACTGCCCATTCCTTCATGGCGATCGCTACGGCATTGGCTACATCAAGCTCTAAGTGAGTACCCTTTTTGATGGTCTTTCTCAGGGCCTTGTAGACATCACCGGGGAGCTTATCCCTCATGATCCTGTCATTAAACACCAGCTTGCCGTAAATCTCAGGTATTCTTTCCATAGTTGCTCTCCTCCTTGTGGGGCTGTGCGCAAAGCCGGTCGGCTTCACTGAAAAAGGCGCCCAGGAATAATCCCGGACGCCATTGCCCATAATCACTGTTTAAAACAAAAAAGGCACTTTGGATAAACCAAAGCACCCTTGCTTTATGTATACGAGTATACAATCATGTTTTTTACTTGTCAACACCTATTTTAATTTTTTATACACTGTATGAAAAGTCATGTCATCTATCCCTAAGATCCGGAGTTTCTCGAAGACAGTACTGTTTGAAGCTTTCCATAATCAAAGGATTTAAATGCCTCCTCAAGCTGCTTGAAAAGGTCCTCATCCTCCTTCGGGATGCGGTAATCCTTCATCTCCAAAAACGACTGCTCAAGCGCATCCGTATCCATTGCTTCAGCGGCTTCGTTAAGCATATCATAAAAGGCTTCCATAATGGGTCTGTCCGCCACGGGGCGTGTATCCTCTTTTGAACCGGCAGAATCCTTGCCGCAGACAGTCCCAAGCTTTTTCCTGTAGGATCGGTACTCCTGCATAAGCTCATCATGATGCGCCCTGATATAATCAAGATCTTCCGTCTTTCCCGCGCTCTCCATACGCTCGGCATCATCTCCCAGAGCAAGTGCTCCTACCAGCCTTGCAGAGCTCTTTAAGGCATGTACTCTTATGGTATAGTTGTTTAAGTCCCCACTTTGATAATAGCCCTCAATCTCGGAGGATTTCATCTCAATGGAATCGTAGAATATCTGCAGGACGGTCTTGAAGGAAGCCTCCGAACCGCTGTTTTTGACAGCGGCTTTCCCATCAATCCCCTCGATAGTCTCATACCACAAGGGCTCCTCCAAATGAGTCTCAGCATTCAGGGAAAGGTCTGTCACGAGTTCATTGTCCCATGTCCTTAATGCTGCATCATCTGTCATATTATCTGTCACATCATCTGTCGTATCATCTGCGTCCCTTGACGCACCTCCTACCTGAAGGATGGAATCCATATGCCAGGCTCTTCTCCCCTTGTCCATATACAAAAGGCCGAAGGTTCCGGGACCGCAGTTTAAGGAGATCGCAGCAGAGGCCTTCTGAAAAATGATGTGTTTGAATGCGGCGATCTTCCGTATTTCTTCCTCAATCCACACAAGATCGTCCTCTGGCAGGACTGCATAAGTAACAAACACCACATTAAGATCCGGATCGGCAGTACGCGGCAGCGCACGGTGTATGTATCGCATATAATTTTTCTTCAAATTTCCCGCCCATATCCTGTCGACTCCGAAACGATCTCCTGAAACCTTGAGAGAAGGTCGCATATTCAGACTGCTAAAGAGCTTGTAAGCCAGATCTCCTATGTAACCGCTCTTTCTCATATACTCGACCCCACCCAGAATGAAACTACAGTGGATCTTATCCCTGACATAGGCGATTTCCGACAATATCCTCTCTACAGGCTCATTCTGTGCCGCCATAATCCCGGCAAGCATGACCACGAGACCGTCAGCACTGGACATTTTCTCTGAATTTACAACCGTAACATTGCCAAACTTCTCCGCTGCCTTTGAAGCCCTCTCGTATTCCTTGCTCATGCCTGTAGTCAGCGTGATGTGTATGATGTGGTGAACTGTCGCAAGCTTTTCGGCGAAGAATTCCTCAAACTCCTCTACCGTCGGCGGAGAGGATCTAAGCTCGGTATTGTCATCCTCTATATACCGGATCAGCTCATCTGCCACTGCATCCACATTATCCTTGAATATGCCGTTCTCCGTATAAATGGTAAACGGGATGATATCGATCGGAAGGCTGTCGATCACATATTCCGGCAGATCGCACATACTGCTTGCAGTGATGATGAGGGGAAGCTTGCGGCTATATCTTCTGACCGTGTTCATCTCCCTGCTTTCAAGGTCTTCCCGGATCCGTGATACCTTGGTGTGCGGCAGATACTTCAGCAGCATTTCCTCAAGCTGGATACCGGACACGGGCTTTACAAGATAGTCATCAAATCCGCTGATCCTGTAGAGTTCCCTATTCTCGCTTCCCGCATTCGCGGTGAGCACAATGACCGGTATCTGATTATTAAGTCCCCCCACCTGACGGCGAATATTCTTAAGACACTCGATGCCATCCATCTGAGGCATCAGATGATCCATCAGGATCGCATCATAACGATTTGCCAGGGTATATGACAGCGCACTCTCACCGGAAAGTGCCGTGTCGATTGTCATGTCCGTATCGGCAAGAAGTCCTCTCTCCACCGTAAGATTCATCTCATTGTCATCTACGATCAGAACTCTCGCAGATGGCGCCTTGAATCCGCATACATATTTCTCACCCGCAGATGCAAAGCCGTAATTGGCGATATTTATTTCCCCGATCGGTTCGGGATTTGAAATCCCCTGTTTTACTTCCACCGTAAAAGTGGAGCCTGAATTATATACGCTGTCTACATCTATCTTTCCATCCATCAGATCGACAAGCTGCTTAACGATGGACAGCCCCAGGCCCGTACCCTCGATCTTCCTGTTTTTCTCCTCATCGACACGCTGAAACGAATCGAACAGATACGGAATGGCATCCGGTTTGATCCCCATTCCGGTATCGGAAACGTAAATAGTCAAAAAAACAGAATCCTCCTTTTTGTTCCTGCACTCCATATGAAGAGTCACGGAGCCTTCCTTTGTATACTTAACAGCATTATTCAGAAGATTTATAAGGATCTGACGGATGCGTACCTCATCTCCGAAGAGTTCCGAAGGAATTGATGGATCCACTTTAACCTGCAACTTAAGGCCCTTTTCCTCCGCCTTCAGCCAGATCATATTGACGATCTCGGAGACGAGCTCTCCTACCTTGTAGTTTACCGGGATGATATCCATTTTGCCCGCCTGGATCTTACTGACATCCAGAATGTCATTGATAAGAGCCAGCAGCATCTTCCCAGCACCCTGGATGTTGTGCGCATCTTTTTTTACCTTTTCGTTTATACCTTCTTCTCTTAATATCAGCTCGTTGAGACCCAGTATAGAATTGATGGGAGTACGGATCTCATGGCTCATACTGGAAAAGAATTGGTTCTGTCTGCGATTCAGTTCCTCAGCCCTCGCAGTCTCTTCCCTGGCTTTTTTATTCTCTATATTAAAGATATCTCTTTGAAACTGTTCGAAGGCATAAATTATAAGCCCAGTAAGCACAATGCTCACAAGCGAGTCTATAACTGAACTGTTGTATGAATGAGGGTAAACCAAAGCATATCCAAAATATACCGAAAGATACTCTATAAACGCAATCGCTGTAATAGATGCTATCATCACATTGCGCCATGCGCCTGAAAGAGCTGCTCCTGCGAACATATATGCAAATGCGATCCAAAAGATCCCGCCTCCCATGGTCCCGCCTCCAAAATAGAAGGTCACGGGCAAAACAATGAATACAACTGCCATTACCTGGAGCCTCGCTCCCCACTCTACCTTTCCTGTTCTGATGGAAATGGTGCTGACAACCGGCACGAGGATGATCATGGCAAGCAGCATGATCATTTCGACAGGGCTTTCATCTATTATGAAATCAAAGATCAGGGCGATTATCATTGCCGCATCACCGAATAGAGCAAGTAATCTCAAAATCCTTTCTTCATAGCTTTTGTCGGGGCTGAAGGATTCTGTTAAAAAACTTTTTATTATTTTCATTCTTCTCTACCTCCTGCCGGTAAGTCTTTCAGGACATTTTTCATCACCCTTTCAAAGTCCCCGATATCGATGGGTTTACTGATGAATCCGTCAAAACCCTCCTTAAGAAACATTTCCTTTGCCCCACTCACAGCATTTGCTGTCAGGGCGATCATCCGCACCTCTTTGCCGGCATCCTCGGCGATCTCCCTCAATCGTTTCATGGCTTCTATGCCGTCCATCCCAGGCATCATATGATCCATAAAGACGACATCATAATCATTTTCATAGAATTTCTGTATTGCTTGCCTGCCGCTGTCTGCGGTATCCGTGATCATCCGGTAATCTCCGAAGATCCCCGAAGCCACGACCAGATTCATAGGTTCATCATCGACAATAAGTGCCCGGACATTCTCAAACACAGGCTTCACACGATCGTCATCCGCCGTGATATCATCGGATACCGTAAGTCCGTTAAGGACTTTGACAACCGGAAAGCCATAAAGGGGTTTGGGTATAGCTATGTATGTACTGCTTTTGCCGGTCTTATATCCATCCGGAACACTGACTGCCACCGTGATGCCTCTCCCTGCGAGCTTGTCAAAGTATTCCGGCATCCGCTCATACTCCTCAATGCCCATGAAAACATGGGTTACATCCATCTCTTTCAAGGACTTTTCAATCTCATCCGTGCTCGAGGCAGCATACAGATTCACCTTCAGACCCCTGGCGATATGCGTGGCCATCTTATTGTAGAACTCCCTGACAGCCGGTACCTCATATTTTTCATTCAATACATGAAACAGTACATCGCCGACCTTTGAGTGATCGATCGCAAGACACGGCGTATAATCGATCACATTCTGCGGGATAACAACCCTCACCGTTGTGCCTTTTCCCAATACACTCGTGATCTTAACAAAACCTCCCATCGCATGGGTAAAGCCGTAAACGATATTTAACCCCAGACCGATCCCGCCGGTAGAGCGGTTACGCTTTTTATTTGCCTGATAGAATCCCCTGGATGCACTTTCCTGAACTTTTCTGGTCATCCCTGCCCCGGTGTCTGTGATTTCGATTATCAGATTAACGCCGTATTCTTTCTGATCACTTTTGATGCCGATATAGACACCGCCCCGGGATGTAAATTTGACGGCATTATCAACAATATGTCGGATGATCTTATGGATCTTCCTGATATCTCCCTCAAGCATGTTGGGAACATGTGGGTCCAGATCCACTATATATTCCAGATCATCCCGCTTTGTCTGAAGCTTCAGATTGGCGATCACATCATTGACGAGGGAGATTATCATGTATTTGTCCTTCTCAATGATCACCTGCCCCCTCTTGATCTCCGTATAATCCTGCACGTCTTCAATCTGACGTGAAAGCCTTATCCCGGCCTCCCGGATAGCTTCAACATCTTCTCTGTTTTCTTTTTTAAGGATCAGACCGGACATCCCATTCACCACATTAACGGGAGTTCTGAGTTCGTGGGAAATATTGGAAAGAAAATCCTCCATATCCTGATCGGTCTTCCTCCTCAGTGCGTCCCTTTCATCAATAGCTCCGTCTAATTCCTTCTTATAGCCGACCCATATCCTGCATACGACATACATAAGAATAAAAACGATCATATGAAAGATCATCCGGGATATACTGTCCGGATTATGCAAAAGATTGTCCTTATCGCTTATGACCGTAAACTGCATGATGATAAGTATCAGATATTCTATTGCATAGAGATTTATCAGAAAAAGGGAATCAAGAAGCGAAAATATAAGCATCACGATCCCCATGACAAGGGTGACATCAAACAGGCTGTCCGCATGAATACTGAAAAGAAAGCCTCCCACAGCCGCAAGAACCACATAATAAGCCTCCCTGTGTCTTGTTTCAAAAAACTGCCCTATGTGTATCACCCACATGGCGATCAGTCCGCCTACGACGGGGAAAAGCATCCATTTCTCCCATCCGCTTCTTAGAATTTTTTCAACGAGCCCTATAAACATCACGGACACAAGACTCAAGATCACAATATGAAGGTTATTCTTCTTTTCCATTTTTTTCTCCCGTCTTCATCTTTTCCGCAAAATCCTCCTGCAGGTACGGATCATAGGAAAGCATCGGATCAATGCTCATGTGATAGATCCTTCTATCCGTATAATTGCGTGTAATCCGGATCACAAGTGGTGTAAGTGCCAGGATACCGATCAGATTCGGGATCATCATCAGACCATTAAAGGTATCGGAAAGATCCCATGCCAGTGACGGCTCCAATACCGCCCCGAATATGACCGCTACAGTAAAAATCAACCGATAAAATTTCACACTTTTCTCACCAAAAAGATACTCCGTGACCTTGGCACCGTACTGTGACCATCCAATGACAGTAGTAAAGGCAAAGATTGTGATCGCGATCGTCACGAACCACTCTCCGCCCCTGCCGAATATGCCGGCGAAGGTTTCTGATACAAGGATCACATCATTGATGCCCGCAGCGCTCTGTCCGGTCTCAAGATCTATGGCTCCCGATAGCAGCACTACCAAGGCAGTAGCAGTACATACCACCACCGTATCAAAAAAAACCTCAAAGATACCCCACATTCCCTGTCTGACCGGTTCTGTTACGCTTGAGTTAGAGTGGATCATGGACGATGATCCAAGCCCCGCTTCATTTGAGAATATTCCTCTCTTACAACCATTTTTAACGGGACCGTCTATGATATTTTTAAGGATGGAACCGGTAATCCCTCCCGCGAACGCTCTTGGCAGAAAAGCAAACCTGAATATGGAGGAAAATACCTCCGGTAGCCTTGATACGTTAAACAGAATGATTATAATTGCCCCTGCGGTATATAATATCGCTGTAACAGGAACTATTGTTGCGGAAAACGAAGCAATCCTGTCAAGTCCTCCCATAACGATAAAGGCCGCAGCAACCATCAGCACAATGCCGACGACCCAGCTGACAAGCGAGACGCCAAAGATCTCCGGTGCGTTAGCGTTTCCGAAAAATGCCGACCGGATATTCAGGGTGATCTTGTTTACCTGCGCCATATTTCCGATCCCGAAGGAAGCAAGGATGGTAAACACGCAGAACAGAACCGCCAGAAACCTTCCCGTGATCCTGAAACCATGATAAGAGCCCAGTCCGTCCTTCAGGTAATACATAGGACCTCCCGACCATTCACTGTCTTTATTTTTCCTCCGGTAATAGACCGCCAGGACATTTTCGCAGTAATGCGTCATCATCCCAAAGAATGCAGCGATCCACATCCAAAAGACCGCTCCCGGACCACCGACGCATATAGCGGTAGATACACCTGTAATATTGCCTGCTCCGACGATTGCGGCAAGCGCCGTACATATGGTCTGAAACTGAGTGAGCGTACCATGATCCGCGTCAAGCTTTTCATGGGTCTGTCTGTCAAAGAATTTCCCGACCGTATTCCTGTATATGTGAGGCAATCTGGATATCTGGAAGAATCTTGTGATGATCGTGCAGGTAAGGCCCGTGCCAAGTAGTAATACAATGCCGAAGCCGCCCCATACAAAACCGTTTATAGTATCATTAATATTTTTGATCTGATCCATTACATTCATTTTTATCCCAGCTTTTTGGCAAGAAATACCAGCAGATCTTCTCTTGTGGTTGATTTTAAGATATAACCGTCCGGCTTTAATTCCATAACTCTCGATACACCTTCTTTTGTGGATACTCCGGTAAGAAATACCACCGGTATATCCTTTGTGGCCTCCTCCTGCCTGAGCATCTGCAGAACCTGGGGTCCGTCAACAACCGGCATCTCATAGTCGAGCAGTATGATATCCACCCGGTTCTTCAACAGATATGTGATCGCATTCATTCCGGATGTCACTATATCTGTCTTATAGCTATCCTTTATCCACGATCTGACCATCCCGGCATATGAGGGATCATCATCCACGATCAAAATGCGTTTCTTTTCGGCTTTCTCTCCGCTTACTCCACTCCCGCCGGATACTGCAGACT
Source organism: uncultured Lachnospiraceae bacterium (assembly GCA_946620235.1). Lineage (GTDB taxonomy): Bacteria > Bacillota > Clostridia > Lachnospirales > Lachnospiraceae > XBB2008. The sequence continues at coordinate 2,234 of CAMONC010000036.1, read as the reverse complement.
GCATGATCTCATCAATCGTAACGCAGAATTTATCCGAATCTATAGGTCTGCTCATCCACCTGTGATTTTTAAGCTCCGGATATTTACTCTCCAACTCCGTCCTACACTTTTCCTCGCCTACCGTTATGGCGTTCATGCCGGATTCTCTGATATTCCCGCATATTGCAGACAGAGTCCTTTGCTTGACCGCATCTTCCATAATGTCCTCAGGCAGATACAATACAAAAAGCCCGATGTACTCCGGCGGCTGCTTCATCCTGTCATAGTCGTCAATGATACTATCTGTAGGATACCCATAGTCCTCAAGTTTCTTCTCCATTCCCCTTACCACAATACTTTGCTTAAGGAGAATAAAACAAACATGTTTTTTCATACGATCATTCCTCCATCAACATATCTCCTTGGCATAAGACACTTTACAGCACGTGCTCTCCGGAGATCCCGTCCAATTACCAAGTATCCTGTTTACGACACCGTCTGAATCCGATTCCTCCATCATCGGCAATAACAAAAAGTACTGATCTCCCCTGTTCTTCATAATCACATCACTTCTTCTGACCGATGCTTTCAGAACATCTCCAAAAGAATCCATTATCCTGTCAAGGGATGCACGGTCTTCCGGCGCAGGTTCTATAACAAACAGAAGCTTAAGTGCTTTTGCGTCATATCTTTTATTAAAACGCATCACGAAATTATATACTGCCGCAAATGCATCTGTGCCAAGAATTAACGCTTCTCTTCCTTCGTTCCTTTCCGTAATGATCTTCGTGATCCGCGAAAGTTCAGCTTTTATATCGAGAGTGTCAGATTCCTTTATGAATGCGTCACTGTATGTAAGTCCGCAATGTTTTCCATTTTGTTTCGCTTTATAGAGCGTTTCATCTGCAAGTTCAAGCAAAACATCATAATCTCTGCCATACTCCGGTACTTTGACCGCTCCGACCGAAATGCCGAGCGGAATCCCGAATTCTTCTCCCATAAGCCTATTCGCTTCTGCAAGAAGATCCCGATTAAGCCTTGCAGTAAACGCACTCACCGCCCGTTCATCAGGCATATCCCCTATAAAGGCTGCAAACTCATCTCCACCGATACGGCTGATAATATCTCCGCCTCGAAAACTCCTTCTTACCACATCGGAAAATGCCAAAAGAACCCTGTCGCCCATATCGTGCCCAAAAATGTCGTTAACAAGCTTGAAATTGTCCAGGTCCAATATCATAAGCATGCCGCAGGACATCTCGCAACTATCCTGAAGTTTCCGTTTCCCGCCGGCCTTGTTCAAAAAACCCGTAAGTCCGTCCGTTGTCGCCTCTTCCATAAGGCTTTCTATTCTTCTGTTGTTTTGAATCGTGTTATCGATCCGCCGTATGAGGATATCCTTATCAAAAGGCTTATGGATAAAATCAGATGCCCCGAGCTTCAGACCTTTATGCTCGGTCTCAGTGTCCTTATCGCCTGTCAGAAAAATTACCGGTATCTCATTTCTTTCATTCTGTTCCTCAAATATTCGAAGCCTGCGGTATGTCTCAAAACCGTCCATTTCAGGCATGATCACGTCCAGAAGAATGACATCCGGCTCGCTTTTTTGTATGAACCTAAGGAGTTCCCCGCCGGATCTAAGACATGTAACGCGGTTTTTCTCACCTGCAAGTATGCTCCGTATATGCGTGAGGTTTAAGGGTTCGTCATCAACTACCACAACCCATCCTTCCATCCTACAATATCGCCTCCCGATTATAGGAAATTATTCATTTCCCTAATATAAAAAGCCTTGGAAATCTTCATTTATACTGTGCATTTCCAAGGCTTTCCCACACTATTATGTGCTACAAAAAAGACAGTATTAACCGTCTTGTCTTGTCAAAAATCGTCATATGTTTCACTCCATATGTCAAGCATACTTCGCATTGATCATAAGCTCTTCGTGTGTGTTCGACTAATCAATTCGTATACACACAATAAACTGTAGTAAACATACAGCAAAAGCCAGCCTCTGTCAATTACTTCCCTGTCTTTTCCATGAGATTCTATCCACATTTTAAGGATTATGTTCAAAACCCGCTTTTACGGATTTTTAAAGCACATCTCTCCCGATTCCGATTTCAAACCGGAAATAATAGCCCCCAACTCAACCGGCTTGGAATAAAAGTACCCCTGAAAACTATGTATGCTCATCTCCTTCAGTATATTTCGCATTCCGGATGTCTCTATCCCCTCCACGCAGACATCTGAGC
>CAMONC010000035.1 GCA_946620235.1 uncultured Lachnospiraceae bacterium | reverse complement strand
AGATTTGTCAACTATGGTACGAGCTACAGACGGATTCTGCTCAAGGAAATATGTCAGCTGCTCGCTGACTACCGAACTTACCGCACCTCTCGCTTCCGAGTTACCCAGCTTCTGCTTTGTCTGTCCCTCAAACTGGGGATCCTCTATCTTAACGGATATGATAGCTGTCAGACCCTCCCTGATATCTTCACCGCTTAAGTTGGGCTCCGAATCCTTCAACAGTTTATTGGATCTGGCATAGTCATTAAATGTCTTGGTCAGGGCATTTCTGAAACCTTCCAGATGAGTACCGCCTTCGGGAGTATTTATATTATTTACAAAAGTGTAAATACTCTCGTTATACGCATCATTATGCTGCATCGAGACTTCAACCAGCACATTGTTCTTCTTTCCTTCAAAATACATGATTGAAGGATATAGAGCATCCTTGGATCTGTTGAGGTATTCAACGAATTCCCTGATACCTCCCTCGTAATGGAACGACTTCTCCTGCTCGTTACCTTCACGGGTATCTATAAGCGTGATCTTCAATCCCTTTGTCAGAAAAGCAGTCTCTCTGAGTCTGGTCTTTAACGTGTCGTAATCATATATCACGTCTTCGAATATGGTTGCATCGGGCTTAAAGGTAACTTTTGTCCCGCTTTCATTTTCGCCGCAGGTACCTATTTCCTTTAAGGGATAACAGGTATGACCTCTCTCATAACGCTGTTCATACAGCTTCCCGTCTCTTCTGATCTCTACGCTTAACCAGTCAGACAGAGCATTAACAACCGAAGCGCCTACACCGTGAAGACCGCCGGATACTTTATATCCGCCACCGCCAAACTTACCGCCGGCATGCAGTATGGTAAACACAACTTCCACCGCAGGTATACCCGCTTTATGATTGATACCTACCGGAATACCGCGCCCGTTATCTATTACGGTGATCGAATTATCCGGGTTGATGGTTACTTCTATCTCTGTACAGAATCCGGCCAAAGCTTCATCCACGGCATTATCAACTATCTCATATACGAGATGATGTAATCCTCTGGAGGAAGTACTGCCTATGTACATACCCGGTCTTTTTCTGACTGCTTCGAGTCCTTCCAGTATCTGTATCTGGTCGGCGCCGTATTCATTTGCTTTTTTGTTTTCTTCAGCCATATTAACCTCTACTGCTCACTTACAAGTGCTCCGTTGGATATATTGAAAAGCTTATCTATCTCAAGTCTGCTGTTAACGAAATCCTCGACTCCGGTACAGGTGATGATAGTCTGTACATCACCGATCGACTCCAGCAGAAACTGCTGTCTGCCCGAATCAAGCTCAGATAATACATCATCAAGCAGAAGTATCGGAGTATCGTTTATCAGTCTTTTTACTATCTCTATCTCTGCCAGTTTAAGCGATAAAGCTGCGGTTCTCTGCTGCCCCTGTGATCCGAACTTCCTTATATCCAGGTCACCTACCATGAATATAAAGTCATCACGATGAGGACCTACATTTGTCATTTTCGACTTAATATCGCGTTCGGTGGATGAGGACAGCTCACGTTCATAGTCCTCTATTTCCACATTAGGATCATATATTATCCTGAGTGACTCTCTTCCTCCCGACAATTTTTCATGTACAGGCCCTATCACCTCATTGAGCTGATCCGTAAAAGACTTTCTTCGTTCTATTACCTTGCTTCCGTAACTGACTAACTGAGAATCCCATATTTCTATGGTTTCCTTGAGAGAAGGATTAAAATATACATCCTTGAGAAGAGTGTTTCTCTGATTAACTATTTTGTTATAATTGTTCAGATTGTACAGATAGAAATCATCAAGCTGACACAGCTCCATATCCGTAAATCTTCGTCTTTCACCGGGCCCGTTCTTGATGATATTCAGATCTTCGGGTGAAAAGAATACCACATTCAACAATCCCAGCAATTCTGCGGCTTTTTTTATTTTCTTGCCATCTATGGCTATACCTTTTGTCTTAGCCTTGCGCAGATGTATATCAAGCTTCGTATCAACGTCATTCTTGAACAACATGATACGTATATGGCCTTCTTCGGATCCGAATCTGATTATATCTCCGTCTCTGGTACCTCTGTGAGACTTGGTAGTAGCAGCTAAATATATAGCTTCAAGTATATTTGTTTTACCCTGAGCATTATCTCCGTAGAGTATATTGGTACCGGGACCAAAATTTATGGCCAGAGTCTCATAATTCCTGAAATCTTTAAGTTCCAGGGATTTAATAATCATAATCGACCTTCCATGCTTACAACTTTGAATTCTTCACCGTTATAAGCAAAGACATCTCCGTCGTACAATTTTCGTCCCCGACGGAGTTCTGTCTCACCGTTAACCCTGATCAGACCTTCCTGTACTTCCATCTTAGCATCGGCTCCGTTTTCACATATACCGGCTAATTTAAGTGCCTGACCAAGTTTTATATATTCATCTTTTATCGTAACATCAGTCATAAACTGTTATTTATGATACTGTCGTAAAGTTAATGGGCAGAACCAGATAAATATAGCTGTCATCATCATCCCTTATAAAGCATGGAGACTTTGGATTGACCATATACATATTTATCTCGTCACTGTCTATGACTTTAAGGACATCCATAACAAACTTGGGATTGAAGCCTATCATGATATCCTTGCCTTCTTTGGTTATATCTATCTCTTCATCCATGCTTCCGAATGTGGAGTTGATCTTTAACTCAAGGCTTCCTTCTCTGATATCAACGATGATAGGTCTCTTATCACCTTCTTTGACCAGAAGAGTGGATCTGTCTATACAGTCAAACAGATCTTTCTTTGAGACGGTAACCTTGGTCTCATAATCCTTGGTTATCATCTGATCCACGTTGAAATACTCACCTTCTATAAGTCTGGAAAGAACAACGGTATCATCAAATTCGAAGAGGATATGATTCGGTGTAAAGAAAATACTTACGTTTTTATCGGTATCATCACCTATTATCTTACTGATCTCGCTTAAGCTCTTACCGGGTACAACGACCTTTTTGGGTGAATATACATTCTTAAGCTTCACATTTCTGATGGATATCCTGTGTCCGTCAAGAGATGCAACTCTCAGATTATCTTCATTGATATCAAAAAGCTCACCTGTCATCAAAGGACTGTTATCATTATCTGATATGGAGAATATAGTCTGTCTGATCACTTCTTTAAGTGTATATTGAGAAAGAGTAATACTGTCAGAATGATCAAGCTGCGCAAGAACCGGGAATTCATCGGCGGGTTTACCTATAATGTTAAACTTTGATTTCTCGCAGCTGATATTTGCTTTAAGAGAAGCATCTGTAGTAATAGTTACATTACTGTCAGGGAGTTTTCTTATAATATCGAAAAGCATTCTGGCATCCAGAGCTATCTTTCCTTTTTCGGCTATATCTCCCTTAATTACGGTTTCTATACCCAGTTCCATGTCATTGGCAACAAGCTTTATCTGATCAGCTTCCGCATCTATCAATATGCACTGAAGTATTGACATGGTTGTTTTTGAAGGAACAGCTTTTGATACAATTGATACTCCGTTTAACAGTTCTGACTTTGTACAAATGATCTTCATGGATGAGCCTTTCTGTTTTTGTTTATTGATTAGATAAAAGTAATAATATTATTAGAGCCTGTATATATGTGTATAACCTTTAACATTATACTAAATATCAACGAAAATTGGAACTTTTAGTTGTTAATAACAGGTTGGATAAGTATCGCTTTATCCCTATTATTCCCATCAGCTTTCGGTTATCCTTGATTTTATTGATTTTATCCTTGTTGATAACTCTTCTTCGGATTTGATCCTTTGTTCAATATCATTAACTCCATGCATGATGGTTGTATGATCTCTGTTACTTAAGAGTTTGCCTATATCGGAAAGTGAAGCATCGGTCAGTTCCCTGCACAGATACATAACGATGAACCTGGGTTCCACGAACCTGGCATTTCTCTTTTTGCCGGTTACATCTTCAACGAGCACATTATAGTCATCGCATACTTCCTTTAATATATAGGAAGGAGTGATTTCTTTTGGCTTATCGGGATATATGATGTCTTTCAGAGCTTCTTCGGCATTTGTCATATTTATATCCACATTATTAAGCTTTGAGTAAGCCACTATCTTATTGAATGCACCTTCAAGCTCCCTGATATTTGATTTTATGTTGGTAGCTATATAGTTGAATACTTCTTCATCTATATCCCTGCCAATAGATTTTGCTTTTTCAGCCAATATGGCCATCCTTGTCTCATAATCCGGAGGCTGTATATCAGCTATCAATCCCATTCCGAACCGTGACCTGAATCTTTCATCCAGAGTTTCCATCTCTTTAGGAGGCTTATCTGATGACAGTATTATCTGTTTTCCGTTTTGATGAAGTGTATTGAATGTATTGAAAAACTCTTCCTGAGTGGATTCTTTTCCTATAATAAACTGAATATCATCTATTATAAGTACATCCACGTATCTGTATTTATCTCTTAATTTTTTGGTTGAAGCAGGATTACCGCTTCTTATAGAATCGATAACTTCATTGGTAAACTGTTCTGAAGTAACATACAGGATCTTGGCATTTGGATTGTTTTCCAATATAAAATGCCCGATGGAATGCATCAGATGTGTTTTTCCCAGACCTGCTCCTCCGTACAAAAACAGGGGGTTATATATCTGTCCCGGAGATTCCGCTACAGCCAGACAAGCCGAATGAGCCAGTTTATTGCTGCCACCGACTACAAATGAATTGAATTTATACTTGGGATTAAGATTTGCGGTCTCATAATTCAGGTTATATACGGGGTCCTGACCGGCTCTCATTATATTTGACATATCGGAATCTTTTTCCAGTCTGAAATTGATCTCATATATCCTGTCAAACATTTCTGATATAGTGACCTGAAAAAACCCTTTGTATTTACTTGAAATATAATTAAGAGCATGAGACTGGTCCGATGGTATCAGTATTGTAACACTGTCATCGGTAACCGGACCTATCTTAAGAGGTTCGATCCATGTTGAATATGAGACGTCTGAAAGTCCGTATTCGTCCGCTATTTTCTCTTTTATCTGATCCCAGGAATCTTTAATATTATTCATATCGGCTACCTCAAAACGCTTTGAAACCTATCTTACCTTAATGAAATTGATTTTTCAATGAAGTGATACCCACATAATGTGGATAACTTTTGTGGATAACTTGTATAAGTTTACATATATGATCTTTTGATATCAGATTATGTTTATCATGGAATTAAAAAGATAAACACCTGACAAACCCTTAAAATATGGCGTTTTATCAAAATTATTAACAAAGTATAAACTTAAAATCAACCAGTTATCCACTCAGTTATCCACATAATGGGGATAAAATTATGGAAACCGAACACACTGTCTTAACACGCGATTTTATACTGATTTATGGGATTTATTAGTTGACTTAACGAAAACCTTTATATATAATCGGTTTGTTATCCTTTGGACATTATGTAAAGGAGGTGGATTACTTATGAAGATGACATTTCAGCCCAAGAAGCGTCAGCGCAATAAAGTTCATGGATTCAGATCCAGAATGAGCTCTGCAGGCGGACGTAAAGTTCTGGCTTCAAGAAGAGCTAAGGGAAGACATAAATTAACAGTCTAACATCAGCGAAGCGTTTAGGCCGCATATGTATGTGGCCTTTTTTTATATTATATATTGAAGAAAACAGAGTCGCTTAAAAACTCATACCAGTTCGGATCCGTATACAAAAACGGCAAGTCTCGTGCCGACAAGTATTTGGTAATGTATGTCCTGGATAACCATACGGAATCAAACAGATTGGGAATCTCTGTCAGCAAAAAAGTCGGTAACAGCGTAGTGCGCCACCGTTTATGCCGGTTGATCAGAGAAGCTTACAGGCTGCATGAGGATATGTTCAATAGTGGTTTGGACATAGCAGTGGTTGTGCGCAGGGGAGCATCGGATTGTGATTATCACACCATAGAGAACTCCCTGATGCATCTGGCTAAGATTCATCATGTATCCGGGTGATTAAATGATGAAAAGATTTATTATTCAGATGATAAAGTTTTACAGAAAGTATCTTTCTCCGCTTAAGAGGACAAAATGTCCGTATTTCCCGACATGTTCGGAATACGGTCTTGAAGCTGTTGAGAAATACGGAGCAGTCAAAGGAAGTGCCCTTGCAATGTGGAGAATTTTGAGATGTAATCCTTTTTCAAAAGGAGGATATGATCCGGTTCCGTGATCTATCCATGATTGATCGGAGGTATTGATTTGTCAGGAATCTTACTTACTCCCTATTCAGGAGCTATCCTCGGACCTATAGCGAAGGTCCTGGGATATCTGATGAATGGGATTTTTATTTTACTTGATAAGGTCGGTTTGCCTAATATCGGTCTGACGATCATTATATTTACTATAGTGATCTATGGTCTGCTCACTCCATTAACCGTCAAGCAGCAGAAGTTTTCAAAACTTTCCGCAAAGATGAATCCGGAGATCCAGGCTATACAGGCTAAATATAAAGATAAGAGGGATACCGAATCTTCCATGGCTATGCAGCAGGAGACCAAGGCTGTATATGCCAAGTACGGTGTGTCTCCCTCGGGCAGTTGCGTTCAGCTATTGATCCAGATGCCCATTCTTTTTGCTCTTTACCGTGTTATCTATTCCATACCCGCATATGTTACAGAGGTCGGTAATACATTCAGAGTTTTGGCTGAAAAGATTGTCAGCCAGGATCAAGGTAGTTTTATCCTGAATGCTTCCGCCGATGAACTGAAGAGTGTTGCAAGCGCAGTTGCTCAGTATTCCAAGAATCTTGAACTGGAAGGTAATCTGACCAACGGTATCATTGATGTGCTTAATAAAGTATCGACTGCTGATATGGTTGTACTTTCGGATCACTACGGACTTGCCGATCTTCAGTACAATGCCCAGAATATTCTGAGTAAATTGGATTCTGCGGGTAATATGGTCAGCAAAGGACTGATCGATACATACAATTATTTCCTCGGAATTAATATTGCAAATTCACCCCAGTATATGTTTACAGAGGGATGGACTGATCACAGATTCGGTCTTTGTTTTGGTGCTATACTTATACCTCTTCTGGCTGCTCTTACTCAGTGGCTGAATGTTAAGCTTATGCCCCAGGCAGGTGATAATAACAATAATTCAAATGCCGCTTCAGGTGATACCGGAGCCGCAATGCAGCAGTCCATGAAGACCATGAATATGATGATGCCTCTTATGTCGGCAGTCTTCTGTTTCACTCTTCCCTCCGGTATGGGTATCTACTGGATCGCCGGTGCTGTGATCCGTACCATACAGCAGATATTCATCAACAAGCACATCGATAAGATGGATATTGATGAGATCATTAAGAAAAATGAAGCCAAGGCCAAGAAGAAGATCGAAAAAGCAGGTGTTACAGCTCAGAAGATGCAGCAGTATGCTTCGATGAATACCAGAAGCTTAAGTGACAGAGCCAATATCGGTTCTAATGCTTCATCTGATTCTTCTCTGGACACCTCTTCCACAGGTACAGGCAATTTTAAACCCGCACCCGGAAGTCTGGCAGCCAAAGCCAATATGGTAAAAGAATATAACGAAAGAAACAATAAGTGATCGGAGGATTTACAGATATGGAATATGTTGAATTTACCGGAAAAACCATAGAAGAAGCACTTACGGCTGCCTGCGAGCAGTTCTGTGCTACCAGTGATAAAGTTGAATACCATGTAGTTGAGGAAGGTGCTTCCGGTTTTCTCGGAATAGGAGCCAAGCAGGCAGTGATCAAAGCCAGAGTTAAGGACTCCGATGTAGTCAGCAAAGCTAAGAGTTTCCTTAATGATATATTTGCTTCCATGCAGATGGCAGTTGATACCGAAGCAGTGTACGATGATGTTGAGAAGGAACTGTCCATAGAATTATCGGGAGATGAGATGGGCGTGCTGATCGGTAAGAGAGGTCAGACACTCGATTCTCTGCAGTATCTTGTATCACTTGTTGTTAACAAGGGTGAGGATGAATATATCAGAGTCAAGGTTGATACCGAGAATTATCGTGAGCGTCGTAAGCAGACACTTGAGAATCTGGCAAAGAACATGGCTTTCAAGGTTAAGAGGTCACGCCGTGCTGTTTCTCTTGAGCCCATGAATCCTTATGAGAGAAGAGTTATTCATTCCATACTTCAGGATGATAAATATGTTGAGACTCATTCTGAGGGAGAGGAGCCTTACAGATATGTAGTGATCACTCCCAAAAAGGGTGAATATTACAGCGATACCAGATCCGGCAGAGGATACGGATCCAGAGGTCGCAAGTATTGATCTGATCGGGATTGTATGATCCGGTCGGGATTACAGAGGTTTTTTGTTCGGAAGACCTGCCTTACGCGGATATTTATCCGGTGTGGGACAGGTCTTTTTGATATTTATGAGAGTTCTGGTGATATCCGAATCAGGCAGAGTAAAAGACTTGACATCGGTGATCTCTCCGCCGAGGATTTTAAGCGCATTTTCAGCATTTGAAATTTCTTCCACAGCATTATCACCTTTATATGATATGAATGAGCCGCCGATCTTCACATAAGGAAGCGCATATTCGGCGAGAATGCTGAGTCCCGCAACGGCTCTGGATACGACGAGATCATAGGATTCGCGTATGTCCGGTTCTTTGACATAGTCTTCCGCACGCATATCTATCGTAGATATACTGCCTGAATCGTTTAACTCAAGTTCCTTTATCACATCATTCAGGAATCTGATCCTTTTGGACAGAGAATCCAGTAATGTGATATGGATATGCGGATATACGATCTTAAGAGGTATCCCGGGAAATCCCGCACCTGTACCGATATCGAGAATACGGATATCCCCTTTTTCGGACAGATCCGTTGCTTTTATCAGAGACAGTGAATCGGCATAATGCTTGATGCAGCTCTCATTAAAGTCAGTGATAGCAGTGAGATTCATTACTTTATTTGTCTCGGTCAGCATATCATGATACTTCATAAACAGAGATATCTGAACGTCGGAAAGCTCTATATTCAATTTTGACAGTGGATCCGTGAGTTTTTTTATATCATTCATTCCGATCTGATCCGTGGTAAGCCATATTCTTGAGAGCTACGAGCAGTACTGCTATATCTGACGGAGATACGCCTGATATTCTGGATGCCTGACCTATGTTTTCGGGTCTTATGGCTTTGAGTTTCTGTCTGGCTTCGAGACGCAGGCTTTCAACCTCATCATAATTTATATCGGGAGGTATGCGTTTCTTTTCGTTCTTTTTGAAATCTTCTATCTGACTGTTCTGTCTTTCTATATATCCGCGGTACTTGATCTCTATTTCAACCTGTTCTATGACGTCTCGGGGAAGCATGGGCCTGTCCGGATCCAGTTCCGCAAGGCTTTCATAATCCAGTTCCGGTCTGCACATGAGTTCTGCCAGGGTGAACGCGGTTTTAAGAGGTGCGGATCCGTGTTTATCCAGAAATTCCTGAACCGAAGCCTTACCGCCTACACTTACAGAATTAAGTCTTTCTATCTCGGATCGTATCAGTGATGCTTTGGTCATCGTTTTGTCGAAGTCTTCTTTGGTTACAAGACCTGCTTCATATCCGATCTTTCTGAGTCTAAGATCAGCATTGTCCTGCCTGAGTATGAGCCTGTACTCGGCTCTGGATGTCATCATGCGATACGGTTCGTTATTGTCTTTGGTTACGAGATCATCTATCAGTACACCGATGTAGGCCTGTGATCTGTCCAGTATTATCGGATCCATATTTTTTAACTTACGGGATGCATTGATACCTGCCATAAGTCCCTGAGCGGCAGCTTCTTCATAACCCGAGCTTCCGTTGAACTGACCTGCACAGAACAGTCCCGATATGTCGCGTAGCTCCAGAGAAAGTGTGAGCTGTCCCGGACACAGGCAGTCATATTCTATCGCATAGGCATTCCTCACCATATGACAGTGCTCGAGACCGGGCAGAGTTCTGTACATCTGTATCTGCACATCTTCGGGAAGAGATGATGACATACCGCTTAAGTACATTTCGTTTGTATAGAGACCTTCGGGTTCTATGAATATCTGATGTCTGTCCTTATCGGCAAATTTGACTACCTTATCTTCTATAGACGGGCAGTATCTGGGTCCCGTTCCTTCTATCACTCCCGCATAGATTGGGGATCTGTCGAGATTGGCTCTGATGATCTCATGGGTTTTCTCATTTGTATATGTCAGGTAGCAGCTGACCTGCTCTTTCTGTATGGAATCGGGATCGGTACTGTATGAGAAAGGAATGATGGGTACATCGCCTTTCTGTTCTTCCATTTTAGAAAAATCCAGACTTCTTGCATCCATTCTTGCCGGAGTTCCGGTCTTGAATCTGCGCAGTTTCACACCTATATCGGTAAGTGCCGAACTTAAATGTGTTGCTGCCTGTAATCCGTTAGGCCCGGTATAGGTTATGGCTTCACCGCAGAGACACCTGGCGTTTAAGTAAGTACCGGTTGCGATGATGACCGATTTACAGTGATATACGGTTCCGTTAAATGTTTTAACTCCGGTTATTTTTTTCTTGTTTTGATCCTGATCGAATTCCGTCAGGATCTCACATACTTCTCCCTGTCTGATATAGAGATTCTGCTGATTCTCCAGAACCTTGCGCATTGATCTTGAGTATTCCGATTTATCGGCCTGCGCTCTGAGAGAATGAACCGCCGGTCCTTTTGAAGCATTGAGCATACGGGACTGGATGAAGGTCTTGTCTATGTTTTTGCCCATTTCACCCCCCAGTGCATCCAGTTCTCTGACCAGATGGCCCTTGGAGGTTCCTCCGATATTGGGGTTACACGGCATCATTGCTATGGATTCGACGGAAACGGTAAAAATGACAGTTTCAAATCCGAGTCTTGAACAGGCGAGAGCTGCTTCGCATCCCGCATGTCCTGCTCCTATGACACATACATCGGTGTAGTATTCGGTTCTGTTTTCCAGGTATTCACTCTTCATTGCTGTAGTCTTTTGTTTTATTGATCATTTGCCCATGCAGAACTTTGAGAAGATCTCATTCACTATGTCTTCGTTTACTTCCGCTCCGGTGATGCGAGCAAGTGATCTGTAAGCATCGGTCAGATCTATACAATACAGATCTTCGGAAACTCCCTCTTCGATGGATGATCTGACTTTATCCAGTGAGACAATGGCTTCCTTGAGACATTCCACATGTCGGAGATTGGTAATGATCATCTGATGATCGGATTTCAGATCACCGTTGTAGAACATTTCTCTGATCGCGGACTTAAGTTCCGACAGACCTTCCATGGTGATCATTGATGTAGACAGGATCACATCGGGTTTGATCTCATGTTTTGAAAACTCTTCTTTAATCTGTTTTACATGATCGACAGAACCTGCGCCGTCAGTTAGATCGCATTTGTTCAGAAGGAGTATCAGTCTGGTTGATCTTAGAAGATTACACAGTGTCGGGTCTTCCAACTCAAAATCACTTGATGCATCTGCCACATATATGATCAGGTCGGAGTCTTTTGCTGATTCTATAGCCCGGCTTACTCCGATCCTTTCGATCTCATCGTCGGTTTCCCTGATACCGGCAGTATCGGTCAGAACTATAGTTACATCGTCAAGTCTGACAGTTTCGGTCAGGGTGTCTCTGGTAGTACCGGGTACGTTGGTCACTATAGCTCTGTTATCTCCGTACAGCAGATTCATCAATGATGATTTTCCTGCATTCGGATTACCCAGTATGCTGGTTCGGATCCCTTCTGTCAGCAGCCTGCCTTCATCATATGATTTGATCAGCCTATGTATATCTGATGAGATCCGGTCGATCTTTGCAGACAGTTCATCACCGTAACCATTTATGTCGTAGCTGTCCGGATCATCCAGTACTGCTTCTATGTGGGCGATTTCATACAGAATATCAGAACATATGTTATCTAAAAGACGGTATAATTCACCTCTTAACTGACGTACGGACTGATTCAGTGCTGTATCGGATGAAGCTCTGATCGTATCCATCACTGCTTCAGCTCTGGTCAGATCGAGACGGCCGTTTAAGAATGCTCTCTTCGTAAACTCACCGGGATCCGCCAGACGCGCCCCGGTGTTAAGTACTGAATCTAATATGTTACGACACATCCTCACTCCGCCATGACAGTTGATCTCTACTACATCCTCTCTGGTATATGAGTTGGGTGCTTTCATTACGGAGACCATAACTTCATCCATGATGTCTCCGAAACTGTTTACTATATATCCGTAGTGTATGGTGTGAGATTTCTGTGACTTGAGATTATGTGTGCCGTTCTTATCTGTATAGATCTGATCTGCTATGCTTATGGCATCCTGTCCGCTGATCCTGATGATACCTATACCGGATTCTGACAGTGCAGTCGAGATAGAAGCAATGGTGTCTTTATTCATTACTCAGAAATACCTCAACATTGCTGATGATCTCTTCGGGCCGTTCAATCTGGGGCAGATGAGATGTACCGGGAATGATGACCGACTCTATGGCACTGTTATAGTAATTATAGTTTTCTATATTATCAGTGATGTCGGGTTCATTTTCTCCTCCGATTATCATCATGGAGTGATCCGTCTCCTGCAGTTCGCTTAATATTGAACAGGTCATGTACTGAGACAGATAACTGGCATAAGCATGCTTGGAAAATACACCTCTCTCATGTGCGGCACGATAGTAGTCTGAAACTATATCGTTCAGACGGTCTGTATCAAATGAATCCGGATCACTGAGATAATCATTGGTGAAGAGTTCTTCTATTGAGGAACGGCTGGACATCATATTATATATAAAGGTTCCGATCACAGGTATGTTGATCAGGATCTTGAGCAGCTTGGTCTGCGTGGACGGGATCAGATTCTGATCATACAGTCCCAGAGGATTTATCATTATTATATTTCTGATGAGTTTCGGATTATCATGTGCCAGTTTGATAACGATCGGTGCGGTTGCCCCGGTTGCGATTATATCTGTCTTAGTCTTGATAACATTCTTAATAAAGTCCATGACCAGATCTTCATATGTTGAAGCGGTATATGTCATGACCGGTTTATCCGATATTCCATATCCCAACAGATCGGGGATGAAAACTTTTCTATCTCTGCTCAGTTCATCATATATATATTTATACTCGGATTTGCTGCTGCCTATGGTCAGGTCATGCAGAAGCAAAAGAGGAGAACCATACCCTTTGACTTTATAATCTATAATGCCGTAACGCCAATTGTATGTTTTATCTTCTCTCGTACGCGCAGGTTTCTCACTGCATGCGGAGCCGGTTTCTATTCTGTTGATCACATGGATGGTTGCCACGGATAAACCGGTTAATATAGTTATGTTTCTGATCAGTCCGGATGCTTTAGACATAATCGCTCCTTTCTTCATACCATTTTAACCTATTTGTATATTTTTTTGTACTTTTATTTTGATGGTCAATCGTGTACAATAGCATTTGTGCCTTGAAAAACGAGTATGTTTTAAACATCGCTATAATTAGTATTTATTGTTTCACGTGAAACAATATGTTGTGGGCGACATAATGTCATAACAAAAAATAACGATTATTCCTATTTCTGTTATATAAGATTTGCCCATTAATATAGCGTAATATCAAAACAAAATACAGCCGATTGTTTCACGTGAAACAATTGTGTAATTCAATGTACCAAATACAACATAATGATTTTTCAGAAAAATCATGATACTAGATTTTGTAGATTTTAGTGTGAAACATCAAATTTGCCTGAACGTGAAACAATAATCATTGATTTCACGCACAATATATCAGAAGCGAGGAACAAAATGGGAAAGACAATAGCAATTACAAACCAAAAAGGTGGAGTAGGTAAGACCACAACAGCCATCAATCTGTCAGCAGCAATGGCTGAGCTCGGTAAGAAAATACTTGTGATCGATACAGATCCGCAGGGAAATATGACGAGTGGTTTCGGAGTAAATAAAAATGAAGTGGAGAATACGGTATACGAGCTTATGCTCGGAAGCTGTTCTACAGAAGAAGCTATCATCAAAAATGTAAAAGACGGAATAGACATGATAGCATCAAATGTCAATCTGGCCGCAGTTGAGATCGAATTGATAGATGATGAAAACAGAAATTTCGTACTTAGAAATGAAGTGGAATGGGTTAAGGATAAATATGACTACATCATCATTGACTGTCCTCCTTCATTGAGCATGCTGACTGTTAATGCGATGACCACAGCAGATACTGTATTGGTTCCAATCCAGTGTGAATACTATGCGTTGGAAGGATTGAGCCAGCTGATACATACGGTAAATCTGGTTAAGAGCGGATTGAATCCTGATCTGGATATGGAAGGAGTTGTATTCACCATGTATGATTCCAGGACCAATCTGTCAGCTCAGGTAGTAAATAATGTAAAGTCCAATATAAAGACAAGGGTATATGAGACTGTCATCCCCAGAAATATCAGACTTGCGGAAGCACCGAGTTACGGCCAGCCCATATCGGAGTATGATCCCAAGTCAGCAGGTGCGGAAGCATATATTAATCTTGCAAAAGAAGTAATCAGAGGATAAGAGGAGGAAACATAATGGCACCCAAAGGAAAAGGCGGATTAGGTAAAGGTTTGGACGCATTGATCCCCACTACCGGAAAGAACAGTGGCAAAGCGGAAACAGTACCTTCCATACTTGATGCGAAAGAAGGAGAAGCTATCGTCAAGGTAAAATGGGGAAAGGTTGAACCTAACCGTGATCAGCCCCGTAAGACCTTTAATGAAGATGAACTTCAGGAATTATCGGATTCCATCAAGCAGTATGGCATACTTAACCCCATCATTGTTCAGGACAGAAAGGACCATTATGAGATAGTAGCCGGAGAGCGCAGATGGCGTGCCGCTCAGATAGCCGGGTTAAAAGAAATCCCTGTTATCATCAGGAACTATACCGAACAGGAATTAGCTATCATAGCTCTCATAGATAACGAGCAGCGTGAAGATCTGAATGAAATAGAAGAAGCCATGCATATCAAAAAGCTTATCGAGGGTTATTCGATGACACAGGATGAGCTGGCTGACAAGTTATCCATGAGCAGGGCTGCTTTAACAAATAAACTCCGTCTTCTGAAACTTTGTTCGGAAGTACAGCAGATGATCATAGATGAAAAGATTACCGGAGGTGCTGCAAGAGCTCTTGTTACCGTACAGGACGAAAACCTTCAGATAGAGCTGGCCGAGAGAATCTTTGATGAGAAGCTCAGCGTACGTGAGGTCGAAAAAATCGTCAGAGATATAGGGAAGACTTCACCTAAGAAGAAAACAGCCAAAAAAGACGAGGCACTCGATACAATATATCGTGAGTATGAGGAAAAACTAAAGAAAGCAGTTGGTACCAAGGTAGGTATTACCGCAAAGGGAGACGGTACCGGTAAGCTTGAGATAGATTTTTACTCACATGATGATCTGGACAGGATCACATCGCTTTTGACTTCCAAATAATACGGATGGTATCGGAGTAGACATGAAATATACTATATTTGAGAATATGGGTCTGGCAAATATGGATCTGAGCATCCTTCTCATCATCCTTTCCGTGCTGGTCCTTGCCCTGTTGGCTTTATCGATAGTTCTTATGGTCAAAACCAATAATCTGACTAAGAAATACAAAAAATTCATGACCGGAAAGAACGTAAAGAGTCTGGAGACGGAGATCGTAGGTCTGTTTGAAGACAACAAATCCATGAAGGAGCAGATCAATGATAATCGAAGGGATATTCGCTCTATTACCAAACAGATGAGAAGCGTATACCAGAAGTGTTCGATAAACAGATATGATGCGTTTAAGGAAATGGGCGGAAAGCTAAGCTTTTGTCTGACCTTACTCGATGAAGATAACAACGGGTTTATACTTAACTCTATACACAGTTCGGCCGGGTGCTATAATTATCTCAAGCAGATAAGGGGCGGAAGATGTGAGATCGATCTGGGTGCGGAGGAACAGGAATCTCTGGACTGTGCACTTAACGGAGGAAAAGGAGAGTCATAATGAGGTTAACACCGGTTGAAGATCTCAAAGAATCCGATATACTGGCTATCGATGTGCTGAACTCTGACTATACAGTTCTGCTCGCTGCGGATACTTCACTGACTGTAGAGATCATAGCGAGACTCAAACAAAGTAATGTAACCGAAGTCTATATCAGGACAGAAGACATACCGGGTGAGGTCGAGATACTTAAGCAGGATGTCCGTAAGGAAGTCCACAGCACACTTCAGGCAGTTATAGAGAAACACAATTTCACAGATAATTCCGAGCTGTCTCGATTAAGTGAGACGGCCGACGTTATCATAACCAATATTCTCGAAGAGGATGATGTAGTTGAGAAACTCTACGATATCAGAAGAAGAAGCGCAGATATTTATGAGCACTGCATATCCGTATGTTCGATATCAACCCTTATCGCACTCAAGCGTGGCTTGAAAGAGGAGCAGGTTCATGATATCGGTGTAGCCTGTCTGCTTCATGAGATCGGTCTGAAAGATCTGCAGATCGAATACGAGAATATAGAGATCTATGACATGAACAAAGAGGATGCAGAGAAGTACAAGAAGCATCCGAACATAGGCTATCAGATCGTGAAGGATGAGGACTGGCTGTCAGATGCGGCTAAAGACATGATCCGGTACCATCATGAAAGGATAGACGGAAGCGGGTATCCAAACAAGGTTACCGGCGTGGATACAAGTGAATCATGCAAGATCATTCAGACCTGTGATGTATTTGATGAGTTTATATGCGGTATAGGCTGTGAGCGCGTTAAGGTCTATGAGGCTCTCGAATATCTGAAGATATATAAGGGAACGAAGTTCGAGAAAGACATCGTGGATGACTTCCTGGCTCTGATCGCGGTATATCCGGTGGGAAGTTATGTGCAGACCAGCGACGGAGAGGTCGCAGTCGTACTCAGACAGAACCGTGAGTTTCCCGACAGACCGGTTATCCGTATCATCAAAAACAAGGACGGCAATCCCGTGAAAAACATTATCATCAAGGATCTGCTGAAATATACGACATTGTTTATAGAAGATATAAGCTGACAGATCATAAATCGTATCAGTTGACTATATTAAAGATGAGGAGTGAGAAAAATGATAGACATCAAGTTTCTACGTGAAAACCCTGAGGCAGTTAAGGAAAACATCAAAAAGAAATTCCAGGATGACAAGCTTCCCCTGGTAGATGAGGTGATCGAGCTCGATGCGAAGAGCCGTGCAACACAGCAGGAAGCCGATGATATCAGATCCAATCGAAACAAGATATCCAAGGAGATCGGTGCGCTGATGGCTCAGGGCAAAAAGGAGGAGGCTGAAGCACTGAAGGCAAAAGTTGCCGCAAATGCCGAGAGACTTGCCACGCTTGAGGCAGATGAGACCGAACTGTCGGAGAAGATCCGCAAGATCATGCTCACCATCCCCAATATCATCGATCCTTCAGTTCCGATAGGTAAGGACGATACCGAGAATGTTGAGATCACCAGGTACGGCGATCCGGTTGTTCCGGACTTCGAGATACCTTATCATACCGAGATCATGGAGAGATTTAACGGTATCGATATGGACGCTGCAGGCAGAGTTGCCGGTAACGGATTTTATTACCTGATGGGCGATATCGCCAGACTGCACTCCGCAGTCCTTGCATATGCCCGTGACTTCATGATAGACAGAGGGTTTAAGTACTGCATTCCTCCTTTCATGATCAGAAGCGCAGTCGTTGACGGAGTTATGAGCTTCGCCGAGATGGATGCCATGATGTATAAGATCGAAGGTGAAGATCTGTATCTGATCGGAACCTCCGAGCACTCCATGATAGGTAAGTTCATCGATCAGCTGATTCCCGAAGAGCAGCTTCCCCAGACTCTCACCAGCTATTCCCCCTGCTTTCGTAAGGAAAAAGGAGCTCACGGCATAGAGGAGAGAGGTGTTTACCGTATACATCAGTTCGAGAAGCAGGAGATGATCGTGGTATGTAAGCCCGAAGAATCACCTATGTGGTTCGACAAGCTCTGGCAGAATACCGTGGACCTCTTCAGATCCATGGATATACCGGTCAGAACGATCGAGTGCTGCTCGGGTGACCTTGCCGATCTTAAGGTTAAATCTTATGATGTGGAAGCATGGTCTCCCAGACAGCAGAAGTATTTCGAAGTTGGCAGCTGCTCCAACCTCGGAGACGCTCAGGCCAGAAGACTCCGTATTAAGATCAAAGGCGAGAACGGCGAGAAATACTTTGCTCATACATTGAACAATACCGTTGTGGCACCTCCGAGAATGCTGATCGCATTCCTCGAGAATAACCTGCGTGCAGACGGATCGGTTGCTATCCCCGAGGTCCTCAGACCTTACATGGGTGGTAAAGAAGTACTTATACCTGAGAAATAATCCGACATCAACGAATTCAGAGGATACATATGCATAAATTCATGCGAGCGGTAGGGTTTGCGGGATTATCCGACAGAAAAGACCAGCAGAAGCTGATCACGGATGTTATCCTGAATCCTACACGCAGAGCTTATACTACATATGGAGAAAATGAGTTCCTGGCCGAGTTCGATAAAGATTTCGCTCCCGGCCTGGGTGTGGGAGTCTG
>CAMONC010000034.1 GCA_946620235.1 uncultured Lachnospiraceae bacterium | reverse complement strand
GACTTAAACCGTGCACGCGTGATACCGGGTAAGCATAAGGAGATAATCGGTGTCGAGCAGCTGGATAAGGTCATCAACATAGATCAGTCACCGATCGGCAGGACCCCGCGATCCAATCCCGCAACCTACACGGGAGTATTTGACCAGATCAGAGATCTCTTTGCTTCCACTGCTGATGCCAAGGCCAGAGGCTACTCCAAGGGGCGCTTCTCATTTAATGTAAAAGGCGGCCGCTGCGAAGCCTGTGCCGGTGACGGTATTATCAAGATAGAGATGCACTTCCTTCCCGATGTATATGTGCCCTGCGAAGTCTGCAACGGTCACAGATACAATCGCGAGACGCTGGAAGTGAAGTATCGCGACAAGAATATATATGAAGTTCTGGACATGACCGTGGAGGAGGCGCTTGCTTTCTTTGAGCACATACCTTCGATCAGAAGTAAGATCCAGACGCTCTATGACGTGGGACTGGGATATATCCGTCTCGGACAGCCCTCTACGGAGCTTTCGGGAGGCGAGGCACAGAGAGTCAAGCTTGCCACCGAACTGTCCAGACGCAGCACGGGCAAGACCATATATATCCTCGACGAGCCAACCACCGGTCTGCATTTCGCCGATGTGCATAAGCTCATTGATATCCTGCAGAGACTGACCGAGGGCGGCAATACAGTACTGGTCATCGAGCATAACCTCGATGTCATCAAATGCGCGGACTATATCATAGACATGGGACCCGAGGGCGGAGACGGCGGAGGCACCGTGGTGGCTCAGGGAACTCCCGAAGCTGTAGCGAAGGTTAAGAAGTCATACACCGGACAGTATCTGGCGAAGATACTTGCGGAGCAGGGCGCCGCAGCCCAAACAAAGCAAAAAAAGAAATCCAAAGGTTAATTATTTCAAAACAGAGTCCGATATAATAAACAGCATGGACGCATTGACCACCGAAAGGACTCGGAGGGTCGGTGCGTTTTGCGTTTTACGGACTCTTAATTTTCTATAAAGCACTTTCATAAACTGTCGGCTTAAGTTATAATATATTGAATTCTTTTGTGGAAGATCAGCCGAGAGGCTTTAGCTTTATAGGTATTAGGAAGGGATCGTAGGATGCAGTACACGGATATAGGCATAGATTTAGGAACTGCCAGCATATTGGTTTATATCAGAGGGAAGGGCGTAGTACTCAAAGAGCCCTCTGTTGTGGCTTTCGACAGTAATACACATAAGATACAGGCTATAGGTGAGGATGCCAGACTGATGCTGGGCCGTACTCCCGGAAATATAGTAGCAGTCAGACCTCTTCGCGAGGGTGTTATCTCGGATTATACCGTTACCGAGAAGATGATGAAGTACTTCATCCAGAAGGCCATGGGCAAAAGAAATTTCCGTAAGCCCAGGATCGCAGTCTGTGTACCCAGCGGAGTTACCGAGGTTGAGCGTAAAGCAGTTGAGGATGCGACCATCCAGTGCGGAGCTCGTGATGTGTTTATTATCGAGGAGCCCATCGCGGCAGCGATCGGAGCCGGTGTCGATATAGCCAAGCCCTGTGGAAACATGATAGTGGATATCGGTGGCGGTACTACCGATGTGGCGGTCATATCCCTGGGCGGAACGGTTGTAAGTGATTCCATCAAGATAGCGGGAGATGATTTCGATCAGGCGCTAGTCCGCTATATGCGTAAGAAGCACAACCTGTTTATCGGTGACAGCACCGCCGAAGACATCAAGATAAACATCGGTACGGCGTTCAAACGCCCCGAAGTTGATTATATGGATGTGAAGGGACGTAACCTGCTCACAGGCCTTCCCAAGAGCATCAAGGTAAGCTCGGAAGAAACCGAGGAAGCATTGAAGGAGCCCACAGCTCAGATCGTTGAGACGATCAAGGGTGTACTTGAAAAGACACCCCCGGAGCTGGCAGCAGATATCATCGACAGAGGCATAGTTCTCACCGGAGGCGGTTCGCTGCTGAGAGGACTTGAGGATCTGATAGCATCGCAGACAGGTATCAATACCATGACTGCGGAAGATCCGATGACAGCCGTTGCGATCGGCACCGGCAAGTATGTCGAATTCCTGGCGGGGCATAAAGAAGAATAACAGCGAGGATTAAACATGGTCAAAGGTCTATACACTTCCTATACCGGCATGATCAATGAGCAGCACAGGTTAGACACACTGGCTAACAGCATTGCCAACTTTGATACCAACGGCTTTAAGAAAGAGGGAGCGACGAGCCAGGCCTTTGACGATGTCCTGGCATATAAGATCAAGGATGTCACGGAAGCCGGCAATCTGCCGAGGCGTATGGGCATCATCAATCCCGGTGTCAAGATAGGCGAGAACTATGTTGACTGGTCGGAGGGATCATTCAAGGAAACGGGCAATCAGCTTGATATGGCTATTGCCGGTAAAGGTTTCTTTACCATCGAGTTCACATCCAAAAAGGGAGCAACATCAATCAAATATACACGTGACGGAAACTTTACTCTGGACATGCAGGGTAATCTTGTCACACCCGAAGGCGATTATGTGCTTAACTCTAACGGACAGCATATCAGGCTCGATCCATTGAGGGATTTCTCCGTTAACCGTGCCGGACAGATATATCAGAACGGTGCGCTGGTGGCAACCGTCGGAGTTACGGATTTTGAAGATTATAACTATCTCGAGAAGTACGGTGAGAATTATTACCAGCCCGTAGAGGGGGCCGTATCCAGACCTGCTCAGGGACATCAGGTATATTCGGGATATTTGGAGCAGAGTAATGTTTCCATAGTGGATGAGATGGTGAACATGATCTCGATCCAGAGATCTTATGAGGCCAATCAGAAACTGATCCAGACATTTGACTCAAGTCTCGATATTGCGGCTAATCAGCTGGGTAAACTGTGATAACGGACCCGGCAGGCGTCCTTAAAGGAGGAACCGTATGGTAAGAAGCTTATGGACCGGCGCGACCGGTATGAACGCGCAACAGACAAACGTGGATACTATCGCCAACAATCTGGCGAACGTTAATACCATGGGATATAAGACTCAGGCAGCTGAGTTCAAGACTCTTCTGTACCAGACACTGCAGACCAAGACCACGACTGCTAACGGTCAGGCGAAACCCATATCCAGTCAGGTCGGCCTGGGAACCAGAGTTTCCTCGATCAATTCTATGTTTTCACAGGGAGCATTGCTTGATTCGGAATCAGATACCGCTTTCGCCATTGAGGGTGACGGATTCTTTGCAGTCAGATGCGGCGACGGACAGACACGCTATACCAGAAACGGCGATTTCAACTGGTCTCTGGGAAACGGAAATACGCTCGTTCTGTGCAGCTCTGACGGATATCCTGTAATAGATACGCAGGGAAGACCGATCAGCCTGCCCAATACATATATAGTCAACAAGATCAAGGTTGATACCAGCGGTACACTTCAATACCCGGATGCAAACAACAATATGCAGTCACTGGGTGTTCAGATCGGTACGTTCCAGTTCCAGAACCCGGCGGGTATGGAGCGTTACGGAGACACGCTGTGGAGTGTGACTCCCGTCAGCGGACCGGCCATAAATGAGGCGACCAGTAATGCTGTGACCAGAAGCCGTGTTATCCAGGGATATCTGGAAGGCTCGAACGTATCGGTGGCCGATGAGATGGTAAATCTGATCGTAGCCCAGAGAGCATATGAGATGAATTCAAAGGTCATCACCACTACCGACACCATGATGGAGCAGGCTAATAACCTCAAGCGATAAGGAGACCTAAATGTCAGATATTGATATTTCTTCTCTCACCGATTATACGACCAATATACTGTCGAACGCTGAAAGCACCGCAGCGGCCGGCAAGGTCTCATCCAAGCTCAAGTCAGTCAGCAAAGACTCCACCGATGACGAGCTTCTGGAGGCTTGCAAACAGTTTGAGGCATATCTGTGGGAGCAGGTATATAAGAACGTGGATAAGACGACGAATCTGTTCGGAAGTCAGTCTGAAGGCAGTTATGCCGGGAACATGGTCAATCTGTTTTCGGATACTTTGATCCAGGAGGTATCCAAGATGAGCGTGGGCGAAGGAGATAATTCGCTGGCCATGCAGCTGTACGAGCAGATGAAACGCAACTACGGTGTCGGAGTCAAAACACCTGAAGAGATTGATGCTGAATAAAGCTTAATATACTTCGTTACAGACCGCCAACTGTAATGAGACCACAGAATGGGTCTATGCAGTTGGTGGTTTTATTTTGGAGGATATGAGGATACATGAACGAATATAACGGATATGTCAGTGATGTACGTTATCACAGACCGGAGACGGGATATACGGTTTTTGAATTCGTGTCGGGAAATGTGGAGTACACTTGCGTGGCAAATACGACCGGTATCAGCGTGGGAGCGAATGTCAGGATAGTCGGGGAAAAAGTCATACATCCCAGCTATGGCGAGCAGATAAATGCAAGCATCTGCGAGGTGAGTGCTCCGGAGGATCTGGACAGTCTGCGTGTGTATCTGGGTTCGGGAGCGATACGCGGGATCGGTGAGACCATGGCCTCCAGAATAGTGGACAGGTTCGGAGAAAACACCATGAACATCCTTGAGGATGAACCCGAGAGACTTGCGGAGATCAAAGGCATCAGCGAACGCAAGGCACGTGATATCGGACTCCAGTTCAGGGAGAAATCCGATGTCAGAGATGCGTTTATGTATCTGCAGGGTTATGGCATCACTAATGCAATGGCGATGCGTATATATGATGAATACGGTGAAGCGGTCTACTCGATTCTGAAGGAAAATCCGTATAAGCTGGCGGAAGACATCAGGGGTATAGGATTTAAGACCGCCGACGAGATAGCAGGCAGGGCAGGCATACAGGTAGACTCCCAGTACAGAGTCAGAGCGGGCCTGATGTATGTTCTGGCAGAGGGCGTGTCCGAAGGGCATATGTATCTGCCACTCCGGGAGTTGGTAAGCCGGGCCTCGGAACTTCTGGGACTGCCCGGAGATGCCGTGGAATGTGAGATAGCAAATCTGTCCATGGACAGAAAAGTGGTGGCGAAGAATGACGCAGTCTATGCATCGGAGTTTTATTATGCGGAACTGAAGACTGCAGCGATGCTGCACGATCTGGACGTATGCAGGGAACCGGCACTGTCCGGAGACAGGAAGCTTGCACTGGAGGCGAAGATCGACCGTCTGGAGAATGAGCTGAATATGACATTCGATGACCTCCAGAGGCAGGCGGTAATTGCGGCTACGGAAGGGGGTATATTGATCATCTCCGGCGGACCTGGCACAGGCAAGACCACTACCATCAATGCTCTCATCAGATACTTCAGCGATGAGGGACTGGATATCATGCTGGCAGCTCCGACAGGACGTGCAGCCAAAAGAATGACCGAAACTACGGGATATGAAGCGAAGACTATCCATCGGATGCTGGAATTGTCGGGTGCACCCGAAGAAGACGGGACAAGAGCCCGATTTGAACGCAATGAGATGAATCCTCTGGAAGCGGATGTGATCATTCTGGATGAGATGTCGATGGTGGATATATTTCTTTTTCAGGCACTGCTCAAGGCAGTGACCCCGGGAACGAGACTGATACTGGTCGGCGATGTGGATCAGCTTCCGAGCGTGGGACCGGGACAGGTACTTAAGGATCTGATCGATTCGGGTGCGTTCAGGACGGTCATGCTCGAGCAGATATTCAGGCAGGCCGAAGGATCGGATATAGTCATGAACGCACATGAGATACGTACCGGTCATTATCCCAAGATCGATAACAACAGTGAAGATTTCTTTTTTCTCCGGAGATCCGATGTGAATGTGATCTATAAGCATATGGTACAGCTCATTACCGAGAAACTGCCCGGATATGTATCTGCCGATTCGATCGATATTCAGGTGCTGACCCCCATGCGAAAGGGACCTCTGGGAGCCGAGACGCTGAACCGGATTTTGCAGAGATATATCAATCCCGCTTCGCCCGATAAGGAGGAGCTGGAATACGGAGAAAACCTTTTCCGTGAAGGCGATAAAGTGATGCAGATCAAAAATAACTATCAGCTCGAATGGGAGGTGATGGGCGACCACAATATCTGCATCAGATCCGGTACCGGTGTGTTCAACGGTGATATGGGCAGGATCAGGGAGATAGATGTATCGGGGCGAACTCTGACCGTGGAGTATGAGGAAGGACACATAGTGAAATATGAGTCTTCTTTGTTCGAGGAACTCGAGCCGGCCTACGCTATCACGATACACAAGTCTCAGGGCAGCGAATATCCCGCAGTCATCGTTCCCATCCTGAGCGGTCCTCCGCAGTTGCTTAATCGCAATCTGCTGTATACGGCTGTGACCAGAGCACAGAAAAGCGTCGTGCTGATGGGACAGGAAGATGCGATCAAACGCATGGTAGACAACGACAGGGTGAATATGAGACACACCGGCCTCGCCGAAAGGATAAGAGAGGTGTGCCTATGACATATACCCATGCAGGGAGTACTGCCGCGACACCGGTGCGTACGATGTATGAAGCAGCGATCAGCCTGGTGTTTCCGCGCAGGTGTCCCGTCTGTGATAATCCCGTTGATCCGTATGGTGCTTATGTGTGCGATGCGTGCAGAGACAGGGTCGTATATGTAGGAGGCGCGACGTGTTATAAATGCGGCAAACCGCTCGATGATGAATCACGCGAATACTGCGAAGATTGTGCCGGCAGCAGACACCTTTACGAACGGGGGATGGCACTGTATGAGTACAGATCGGTATCCGATTCGATATACAGATTTAAGTACAAAGGCAGACGCGAATATTCTGACTGGTACGGAAGTGAGATGGCCGAACACATGGGACACCGGATATTGCAATTGCACCCGGATGCACTCGTTCCCGTACCCATCCATGAATCAAAAAAACGTTCCAGAGGTTATAATCAGGCATCGCTGATCGCACATCGCTTGTCGGACCATTTGGGGATCCCCGTGAGAGACGATCTTGTAAAGCGTATTAAACGCACCTCTCCGCTTAAGGATCTGACCCCGTCGGAAAGGAACATAATTCTGCGGGGGGCTTTCAAATTGGGAGTGAATGATGTAAAATTAAAAACGATTATGGTCATAGATGATATATATACTACCGGAGCCACGATCGACGCTGTGGCGGAGGTTTTTGCACAACACGGAGTGAAGCACATATTCTTTGCAACTCTGGCTATCGGCAAGGGAGTATAATCATTAACCAACCCAGGAGGTAATTATGGACGTAAGGAACTGTAGAGGATGCGGTAAGCTTTTTAACTATGTTAGCGGACCTTTTATGTGCCCGGCATGTCGTGAGAAGCTGGAAGAGAAATTCCAGGAAGTAAAGAAGTATATCCAGGAGAATCCGGGTTCAAACGTAGCATCGACGGCAGAGGCATGTGATGTTGACGCCAACCAGATCAGACAGTGGATCCGTGAAGAGAGACTGGAGTTTGCTTCGGGCGCATCCGAGATCAGCTGTGAGAAGTGCGGCAAGCCTATTGCGAGCGGACGTTTCTGCGATCAGTGTAAGGCAGCTATGGTCAACAGCCTGAATAACGTTTATAAGCCTGATGCACCCGCACAGCCCAAGCGCAGGGACGGTTCCGATGGTGGACCGAAGATGCGTTTCCTGAACTGATCGGTAATCTGCATTTACGGACTGGCGAAATGATAGATCAGGATAAGATCATCCTCATGACGAGGCTTGCTTCGTATGAAAAAAACGAGGGCAAGAAAAATGAGGCTATAGGCCGGTATTTTCGAAGCGATTATATCGGTTGGCAGGTTCTCAAAAGCATAGTCAGCGGAACCATCTGCTTTCTGATAGTGGCAGCGGGTTACGTAGTCTATGATTTTGAGAATTTTATGTTGGATATATACAAGATAGACCTGCTTGAATATGCCCAGAGCATTCTTAAGAAGTATGTGATCTTTGTAGGTATTTATGCCGTGATCACATATATAGTTTTTACGTTCAAATATGCGGGTGCACGCAAGAAACTCAAGACGTATGCACACAATTTAAACAAGCTCTCCCGGGAGTATAATAATGTTGAATAACGGAGGCCTGATATGACTTCTTTGGTTATGGCCAGACAGATGATCAAACGTTTTTACAGCAAGTATGAGGCGTTTGTTCTGCCGATCATCAAGTTCCTGATCGGACTGATCTGCCTGCTGATCATCAACGGCAGACTTGGCTACATGTCACAGTTGAATAGTTTTGTTATAGTGCTGATGGTTGCACTTATGTGTTCTTTCATGCCGCTCAATTTCACCGTTTTTGTGGCGGCGGTTTTTGTGCTGGGACACATGTATAAGCTTTCTCTTGAGTGCCTGCTGGTGGTCGGTGCATTGTTCATGATCCTGTTCCTTCTGTACTTCAGATTTTCACCTAATGACACGATAGCGGTATTGCTCACACCGATCTGCTTCATCATGAAGATACCTTATATCATGCCTATAGCGGCCGGACTGCTCGGCGGTCCCACTTCGGCAGTTTCGGTAGGATGCGGTGTGGTCGTGTATTATGTGCTCGAAGCGCTGATCGGCGGCGCGGGATCCATCAATTCACTGGCCGATGAAGAGATGACCACCAGACTGAAATTCGTCATCGATACGGTGCTCAGCAACAAGCCGATGCTCGCGTTTGTTTTTGCGTTCGGAATCACCATTCTCATCGTATACGGAGTTCGCAGACTTCGCGTTTATTATGCATGGTTTATAGCCATCGGCGTTGGCGTTTTGGCTGACATTGTTTTACTTTTGATATTTGATCTGATCTTTGATACACATGTATCCGGCGGCAGTATGATCCTCGGATCGTTTGTGGCTATTCTTGTCGGCATTGTTCTGCAGTTCCTGTTTTTCCATGTTGACTATGAGCGCACCGAGAAATTGCAGTTCGAGGATGATGAGTATTATTACTACGTAAAAGCCATTCCGAAAGTTACGGTATCCAACACCCAGAAGAAGGTCAAGAAGATCAATTCCAGCAGAAAGAAGCCTGCACCCAGAGAAGACTAAATGCTATTGACTCACAATTTTTTGTCATATTTTACAAATCTTCATATGATCACCCCGAGGTGGACTGACGGTGTAGAGATCCTCATCATCGCATACATGATCTTCCACATACTCAGGTGGCTTCGTAAAACCAGAGCATGGTCACTGTTTAAAGGTTTCATAGTGATCATGATCTTTGTCGGTCTTGCGGCTGTTTTCAGGATGAACACGATACTGTGGATCATCCAGAATGTGCTGAGTATAGCTGCCATTTCTGTGGTGGTGATCCTTCAGCCGGAGCTTCGTAAAGCACTTGAGGATCTCGGCGAGAAGAACTTCTTTAACGCATTCCTTGGCGACAATAACAGACTGACGGAAGAGGGCAGATTCTCGGATAAGACCATACACGAGATAGTCCGTGCCTGCTTTGAGATGGGTAAGGACAAGACCGGTGCCCTGATCGTAATAGAACAGAACCAGCAGCTTGATGAGTACGAGCGCACCGGCATCGAAGTGGATGCTGCAGTGACCAGCCAGCTGTTGATAAATATCTTCGAAAAGAACACACCTCTTCATGATGGTGCGGTGATCATAAGCGGCAACAGAGTTACATCTGCCACATGCTATCTGCCGCTTTCGGACAACTTGAGTCTGCCCAAGCATCTGGGCACCAGACACAGAGCCGGTGTAGGTATATCGGAGGTTACTGATTCTCTGACGATCATAGTATCCGAGGAGACCGGACGTGTATCGGTGGCATACAAAGGACAGCTTGAGACTATGAGGGAAGCGGATGCTCTGAAAGAACGTCTTGAGCTCATTCAGAACAAGCCGACCGAGGATAGCCGCAAGCGCCGACGCAGAAAAGAGAAAGAGAGGGCCAAGGATGAAGCATAAGCTTTTTGACGATTGGGGCCTTAAACTCGGTTCTGTGGTATTTGCGATCCTGGTATGGTTCATCGTCACCAACTTCAATGATCCCGTAGTTCAGTTCAGAGTTAATAATGTGAAGGTCTCCTTCAGAAATACCAATGTGGTCACCGATCAGGGACAGACCTTTGAGGTGTTGAATGACAGTAACGTGATCGATACGGTCACCGTTACGGGACCTCGTTCGGTAATCGATGCACTCGGCGAAGAAAATATCGTGGCGATCGCCGACTTCAACGATCTGACGCTGCAGAACACCGTTGCGATCAAACTGTCCACCAACAAGTATTCAACACAGATTGAAAGCATCAAAGGATCCATTGATACGGTGCAGCTGAATATCGAAAATCTGAAGACCAAGACACTCGCACTCAGAACGGTTACATCCGGTACTGTCAGTGAAGGGTATACCATAGGAGATGTGACGACTGACGAGAATCAGGTGCGCATATCCGGTCCCGAGTCTCTCGTTGACGGTATAGTCAGAGCTGAGGTCAACGTACCGGTCACCGGCTTCAGTCAGGATATCATCACTGATGTTGATATAGTTCTGATGGATGCCGACGGTAATGCCGTCAGCTCAGGATATATCTCATCCAATATCAGCAAGGTGCGCGTGAAGGTCGAACTGCTTCAGACCAAGAGAGTGAACCTGCAGTTTGAATCAAGCGGCATACCCGCTGACGGATACGAAGCCACCGGAGTGATCACCTGTGAACCCGAATCGATCCTGGTGGCAGGCCGCGCTTCGATCCTTCAGAATCTCGATACGATCACGATCGATGAACCTGTCAATATTACAGGTCAGGCAGGCAACATGATGACGTTGGTCGATGTGAGCGGAAAGATGCCCAGCGGAGTCAGGATAGCCGATACGTCCTTTGATGGAAAAGTATCCGTTACGGTGTATATCGATCATACTTCCACACGTGTGATACAGCTTGATTCGGATGATATCAGTTTCATAAATGTTCCTGAGGGCTACGAAGTGGAACTGGTGGATCCGGAAGGCAAATATAACGTAACGGTTGTAGGCCTGCAGAAGAACCTTGATGCACTTTCCACAGACAATATTCTGGCTGTTGCCAATCTTGAGAAGATCCTCGATCAGGAGGATACAGTTGGCGATCATTATCATGTAGTTCTGTCGTTTGAAAACGAAGGGAATAAAATGAACGTGAGTACTCCTGTCCAGATATGGATAAAGCTTAACGAGACTTGATAGAAAAAAACATAAATGGTATATTTATAATGATATATGTTCAGTCATATATCTGATCGGAGGAAATACACAGTATAATGGTTAGTCAGAAAGTCACAATTAAGAATCCCACGGGTCTGCATCTCAGACCGGCCGGAGTCCTATGCAAGGAAGCTATGCAGTTTAAATCACTCATAACTTTCACCTTCAGAGAGAATACGGCTAACGCAAAAAGTGTATTGAGTGTGCTTGGAGCATGTGTCAAATGCGGTGACGAGATCGAGATACATTGCGACGGCGCAGACGAAGAAGAGGCACTAAGCTCATTGGTTTCAGCCATTGAAAAAGGCCTCGGGGAATAGATGATAGCGGGCTCGCTGAAGGACAGCGGGCCCGTTTTTGATATTAGAAGATGAGGAGACATTATGCTTAACTACAAGAGATATCAGAAAAATCCGGTAGTGGATTATCCGGAGAGAGAATGGCCGAATAAGGAGATCACCAAGGCTCCCATATGGTGCAGTGTGGATTTGAGAGACGGTAATCAGGCTCTTATAGATCCCATGGTCGTGGATGAAAAGATAGAGTTCTTTGAATATTTGGCCAAGCTGGGATTCAGGGAGATAGAGGTCGGTTTTCCCGCCGCGAGTCAGATCGAATTTGATTTCCTTAGGCAATTGATCGATCGCAAACTCATATCAGACGATATGAAGGTGCAGGTACTGACTCAGTGTCGCGAGGAACTGCTGGACAGAACTTTTGAATCGATCGAAGGCTGTTCTCAGGCTATAGTTCATATATATAATTCAACATCCACTCTGCAGAGAGATGTAGTGTTCAATATGGATCGTGAGCAGATCAAAAACATCGCGATCGAAGGCGTCCGTATGGTGAAGAAACATGCGGCAGCTTTTCCCGGAAAGATCATTCTGGAATACTCGCCGGAGAGTTTTACCGGTACCGAACTCGACTATGCACTCGAGGTTTGTGATGCGGTTGTAGAGGAGTGGGGAGCTACTCCCGAGGATCCGATCATTATCAATCTCCCTTCAACGGTAGAGATGACCACCCCGAATGTGTTTGCCGATCGTATCGAGTGGATGAGCAAGCATCTGAAGAACAGAGAGTCTATCATACTGAGCGTGCATCCGCATAATGACCGTGGCACCGGTGTAGCCAGTGCCGAGCTTGCGATACTAGCCGGAGCCGACAGAGTCGAGGGTACGCTGTTCGGTAACGGTGAGCGTACAGGTAATGTGGACATACTTAATATCGCATATAACATGTTCAGTCAGGGCATCGATCCGAAGCTCGCTATCGAGAATGTAAACGAGTCCATAGAGATATACGAGAGATGCTGCAAGATCCCCGTTCATCCCCGTCATCCTTATGCGGGCAAGCTGGTGTTCACCGCTTTCTCGGGATCACATCAGGATGCGATCAACAAGGGTGTGAAGGCAATGAAGGAACGCGGCGGAGATTACTGGCAGGTACCTTATCTGCCTATCGACCCCGCAGACATAGGCAGAGAGTATGAGCCCATCGTACGTATCAACTCACAGTCCGGTAAGGGCGGAGTTGCGTTCATTATGGACACCTACTTTGGATTCAAACTTCCGAAGAGCATGCACAGAGAGTTTGCGAACGTCATTCAGGCCATGTCAGAAAAGCAGGGTGAGGTTACTCCCGAGCAGATCATGCAGGCGTTCAGAGATGAGTATCTTGATCGCAAGGAACCTATCCATTTCCGTAAACTGAAAGTGGATGATCTGAGCGATGATATAGATTCCGAGTTTGATACATGTGTACACGTGAGATATACCGATGACGGCGTTGAGAAAGAATTCGAAGCAGTCGGTAACGGACCTCTGGATGCAACGGTCAGAGGCTTGCGTGAAGTACTCGGATGCAATATAAAGATCCTCGACTATGATGAACATGCGATCACCGCAGGTGCCGGTTCTCAGGCTGCCGCATATATCCATCTGCTGAATGCGGAATCCGGACAGGCTACCTATGGTGTCGGTGTCAGCTCGAATATCACGAGAGCATCACTGCGTGCGATATTCTCGGCATTGAACAGGTTGGGTATCAGATAGGAGTAACCTATGAAGAAGATAATCGTAACAGGTGCAAACGGACAGCTTGGACGCGCAGTCAATATAGCATATGCCGGACGTGATGATGTTGAGCTGGTCAATACCGATGTTGCGGAGCTGGACATCACCGATATCGACAGCGTACTTAAGTTTGTCAGAGAGATACAGCCCTATGCCGTGATCAACTGTGCGGCACATACGAATGTAGACGCATGTGAGACGCAGGTCGACCTGGCATATCGCATCAATGCTATCGGCCCCAGAAATCTGGCTATCGCGACGGCAGAGACTCACGCGAAGCTGATGCATATCTCCACCGATTATGTTTTTGACGGTCACGGAACCAGACCTTATATAGAATTCGATGCTACCGGTCCGCAGTCGGTATACGGAGCTTCGAAGCTGGCAGGCGAGGATCAGGTCAGACAGTTCGCGGAGAGATTCTACATAGTCAGAACGGCATGGCTGTATGGAGATGGCAAGAACTTCGCACGTAC
Source organism: uncultured Lachnospiraceae bacterium (assembly GCA_946620235.1). Classification (GTDB taxonomy): domain Bacteria; phylum Bacillota; class Clostridia; order Lachnospirales; family Lachnospiraceae; genus XBB2008. The sequence continues at coordinate 5,313 of CAMONC010000034.1, read as the reverse complement.
CATGCTCAGACTTTCGCAGGATCACGAGGAGATAAAAGTGGTCAATGATCAGGTGGGTTCTCCGACCTCGGCTACAGAGCTTGCAGGCTGTGTGCTAAGTCTCCTGGATACGGAGAATTACGGCCTGTTCCACGGAACCTGTGAGGGAGACTGTTCATGGGCGGATTTTGCGACAGAAGTACTCAGACTGGCGGGATCATCCACCCGTATAGTACCGATCTCCAGTGAAGAGTATGGAGCTCCGGCCAACAGACCTCACTACTCAATTCTCGATAATTATATGCTGAGACTTACCGGCGGTTATAAGTTCGCTGACTGGCATGATGCTATCGAGGTATATATGCGCTCAGAGACAGCAGGTTGATATGACTGGATTCGTAAGTGATGTTCTCGGCAATCAGATACTGATCACGGGAGCGGTGTGCTGGCTGGTTGCGCAGATCATCAAGACGCTGATCTATCTGATCGTTAACAGGGAGTTACGGCTGGAACGGCTGGTTGGAGATGGCGGTATGCCGAGTTGTCATTCGGCTTGCGTCTCCGGCATCGCGACTGCAGTGGCTTTGACGCAGGGCGTGAAGAGCCCGCTGTTTGCGATTGCGTTCTTTTTCGCTATAATAGTTATGCATGATGCGATGGGCGTCAGACAGGAGACCGGTAAGCAGGCGCGTGTCATCAATGATCTGGTCGAGGAGATCCGGGAACGTGGGATCACGATCATGACCATGTCTCCCGAGGAAAGACTCAAGGAGTTTGTCGGACACACCGGGACTCAGGTATGTGTCGGCTCACTGATCGGAATCGCAGCCGCGCTGATCCAGCATTTTGTTTTTTATGTATAAACATACTTTGAAGGAGAGATATAGATGAGAAATGTTGCGCTGATCACAGGTATTACAGGACAGGACGGATCATATCTGGCTGAGCTTCTGCTTGAGAAAGGCTATGAAGTACATGGTCTGGTCAGAAGGCATTCGATAAGCAACACAGCGAGGATCGATCATATCATCAGATCCGAATACAATAATGTGAAGTTCTTTTTGCACTACTGTGACACCACCGATTCCAGCAACCTGATGAGACTGGTTGCAGAGATTAAACCGACCGAAGTATATAACCTCGCCGCACAGTCACATGTGGGCATATCTTTCGAGGTTCCGGAGTATACGGCTGAAGCAACCGGTGTAAGTACCCTGAAGCTTCTTGAAGCATTACGTGTAAACGGCGGAAGCTGCAGATATTATCAGGCATCCACTTCGGAGCTTTTCGGCGGACTTCCCGAGACCGCACCTCAGAGCGAGAAGACTCCTTTCCATCCGATGAGTCCTTACGGTGTGGCTAAGCTGTATTCATACTGGATAACCGTGAACTACAGGGAATCCTATAACATGTTCGCATGTAACGGTATCCTCTTTAATCACGAATCCCCGAGACGAGGAGAAAATTTCGTTACCCGTAAGATCACCCTTGCGATAGCAAATATCATCGCAGGCAATCAGGAGAAACTATCCCTCGGAAACATGAACGCAAAGAGAGACTGGGGCTTCGCAGGTGATTATGTGGAAGGAATGTGGCGCATCCTGCAGAATGATATTCCGAAGGATTATGTGCTGGCGACCAATGAGACACATACGGTACGTCAGTTTGTGGAATCCGCTTTCGGTGAGCTCGGCATCTCCATACGCTGGGAGGGCGAGGGCGTAAATGAGAAAGGCTATGATGCAGCCAATGGCAGACTGCTCGTAGATGTTAATCCTGAGTTCTACAGACCGGCAGAGGTAGAGTTCCTCTGGGGTGATTCTTCTCTGGCTGAGAAAGAACTCGGATGGAAGCGCAAAACCGATTTTGCCGGTCTGGTCAAGATGATGATGAACGCCGATATGCAGGCGATCGCCGGAATGACATGTGAGGAGTATAAGAAGAGCGGAAAGTGATCTCGGTACTTATCATATGGCTATATATGATACTTACAATGGGCACGGCAGGTCTGCTGATCGCGTGCCTGTTTGATCGTCTGATCGGATACAAAGTACGTGACATCGTGGCAGTCCTGCTCATGGGTTTGGTTGGTGTCACGATATATGCCGAGGTATGGAGCCTGTTCTCCGGGACCGGTATCCTTGCCAATGTGTGTATGTGCATATGCCTGCTTTTGATGACGGTTTATTACCGCTCTCAGGTATGTGCACTTCTTCGTGATATGCTATCCGGATGGAAGGACTCCGGTGCTGTTATCCCCGTATTCATCGTATTGTTTTTCGTAATGTCCTACGGAGCTTCTCACGGCCTGATGCATTATGATACCGGCCTGTATCATGCTCAGGCAATACGCTGGATCGAAGAGTACGGCTGCGTTCCCGGCCTGGCTAATCTTCATACCCGTCTCGGGTACAATTCCTCTGCTTTTGTACTAAACGCATTATACAGCTTTGCATTTACCGGCCAGTCTTATCATGTGACCGGAGCATTCTGTGCTCTGCTTCTCGCCTGGGAATGTGCTTACATACCGGTGCGTGAACACCGGCTGTCTCTGGATGCATCCGGCCTGTCGCGAATCATGGGGATATATTATCTGCTGATGATATTTGACGAAATGGTATCACCTGCGTCGGATTATTATATGGTCTGTCTGGGATTTATTCTGATCATACGCTGGCTGGATAGCGGATCCGATGTTCCCCGCATGAGCATGCTGGCTGTTCTGACTGCATTTATTCTGACGATCAAGCTGTCAGGTGCCGTATTTGTTCTGCTGGCTGTTATGCCCGGATTCCTGCTTCTGCGTGATCATCATGCGCGTGAGTTCGGCTACTGCCTGACTGCAGGGATTATTACTGTGGTTCCCTATCTGGCGAGAAATATCGTACTGTCGGGATGGCTGCTTTATCCGTCGACTTTCCTCGGCTTCTTCAAACCGGAGTGGAGAGTGCCTGTTGATATTGCAACTTATGATTATAAGGAGATCCAGGTATACGGCCGGGGTTATTGGGATGTATCGCGATACGGTGAACCGATCTATAAATGGTTTCCAACATGGTTCGGAACGCAGTCTGCGACTGACCGCATCTTAATCGGTGCAGCGGTGGTCGGAGTAGTATATTTTGTGATAAAATGTTTATATTATGTGTGTCGTGCCGGACGTGAAAGAGACGTACGCGAGATCCCGGCAGAGCTGTTTATTGAAGCAGTGATCTGTATCGGATTTCTGTTCTGGTTATTGACTTCCCCGCTGATGAGATACGGGTGTCTGTATGTATATCTGTGCAATGCGGTTCTGTGGGGAGGAGTTCTGAGCAGAACAAATATCGAGACCAACTCGATTCGGTTCGTCGTTTACTCCGGACTAATGATCCTGTGTGTGTATAAGGGGATCATGTTTGCGGCCGAGACAACCAGGGCATACAGGGATGATACCTGGATCAGACAGCAGGACTATGACCGGTTTGAGGTTCACTCCTATGAACTTACCGGAGAAGGATCTCATCTGACCTTGTACGCACCCGACGACGGAGACCGGACGGGTTATGATCCTTTTCCGTCATCACCCTGGGATAAGACCGGAGAGATAACGATGCGGGGAGAAGACGTCAGAGACGGCTTCGTACCCCTGTCAGAATAAAAAAACGGAGGCTGAAATGATCAATCACAATGACAAAATATATGTAGCGGGCCATAGGGGGCTGGTGGGTTCGGCAATAGTCAGGAGTCTGGAAAGACAGGGATATACGAACATAATAGGTCGTACTCACAGAGAACTTGATCTGACAGATCAGGCAGCAGTACGGGCATTCTTTGACACAGAGAATCCGGATGTGGTAATACTGGCAGCAGCGAAGGTTGGAGGTATCAACGCAAACAATACCCAGCCTGCGATGTTTGCATACGAAAATATGCAGATCCAGTGCAACGTGATCAATGAGAGTCACAAGCATAACGTTAAGAAACTTCTGTTCCTGGGCAGTACATGCATATATCCGAGAATGGCTCCTCAGCCTATTCCCGAAGATGCACTTCTGACAGGTCCGTTGGAGGAAACCAACGAAGCATATGCCATCGCGAAGATATCCGGCCTGGAGATGTGTAAGTTCTATAAACGTCAGTACGGTGATAACTATATCAGCTGTATGCCGACGAATCTGTACGGACCGTATGATAATTACGACCTCAGCGGCTCTCATGTTCTTCCTGCCATGATCCGTAAATTCCATGAAGCACGTGTGAATAACGCACCTTCGGTTGAACTGTGGGGAACCGGTACGCCTTTGCGTGAGTTCCTTTATGTGGATGATATGGCTGATGCATGCGTTTTTCTGCTTGAGAACTATGAAGGCGAGCAGCATGTGAATATCGGTACCGGCAAGGAAGTTACGATCGCCGGGCTTGCGGATATAGTTAAGAAGACCGTGGGATATGAGGGTGAGATCGTATGGAATAAAGATATGCCTGACGGCACACCGAGAAAGCTTACGGACGTGAGCAAGCTTCACGGACTCGGCTGGACTCACAAGATTGAACTGGAGGAGGGAGTCCGTCTGGCGTACGAGTGGTTTAAGGATAATGTCGATCAGGCCAGAATGTAGAAGCGGCTCTGTGACAGAACTGTGGATGGGGTGATGTATGCGTACTCTCAGTGTGATCGTTCCGTGCTATAACGAAGAGGAAAATATCAGACTGTTCTATGACGAATTGATGAAGAACGCAGACTTCTTTGAAGAGAAGGATCTGGTTCCCGAGATCATTTACGTGGATGACGGATCAAAGGATTCCACTGCCGCTGAAGTGCGCGCATTGGCCGGAGAAGATGCACATGTTCATCTTGTTTCCTTTTCCAGAAATTTCGGAAAAGAAGCCGGACTGTATGCCGGTCTGAAAAAGTCTACAGGTGAATATATAGTCACGATGGATGTCGATCTGCAGGATCCTCCGTCACTTCTTCCCGAGATGTATAAGTACCTTGAAGAAGGATATGACTCTGTCGCTACACGTCGTGTGTCGCGAAAGGGCGAACCCCCGATCCGTTCTTTTTTTGCACGCAGGTTCTACAGGCTGATCAACCGCATGTCGAAGACCGAGATCGTGGACGGTGCCAGGGATTATCGCATGATGACGAGACAGTTCGTGGATGCGATACTGTCCATGCCGGAGTACAACCGATTCACGAAAGGTATATTCAGCTGGGTAGGATTTGAGACGAAGTGGATAGAGTTTGAAAATGTTGAGAGAGCCAAGGGTGAGACCAAGTGGTCATTCTGGAAGCTGTTCATATATGCGATAGACGGCATCGTGGCTTTCACGACAGCACCTCTTGCGATA
>CAMONC010000033.1 GCA_946620235.1 uncultured Lachnospiraceae bacterium | reverse complement strand
ACTTGGAGCCAAGGCGCTTAATTCCATGCCTTGCATCATGCAGTGTTTTCTGGACCGGCCCGACGGGGTGGAGCGTGGGATAGATTTCGATCGTAAGCTCTATGTGATCCGCAGAGAGTTCGAACAGAGCTCCGAGGATACCTATATATGTTCAATGTCTTCCAGAACCGTCGTATACAAGGGAATGTTCCTGGTAGGACAGCTCAGGAGGTTCTATACCGATCTGCAGAGCACCGAATATAAGAGTGCTATCGCTCTGGTTCACTCCAGATTCTCGACCAATACCAATCCCAGCTGGGACAGGGCACATCCCTACAGGATGCTTGCACATAACGGTGAGATCAACACTATCCGCGGTAACGCCGACAGGATGCTCGCACGAGAGGAGACGTTTGTATCTCCGATCATGCCTGATGAGATGAGCAAGATCTATCCCGTGATATCTGCGAGCGGTTCAGATTCCGCGATGCTGGATAACACTCTGGAGTTTATGTACATGAACGGCATGGAACTCCCTCTGGCCATCATGGCGCTGATCCCCGAACCATGGAAATATAACCGTTTCATGAGTGAGGAGAAGAAGGATTTCTATCACTACTATGCGACAATGATGGAACCCTGGGATGGTCCTGCCGCATTGCTCTTTTCCGACGGTGATATGTTCGGTGCGACACTGGACAGAAACGGACTGCGTCCTTCGAGATACTACATCACGGATGATAACAGGCTGATCCTAAGCTCTGAAGTGGGAGTGCTCCCGATATCACCCGAGAAGATTGTGAAGAAGTCCAGACTCACTCCGGGACGTATACTGCTGGTAGATACGATCAACAAACGTATCATCTCCGATGAGGAGTGCAAGGATTACTATGCAAACCGCAGGCCTTACGGTGAGTGGCTGGATTCCAATCTGATACATCTGTCGAAACTTCCCATCCCCAATCATAAGGTGCCTTCTGAATCTCAGGCTGACAGAGACAGGCTGTATCGCGTGTTCGGATACAGCTATGAGGAAGTCAACAACAACATCCTCTATATGGCCAAAGAGGGTGTGGAGCGTACGGTATCCATGGGGCATGATGTCCCGCTTGCGGTACTGTCCGAGCATCATCAGATACTGTTCTGGTACTTCAAGCAGCAGTTCGCACAGGTTACGAATCCCCCTATCGATTCGCTCAGAGAAAAGATAGTTACCGACACGACAGTCTATATAGGATCCGACGGTGATCTGCTCAATGAAAAAGCGGATAACTGCACGGTTCTTGAGGTCAATAATCCGATACTGACGGGGGTGGATCTGATGAAGATCCGTTCGCTCGACAGACCGGGCTTTAAGTCCGAGACGGTATCGCTCCTGTATTACAAGCACACTTCGCTGGCACGTGCGGTAGACCAGCTGTATATCATGGTGGATCGCGCTGTATCAAAGGGAGCGAACATCATCATCCTGTCCGACCGCGGAGTGGATGAGAATCATGTACCGATCCCGTCCCTGCTGGCAGTGTCTGCGGTAGAGCAACATCTGGTCCATACACGTAAGAGAACCGCCGTATCGCTGATCCTCGAGAGCGGCGAGATACGCGATGTGCATCAGGCAGCATGCATTCTGGGCTTTGGCGCCAGAGCACTCAATCCTTATCTGGCCCATGAATGCATAGGCGAGCTGATAGAGATCGGTCTGCTTGATAAGGACTATTACACTGCAGTGGATGATTATGATGATGCGCTTCTTAAGGGTGTGGTGAAGATCGCGGCGAAGATGGGTATATCCACGATCCAGTCGTATCAGTCCGCGAGGATATTCGAAGCTATCGGTCTAAGCCGTGAAGTCATAGACGATTATTTCACCGGCACCGTGAGCCGTGTGGGTGGCATAGGCTTAAGAGAGATTGAGGAAGGCATCGCATTTAGACATGATCACGCTTTCGACCCGATGGGCCTGCCGTCTGATACGACGCTCGACAGCATCGGATTCCATAACTTAAGGAGCGGGCATGATAAAGAAGACCATCTGTACAACCCTGTGGTGATCACGCTTCTCCAGCAGGCGGTCAGAACAGGCAACTATGAACTGTATAAACAATATGCCGAACTTGTGGATGACAGGAATCACCCGCATACCCTTCGCGGCCTGATGGAATTTGTGTCCGGCAATACGCCTGTCGCCATAGATGAGGTTGAACCTGTCGAGGAGATCGTGAAGAGATTCCAGGTCGGAGCGATGTCATACGGTTCGCTTTCTCAGGAAGCGCACGAGACTATCGCCATAGCGATGAATACCCTCGGAGGAAAGTCAAATACAGGCGAAGGCGGTGAAGCAAAAGACAGATTCGGTACAGAGAGAAACAGTGCCGTTAAGCAGGTCGCATCCGGCAGATTCGGCGTCACGGAAGAATACCTGCTGAGTGCACAGGAGATCCAGATAAAGATGGCACAGGGCGCCAAGCCCGGTGAGGGAGGAAATCTCCCCGGCAAAAAGGTTTACCCCTGGGTGGCTGCGACCAGACATTCGACTCCCGGTGTGCAGCTGATATCACCTCCGCCGCACCACGACATCTATTCGATCGAGGATCTGGCACAGCTCATATACGACTTAAAAAACGCGAACCGTGATGCCCGCATATCCGTCAAACTCGTATCCGAAGCCGGAGTCGGAACCATAGCATCCGGCGTGGCAAAAGCAGGAGCTCAGGTTGTACTCATTTCCGGTTATGACGGAGGCACGGGTGCCGCACCGTATTCATCGGTTCATTGTGCCGGCCTTCCCTGGGAACTTGGTGTGGCGGAAACTCACCAGAGTCTGATAGAGAACGGATTGCGAACCAGAGTACGTATCGAAACGGACGGTAAACTGATGACCGGACGTGATGTGGCTATCGCAGCATGTCTGGGTGCCGAGGAATACGGATTCGCAACAGCACCGCTTGTGTCTCTCGGCTGCATGATGATGCGTGTATGTTCCAAGGATACGTGTCCCGCCGGCATCGCAACACAGAATGCCGAGCTTCGCAAACGCTTCTGCGGCAAGCCGGAATATGTGATGAACTTCATGAAGTTTGTGGCTCAGGATCTGCGTGAGATCATGGCAGGGCTCGGTGTCAGGTCGGTTGACGAGATGATAGGCCGTACGTCGTTTTTAAGAAAGAGGGATGCGCAGATCCATTCAAGAGCAGCCAGCGTATATCTGGGTATGATCCTGCATGATCATGAAGCAGAGGAATCCGAAGCGCCTGTAAGAAAGAGATTTGATCCGGCCGATGTATATGATTTCAAACTCTCCGAAACCCCGGACGAGAAGACTCTTCTCCCCTGGTTTGAGAAGTCCAAGAAGGATCATAAGGCTAAACATGTCATAGACGTGAAGATCGACTCAACCGACAGAACCTTCGGTACCATACTCGGATCGGAGATAGTCAGGTATGTGCAGAAGCACCACAAGGGTGAGGAGCTGCCTGATGATACCTATACGATCAACTGCACGGGCGGCGGCGGACAGTCATTCGGTGCGTTCATTCCGAAGGGGCTCACGCTCAAACTGTACGGTGACGTAAACGACGGTATGGGAAAGGGGCTGTCAGGTGGCAAGATCATAGTCGTACCGCCTGAGGGAAGTACGTTCAATGCATCCGAAAATGTGATCGCCGGTAATGTGGCTCTGTACGGGGCAACTTCCGGTAAAGCATATATCTGCGGTATGGCGGGTGAGAGATTCTGCGTACGTAATTCCGGAGCGATCGCCGTTGCCGAGGGATGCGGAGATCACGGACTCGAGTATATGACAGGCGGACGTGCCGTGATACTCGGACCTACAGGCAAGAACTTTGCTGCAGGAATGAGCGGCGGTATCGCTTATGTGCTCGACCGCGATCATACACTTTACCGCAGGATCAACAAAGATATGGTCACGTTATCCGATGTGACGGAGAAATACGATATAGAGGAACTGAAGAATATACTGACCGACTATCGGGAAGAGACGGGGTCAGCACTTGCCGGAGAGATACTGGAGAACTTCGATGAGACAGTTACCTCGTTTAAGAAGATCATTCCGGTGGACTATCAGAAGATGATAACAGCCATAGCAGGGTTTGAGGAGCAGGGAATATCCAGAGAGGACGCTGAACTCGAAGCGTTTAAGAAGATAACGGGGAGTGTGATCTGATATGGGTAAAGCGACAGGTTTTATGGAGTATACGAGACAGGAGAACCGGGAGATACTTCCCGAGGTAAGGACAGGTAATTTCCTGGAGTTTCATGAGTATGCCGCCGAGAAGGAGCGCATATGCCAGGCAGCCAGATGCATGGACTGCGGAGTGCCTTTCTGTCAGTCAGCCATGAAGCTCAAAGGCATGGTGACAGGATGTCCGCTTCACAATCTGATCCCGGAATGGAATGATGCGATTTACAAGGGACATGATACTCACGCTCTGATGCGGTTGCTCAAGACCAATCCTTTTCCGGAGTTCACGGGTCGTGTGTGTCCCGCTCTGTGTGAAAAGGCATGTATCAACGGTCAGTACGGTGATCCGGTGACCATACACGACAACGAGCTGTATATCATTGAGAAAGCATATGAAAAAGGCACCATGGCGGCACTGCCTCCGGAGGTCAGGAGCGGAAAGAAAGCGGCAGTGATCGGAAGCGGACCTTCGGGACTGGCGGTCGCATACAAACTTAACAGACGCGGACACGAGGTGACTGTATACGAGAGAGATGACCGTATAGGAGGACTGCTCATGTACGGCATACCGAATATGAAGCTCGATAAAAAAGTCATTCTCCGCAGACAGAAGATACTTGAGGAGGAAGGCATAGTCTTCAAGACCGGTGTGGATGTAGGAAGGGATGTCACGGTCGAAGAACTGAAGAAGGAATATGATGCCGTGATACTCTGCTGCGGTGCAAAGAAGCCCAGACCTCTCGTCGCATCCGGAATCGAAGATGTAAAGGGAGTATATTACGCCGTGGACTTCCTGGGAGATGTGACTCGCGGTGTGCTATCCGGCAAGATAGATAAGAAACTCACGTCTCAGGTTGAGGGAAAGCATGTGGTCATAGTTGGTGGCGGAGATACGGGAAATGACTGTATAGGTACGGTCATACGTATGGGAGCAGCTGATGTGACGGCTATAGAGATGATGCCCAAGCCCCCTGTGGACAGACGAGAAGATAATCCATGGCCCGAATGGCCGAAGACACTTCGTACCGATTACGGTCATGTCGAAGCCATATGGAAGTTCGGAGATGATCCGCGTGTGTATGAGACTACCATTAAGGAAGTTATGTCGGACAAGGGTGTGATCAAAGCGGTCAAGACCGTTAAGGTTGCTTTTGAAGGTGGCAAACTTAACGCAGTGAGCGGTACGGAAAAGGAGATCAAATGCGATCTTCTGCTCATAGCCGCAGGATTTACAGGCGCACAGGATTATCTGCCGGATTCGGCCGGGATTGAGAGAACACAGCGCGGCACTGTGAAGACCTGTGATGAGGACAGTTATGCGACCAATCTGGACGGAGTATTTACCGCAGGAGATATGCACAGAGGACAGTCACTGGTGGTGTGGGCCATACGCGAAGGCATCCACTGTGCTACTGAGGTAGACAGATATCTGATGGGATATACGAATCTGTGATCACAGACACATTGATTGTATGGAGGAACGTATGACTAAATACATATTCGTGACAGGCGGTGTGGTATCGGGACTTGGAAAAGGCATTACGGCTGCTTCGCTGGGCAGGCTGCTTAAATCCAGAGGTCTGAAAGTGGCCGCACAGAAACTGGATCCCTATATCAATGTTGACCCGGGAACCATGAGCCCTTATCAGCACGGAGAAGTGTTCGTGACCGAGGACGGAGCGGAGACAGATCTGGATCTGGGTCACTACGAACGATTTATAGATGAGAACCTGAACAAGTATTCGAATCTCACGTCGGGCAAAGTATACTGGAACGTGCTTAACAAGGAGAGGAGAGGTGAGTACCTGGGATCCACCGTACAGGTCATCCCCCATATCACCAATGAGATCAAGGAATTCGTATACCGTGTGGGAAATGAAACCGATGCGGATGTAGTGATTACCGAGATAGGTGGTACCATAGGTGATATCGAATCCCAGCCTTTCATAGAGGCAGTACGCCAGATATCACTGGAAGTCGGCAGGGAGAATTCTCTTTTCATACATGTGACACTCCTGCCTTATCTCCATGGCTCCGAAGAACACAAGACCAAACCCACCCAGCACTCCGTGAAGGAACTCCAGGGTATGGGTATCAATCCGAATATCATAGTACTGCGCTGTGATGAACCTCTTGAAGATGCGATATTCAAGAAGATCGCCATGTTTTGTAATGTAAAAGAAGACTGCGTGATCGAGAACAGAACTCTTCCGAATCTATATGAAGCACCACTGATGCTCGAGAGATCCGGTTTTTCGGGAGTGGTATGCAGAGAACTCGGCATAGATGCTCCGGAGCCCGATCTCGATGAATGGACGCGGGTGGTCAGTGATATAGCCAATCGCGACAGGGAAGTGAGGATAGGACTTGTAGGCAAATATGTCCAGTTGCATGATGCCTATCTGTCGGTAGCGGAAGCACTCAATCATGCCGGATTTGCTCTGAATGCACATGTCCGCATAGAATGGATAGACTCCGAGGAGATCACTGCTGAGACGGTTGCAGATAAGTTCGCCGGGCTTAAAGGCATCATAGTCCCTGGTGGTTTCGGTGACCGCGGTATAGAGGGCATGATCCTGACGGCGCAATATGCCAGAGAGCACGGCATACCCTATTTCGGCATATGCCTTGGCATGCAGATAGCTGTCATAGAATATGCGAGAAATGTATGCGGCATCAGTGATGCCAATTCGGGCGAGTTTGATGAACTGTGCAGGAATACGGTCATTGATTTCATGCCCGGCCAGTCGGACAGCATAGATAAGGGCGGGACATTAAGACTTGGCGCATGTCCCTGCGATATCACTCCCGGTACCCTGATGGAAAAATGTTACAAGACTCTGCAAATTAGTGAGAGACACAGGCATCGTTATGAGTATAATAATGACTACAGGGAGATCCTGACATCAGCTGGACTTATGATATCAGGGCTCTCGCCGGATAAGAGGCTGGTGGAGACGGTTGAGATAGAGGAGCATCCGTTCTACATCGGAGTTCAGTTCCATCCGGAGTTTAAGTCGCGCCCCAACAAGCCGCACCCGATCTTTCGGGAGTTTGTGGCAGCTGCGTTAGGCGAATGAGATACGCAGGGCACATATATAACCTCCTCGCCTGCGACCCGACAGTACTCGGCTTCGGAGGCATATATGCGCCCTGCTTACATTGATATCAAACTAGGAGGATGTTGCAATGTCATATACACCCAAGGAGATCATAGAATATATAAGAGAGGATGATGTCAAGTTCATCAGGATGGCGTTCAGGGATGCGTTCGGAGTACAGAAGAACATATCCGTGATGCCCGGAGAGATAAGCAAGGCTTTTACCGACGGCATAGAGATCAATGCCAGGGAGATAGCCGGATTCGAGGGCAGTGCTCATGCCAATCTGCTCCTTAAGCCCGATCCAGAGACTCTTTCCGTATTACCTTGGAGATCCGAGAACGGAAAGGTGCTCAGGATGTTCTGCGATGTCTATACTCCTGACGGTGAGCCTTTTGAATCCGATACGCGTGTGATACTGGCTAAAGCCATGGAGCGGGCACGTGAAGCAGGCGTGGAGTTCAGGTTCGGTAATGAATCCGAATTCTATCTGTTCAAGAAGGATGATGAGGGTTATCCCACGGATGTTCCGTATGATGATGCCGGATATATGGATATAGCTCCGCTTGACAGAGGAGAGAATATCCGCCGTGAGATATGCCTGACCATAGAGGCTATGGGACTGGAACCCGAGAGGTCGCATCATGAGAGAGGACCCGGACAGAATGAGATAGATTTCCATTTTGCGAAGCCCATAAAAGCGGCCGATCAGATGACTACGTTCAAGATGGTCGTGTCCACCATAGCTGACAGGAACGGTCTGTATGCAGATTTCTCACCGGTGCCGATCAGGGATAATCCCGGTAACGGTTATCACATCAATATATATGCGACCGGAGAGGACGGAACCGATCTGGGTAAGTATGTGGCAGCAGGCATCATTGATAAGATCCGTGATATCACTCTGTTCCTCAACCCTTCTGAAGATTCATATGCGAGATTCGGTACGCATACCGCACCTGACCGTGTGAACTGGTCCAGTGACGGTAACTGTGAACTGATCCATATCTCCGAGTATAAGGGGATGATACGTACATCGCTCAGATCTCCCGATGCACTCAGCAACCCTTATCTCGCATATGCTCTGCTCATATATGCCGGTCTGCATGGCATAGAAAACAAACTCGAACTTCCCGGGGAGGCTCAGGAGGGATCTCTTCTTCCTCAGTCGCTAAAGGAAGCGATATCCGTAGCATCTTCCAGTACATTTGTGGCGGATCATATCCCTGAACAGATCATCAAGAGGTATTGCAGATAAATGGCTGAAGCTTACAGCGGACGGTGCGACATACTCGTCGTATCATCTTCCGATAAAATGAATAGCTTCATGTCGAGAGTCCTGCCCGAATATGTTGACGGCGACGTGGTCATAAAAAGCAGTGCATCAGGTGCGAGACGCGAACTGCTTACGAGAGAGTATGACCTGATAATAGTCAATATCCCGCTTTCCGATGAGACCGCGACTAATCTGGCTATCGATCTGAGCACGGATCGGGGCGCTATGGTCATGCTCATCTCACCGGCTGATAAGTACGAGGATGTATATGACAGAGTGGCCGAGTACGGCATTCCCGTATTATGTAAACCGATTAATGCCAGAACGATCTCAAGAAGCGTTCGCCTGCTCGCTGCCATACGTGAGAAGTACAGGAAGACCGAGCAGAAAGCACAGACCCTTGAAGAGAAGATGGATGAGATCCGCATTGTGAACAGGGCGAAGCTGATCCTCATAGAGCGTGATCATATCTCGGAGGATGATGCTCACAGACTTATAGGCAAGCAGGCTATGGATCGCGGCGTATCACGCAGGGTCATAGCTGAGGATATAATAAACAACAGAAGTGAGGCAGTATAATGGCTAAGATCAATTCAAACTATTTAAAACTACCGGGGAGTTATCTTTTCTCAACGATAGGGCGCAAGGTCAGGGATTATAAAGACGCTCATCCCGAAGCCGATATCATCAGGCTCGGCATAGGGGATGTCACGAGGCCGCTGTCGGCTTCCGTCATTGATGCTCTCCACAGTGCCGTGGATGAGATGGGACATGAGGATACATTCAAAGGATATGCTCCCGATCTCGGTTATGAGTTCCTGAGAAATGTGATAGCTGAGAAAGATTTCAAATCCCGCGGGTGTGATATATCTCCCGATGAGATATTTGTATCCGACGGTGCCAAGTGTGACTGTGGCAATATACAGGAGATCTTTGATACGGATAATACGATTGCCGTATGCGATCCTGTCTATCCGGTATATGTGGATTCAAATGTCATGGCAGGCAGGACCGGAGAGTATGATGCCGCAACAGAGAGATTCAAGGGTGTGATCTACATGCCCTGCGTACGTGAGAACGGGTTTGTTCCCGAACTGCCCTCGGAAGTGCCGGATCTGATCTACTTATGCTTCCCGAACAATCCTACCGGAGCCGTTATCAAAAAGGATATGCTGCAAAAGTGGGTGGATTATGCAAATGAGCATGATTCGATCATATTGTATGATTCCGCTTATGAAGCATTTATTTCAGAGGATGACGTCCCTCACAGCATATATGAATGTGACGGGGCAAGGGATTGTGCGATAGAGTTCAGATCGTTCTCCAAGACAGCAGGTTTCACCGGGCTCAGGCTGGGATATACGGTCATCCCCCGTGACCTTACAGCCGGAGGAGAGAAGCTGTGGCCGCTGTGGGCAAGACGTCACGGCACCAAATATAACGGTGCTCCATACATAGTACAGAGAGCGGGTGAGGCTGTATACTCGGATGCCGGCAGGGCGCAGGTCAAAGAGACTATAGCCTACTATATGTCCAATGCACAGATCATCCTGGATGGATTATCCAAGGCGGGATTCGAGGTTTCGGGCGGAATCAATGCACCTTATATTTGGCTTAGAACCCCCGATAACATGACAAGCTGGGATTTCTTTGACTATCTGCTGGATAAAGCCCATGTGGTAGGTACTCCCGGATCGGGCTTCGGACCGCACGGAGAGCATTATTTCAGACTGACCGCTTTCGGCAGCAGGGAGAATACGGTCAGGGCTGTTGAACGGATAGTATCTATGTGATGAAAACATTGTTTATTTGACTCAAACTGCAATTGACGTTTTAATGCCAGAAAGGTACAATAAATAGCGGTGCTCACGAGTGGGCGCCGCTTGTTTAATAATTCGTGATCAGATGAGGAGATGAAAAAGATGGGAAGAGTTTATAATTTTTCTGCAGGGCCTGCAGTACTTCCGGAGAGCGTTCTCAGGGAAGCAGCAGATGAGATGCTTGATTACAAGGGCAGCGGTATGTCCGTGATGGAGATGAGTCACCGCTCCAAGGTTTATGACGGCATCATCAAAGAGGCGGAAGCTGACCTGCGTAAACTCATGAATATTCCCGATAACTATAAGGTACTGTTCGTGCAGGGTGGAGCAAGCCTGCTTTTCGCATCGGTTCCGATGAACCTGATGAAGAATAAGAAAGCCGGATATATCCTGACAGGACAGTGGGCCAAGAAAGCATATCAGGAGGCTAAGATCTACGGAGAGGCTGTAGAGCTTGCAAGCAGTGCCGATGAGACTTTCTCATATATACCTGATTGCTCCGATCTGCCCATCACCGATGATATGGATTATGTCTATATCTGCGAGAACAATACCATCTACGGAACCAAGTTCTGGAAGCTGCCCGATACCAAGGGTAAGATCCTAGTTGCCGATCAGTCTTCATGCTTCCTGTCGGAGCCCGTGGATGTGACCAAATACGGTTGCATATATGCAGGTGTACAGAAGAACGTGGGACCTGCAGGTGTACAGATTGTCATCATCAGAGAAGACCTGATCACGGACGATGTGCTTCCGGGCACTCCTACCATGATGAAGTTCAAGACTCACGCCGATAACGATTCACTCTACAATACACCTCCCTGCTACGGCATCTATATCTGCGGCAAGGTATTCAAGTGGATCCTCGACATGGGCGGACTTGAGGCTATGAAAGCACATAACGAGAAGAAGGCTAAGATCCTCTATGATTTCCTTGATTCTTCCAAGCTCTTCAAGGGTACCGTAAGGAAAGAGGACAGATCCCTTATGAACGTTCCTTTCGTGACCGGTAATGAGGAACTTGATGCTAAGTTCGTAAAGGAAGCTACAGAGGCAGGATTTGTGAACCTCAAAGGTCATCGTACCGTGGGCGGTATGAGGGCATCCATATATAACGCCATGCCTATCGAAGGTGTTGAGAAACTCGTAGAGTTCATGAAGAAGTTTGAAGAAGCAAACGCTTAATGCAGATAAGATAAGAGGAGACTGTCATGTTTAAATATCATTGCTTAAATCCCATTTCTCCCGTAGGAACCACTCAGTTCGGGAGCAATTATGTCAAGACAGATGATGTGAATGAGGCATCGGGCATTCTGGTCAGAAGTGCATCGATGCACGAGATGGAACTGCCGAAGTCACTTCTCTGCGTAGCCAGAGCAGGTGCAGGTGTCAATAATATCCCTCTTGATAAATGTGCAGAGGCAGGTGTGGTTGTATTCAATACTCCCGGTGCAAATGCAAATGCCGTAAAGGAACTTGTGATCGCAGGAATGCTGCTGGCAGCACGTGATATCAAGGGCGGAATCGACTGGGTACTGGATAATGCATCCGATCCCGAGGTAGGCAAGAATGCCGAGAAAGCAAAGAAAGCCTATGCAGGTACTGAGTTGATGGGTAAGAAACTCGGTATCATCGGTCTGGGCGCTATCGGTATCAAGGTGGCCAATACCGCAAGACATTTCGGCATGGAAGTTTACGGATACGATCCTTACATCTCGGTAGATGCAGCATGGAATTTAAGCCGTGACGTTAAGCATGTGGTCAATGTCATGGATATCTACACTGAGTGTGACTATATCACCATACATGTACCGCTGATGGATGCTACAAAGGGTATGATCAGTGCCGAAGCAATTGCGAAGATGAAGAGTACTGCAGTGCTGCTTAACTTTGCAAGAGATCTGCTGGTTGATGAGCAGGCTGTTGTTGATGCACTTGCAGCCGGTAAGCTTCGCAAGTATGTATCCGACTTTGCAAATCCCGTTACCGCCGGCAAGCCCGGATGTCTGGTTCTTCCTCATCTCGGAGCATCTACAGATGAAGCTGAGGATAATTGTGCCGAGATGGCAGTTAAGGAGATGATGGATTACCTTGAGAACGGTAATATCACAAACAGTGTTAATTATCCCAGATGTGACATGGGTGTATGCGAGAATGCCGGACGTATCGCCATCCTGCATAAGAACATCTCCAATATGATCGGTCAGTTTACTTCCGTATTCGGATCGTCCAAAGTCAACATTCAGGATATGACCAACAAGTCCAAGGGTGATGTGGCTTATACGCTGATCGATGTTTCAGATCCCGTAGGTGATGAAATTCTGGAGAAGATATCATCGATCGACGGGGTGTTCAGAGTACGTAAGGTAAAATAAGATCATAAGAAACAGGTGACGGTCATGACTGAAAAGAACGCAAAGATCCTACAGAGAATAAATGCATACGCAGAGGAGAAACTGGCCGATATAGATCCTCAGAAGACTCCCGTGAGCTTTCAGCTGGAGACACTTAAGCCGGTAATGCAGGGAATAGCGGATGAAGAAGGAATGTCTCTTCAGGATATGTTCATCCTCTATATGGACCTGGCGAGTGAGGCGGGAGTTATGGCAGAGAAGAAACTTCAGGACGACCTGGGAGAGTCACCGCAGTCTTTTGCCGATATGGCAAATCTTTTGAACTAATGCTTGCCCTGCGCCGGCCGGATATATACAGGGGCGGCAGTAAGGAGTAATATGGCAGACATCAGACCATTCAGGGCATTTCGCCCAAGACCGGATCTTGCATCACGGATAGCATCACTCCCATATGACGTATATAGCAGACAGGAGGCGTACGCGCTGACCAGAGATGACGACATCAGCTTCCTGCGTATAGATAGGCCCGAAACACAGTTCGAGCCTGATCATGATATGTATGCGGATGAAGTATATGCATGTGCGCATGATATGCTTCGTGCACAGATGGAGAGCGGTGAATTCATTCAGGAAGAGGCTCCGGCATATTACATTTATTCGCAGACATTCAGGGGACGTACACAGACGGGCATCGTTGCCGTAAGTTCAGTTCAGAACTATGTGGACAGCGTTATCAGGAAGCATGAGAATACCCGGGCTGATAAAGAGGCCGATCGTATCAGGCACGTGGATACCTGTAATGCCCAGACCGGTCCCATCTTTCTTGCATACAGAAGATCCGAGTCTATAGAGTCTGTTCTTGATCGCATCATGCTGAGCGCGCCCCTATACGATTTTGTAAAATACGATACGGCGCAGAAAGTATGGGCGATCACCGGCATTAATGATATCGATACCATCAGGGATGCATTTGCCGGGATGGACAGCATATATATAGCAGACGGTCATCACAGATGTGCTTCCGCATGTAAAGTGGCGTTGAACAGGCGTAAGGACCCGGCTGTTCCGGAGGACAGCGAGGCGGAGTATTTCCTGTCGGTCCTTTTTCCTGACAATGAACTCATGATCATGGATTATAACCGTGTGATCCGTGATCTGAACGGATTAAGTTCTGACGTGTTCCTCGAGAAGGTGAAAGAAGTATACCGGGTAACGCCGGCTGACGGGCGCTTCTCACCTGCACACAAGGGAGAGTGCGGATTATATCTGGACGGCCGCTGGTACAGATTGAACTATGATCAGTCAAAGCTTACGGGAGACCCCGTGGCTGATCTGGATGTGGCCATATTGCAGGATAGTATCCTCGGTCCCGTTCTGGGCATAGAAGATCCGAAGACCGACAAACGTATTGATTTCGTGGGAGGTATACGCGGCATAGAAGAGCTTGAACGCAGATGCACAGAGGATTGTGTATGTGCATTTGCCATGTATCCCACTGATATACATGAACTTTTCGCAGTAGCGGATGCGGGACTTCTGATGCCTCCGAAGTCTACCTGGTTCGAGCCCAAGCTGCTCAGCGGTTTATTCATACATGACCTGACATAAGCTGTAAACGTGCTGTCTGATTACGGAAAGGCGTAACAATATGAATAACAGAATGTATAAACTCATGAACTGGCCTGCCATAGAGGCTGTAGTATATGCGGAGTCGGATAATCCCTCTTCTGTACTCGGTCCCCACACGAGCGGCAATTCGACGCTTTATCAGGTGTTTGTTCCGGATGCCGTGGAAGTCAGACTGCAGGTACCCGACGAAGATAAGGCCATCAAGATGGAACGTGTGGATGAAGCCGGTTTCTTTGCGGTGCTCAAGAGCGGAAAGGCCCCGGTGGATTATTCATATCTCGCTGAGTTTGAAGACGGAAATGTGGCAAAAGTTGAGGATGCATACAGGTATGAGCACAAGCTTCCCGCGAAGTTCCTGAAGGATTATATGCAGGGAAAGTCCGATGATGCATATAAGTATATGGGAGCTCATCCTGCCAATATCTCGAAGCGTGACGGTGTAGTCTTCTATATGTGGGCACCGAATGCGAGACGCGTGAGCGTGGTCGGTGATTTCAATAACTGGGACGGCCGCGTACATCAGATGGACCGTATAGAAGGAACCGGGATTTTCGGATTGTTCGTACCCGGTGTGAAGGCCGGTGACAGGTATTACTTCGAAGTGAACATGAAGGGCGGACTCTCCAAGACTGTACTGGATCCCTTTTCTTCATATGTCATAAATGATGACGGATGGTATATGTCCGTCGTAACGGACTTAAGCAACATCAAATGGAATGATGAGCATTTTCTTGATGAGAGAAAGAGCGATGATGTAACTGCTTCGTCTCCCATAAGCATATATGAATGTGCACTGGCTGACTATGCGGGAGCTGCAGCGGAGCCGACTTATCAGGCTATAGGTGAAGTGATCGCTGAGCATGCCAGATCCATGAACTATACCCATGTGGAGCTGAAACCGATAGCCGAGTTTGAACATGATGAAAGTCTCGGATATGAGACGGTGGGATATTATGCACCCACTTCCAGATACGGTACGCCTCAGGACTTTGCTCAGATGATCGATATCCTGCATCAGAGTGGATTAAGAGTCATCATTGACTGGACTTTGGCTCATCCTTCGAGCTCCAATTATGCTTTGCGCAAGGTTGACGGCACGGGCTGCTACGAACATGAGGATCCCCGGCAAGGTATACAGCCTCAGTGGGGCACGCTCCTTTTTAACTACGGACGCGGAGAGGTGGCCAGCTTCCTCAGATCCAATGCGATCTACTGGATCAGGGAGTTCCATATCGACGGTTTGAGGATCGATTCGCTGGCTGCGATCATCTGCCTGGATTACGGCAGGAATGCAGGCGACTGGATACCGAATATGTATGGCGGTCATGAGAATCTGGATGCGCTCGAATTCATCAGGAATCTGAACAACACCATATCCAGAAATCATCCCGGTGTGATCACCGTCGCCGAGGACAGCTCGGCATGGCCGGGAGTGACGGATAAGGTATCCGAGGGAGGCCTCGGTTTCACATACAAATGGAATATCGGCTGGAGAGACGATTATATCAGATACATCTCCAAGGATCCTCTGTTCAGGGGCGGATCGCATAATGATCTGACACTGAGCATGGTGTATTGCTATTCCGACAGATTCGTGCTTCCTCTGAGTACACCTGCGATCAACGACCGTAAACTCTCGATCGCATATATGATGACTCATCCCGGCATTAAACTTCTGAGTGCGGGACTTGATGCGAGTACGGGTAAAAAGGACGGCACCGACAAGATGGTCAAGGCCATCAATCAATTCTATATCAAACATCCTGCATTGTATGAACTCGATGATGATGAAGAAGGTTTCGAGTGGATCAACTGCATGGATCAGGAACGTTGCACTCTGTCCTATATTCGTAAGAGCGGAAGAAAAGATGATCTGCTCGTGGTAGTGGCTAATTTCTCCGGTATAGAGCAGGATATCAGAGTGGGTGTGTCTGTTCCCGGCAAATATACCAGAGTGTTTAATACGGATGCCACAACATACGGCGGATCGTCAAAAGTCAAAGAGGATTCCATATATACGATCGACGATGATGTTGATTCCAGGCCGTATTACATTCCCGTCAGCATGCCGCCTCTAAGTCTGTCGATATTCGGATATGAACCTTTCGATGAGAATGACCGTGAGTATATGCTGAGTCTGCAGGTTGAGGCCAGAAAGAAAGCAGATGAAGCCAAGGCCGATGCTCAGAAGGAAGAGGCTAAGGCAAAAGCCGCTCAGAAGAAAGCCGAGACGGAAGAAAAGAAGGCACGTGAAGCTGCGGAAGCTGCCGAGGCGGCACGCATCAAGGCCGAGAAGGAATACGAAAAAGCTCAGGCAGAACTTGAGAAGGCCCGCATTGCCATGGAAAAGGCAAAAGAGGCTTCGCAACGTGCGGAACTTGCGGCTCACAGATTGAAAGTAACTGAAGAAAGCATGAAAAAATAGGTGGATATATCATGAGAGAGAGCGGAATTCTTTTTCCGATTTTTTCCATACCGTCCAGATTCGGTATAGGCTGTTTTTCAAAAGAAGCATATGATTTCGTGGATTTCCTTGAGGGAGCTGCACAGGGATACTGGCAGATACTCCCCGTGGGACCGACCGGTTACGGTAATTCGCCGTATCAGCCTTTCTCGGCCTTTGCGGGCAATCCGTATTTCATATCTCCCGAGAAACTGATCGAAGAAGGCCTGCTTACCTGGGATGAATGCAACGCCTGTGATTTCGGCAGTGATGAGACCAGGGTGGATTACGGTGCATTGTATCAGAATCGTGACGCTCTGCTTAAGACTGCGTACGACAGATTCAGAGAGTCTGCATCTTCGGATAAGGAGTACAAGGCTTTTCTGAAAAAAGAAAGTGACTGGCTTGAGGATTATGCGCTGTATACCGCACTGAAGGGCAGGTATAAAGGAGCATCCTGGCTTGACTGGGACCCGGATATCAAGATGCGTAAGCCCGTGGCTCTGGCCAAGGCATCCGGTGAGCTGGCTGACGATATAGGCTTCGTTTATTTCAAGCAATATATGTTCGACAAGCAGTGGAGAGCATTGAGAGAGTATGCGAATGAAAAGAATGTAAAGATCATCGGAGATCTGCCCTTTTATGTATCGCTTGACAGTGCCGACTGCTGGGCACATCCGGAAGTGTTCCTGATGGATAAGGATCTGAACCCGAAGGTGGTGGCAGGGTGTGCACCCGACGCTTTCTCAAGAACAGGACAGCTCTGGGGCAACCCGATATATGACTGGAAATCGCTGGCATCACGCGGCTATGACTGGTGGGTAAGGCGCATCCGCAGAAATTATGAATTCTATGATGTGATCAGGATAGATCATTTCCACGGATTCTGTGAGTATTATGCCGTACCTTACGGAGATGAGACAGCGGAGAAGGGGAAGCTTAACAAAGGTCCGGGCATGGATCTGTTCAGAACACTTAAGAATCAGATCGGCGAGCTAAGGATCATAGCCGAGGATCTCGGCAATGTCACTCCCGAAAACGAACAGCTGCTTGCCGACAGCGGGTTTCCGGGAATGAAGGTCTTACAATACGGATTCACGAGCTGGGACAGCTGTTATGTAAACCACAGACATACAAGAAACTGTGTGGTATATACCGGCACTCATGACAATACACCTACTTATGCATGGGTACAGGAGATAAATGACGGTGAGCGTGATTTCTGCCGCAGATATATCAATTCCATGAATTCGGATTACGGCCAGCTTGTATGGGATATCATCAGAGAAGCATACAGATCCGTCGCCGATCTGTGCATTATCCCGTTGCAGGATTATCTGTGCATGGGACGTGAAGCAAGACTGAACACCCCCGGAACCGCAGACGGTAACTGGGAGTGGAGACTCCGCCCGAACTTCCTGTCGGAAGATCTTAAACGCAGCATACGCGGCCTTACGGAACTGTACAGCAGAGTCCCGAAGGCACCGGAGAAACCGGAAAAGAAAACCAAAGCAAATAAATAATACAATCGGAGTTTGAAATGCCAATTAAAATACCTGATTCACTTCCAGCAACCGAAATACTGGAGAGTGAAAATATATTCGTTATGACCGAATACAGGGCTATGCATCAGGATATCAGACCTCTGAGCATCCTGATCATGAATCTGATGCCCACGAAGATAGTTACGGAGACACAGCTTTTGCGTAAACTGTCCAATACCCCTTTGCAGGTCGATGCCGAGTTCCTGCAGACGGCCAGTTATACCCCGCAGCATACGGATCACGAACATCTTGAGACCTTTTACAGGACTTTTGATGAGGTGAAGGATCGTAAGTTTGACGGTATGATCATCACCGGTGCACCGCTTGAGAATTTTGAATTCGAGGAAGTGGCATACTGGGATGAGCTGTGTACGATCATGGAGTGGACAAAGAAGCATGTTCACTGTACATATTTTCTGTGCTGGGGTGCATATGCCGGCCTGTATTATTTCTACGGTGTTAAGCCCTATCATCTGCCGGAGAAACTCAGCGGCATATATTCTCATCGTATGATCAAGAAGACTTCACCTCTGTTCAGGGGATTCGATGATGTGTTCTATGCACCGCAGTCCAGAGGTATTGATGTTCATCTTGAAGATCTTGAGCATATCGAGAATTTTGAGATCATGGCTGTATCCGATGAAGCCGGTTTCACGATCGGCAAGAGTGAGGATTCGCACAGATTCTTTGTCACATGTCATGCGGAGTATGATGCGGATACGCTTAAGCTCGAATATGAGAGAGACCTGGCCAAAGGCATGGATCCCAACGTTCCGAAGAATTATTTTCCGAATGATGATCCGGCTCAGCCTCCGATAGTTAACTGGCGTTCAACCGGTCAGTTGCTCTATTCCAACTGGTTGAATTTCTACGTATATCAGAGCACGCCTTATGACATCCGCACGATATGATGCCGGCTGACACCGGAACTTTTGATGGTGGGTGACAACGACGCTTACAGTTCTTCACTATTGCAAATGAAGGCCAGAAAATATATAATAATATAGTTGTTTCCGCTTGCGGGACAACCGTGATCGTTGCTAAGGCGACTTAAGCTGGAATAG
>CAMONC010000032.1 GCA_946620235.1 uncultured Lachnospiraceae bacterium | reverse complement strand
CCCATGCCTGCCTCACCTGCTCTGGCTGCCTCGATAGAAGCATTGAGTGCGAGCAGATTGGTCTGGCTTGCGATGGCGATGATGCCCTCAGCAGCCTTACTGATCTCTTCTACAACATCAGCGGTCTTGTTAACCGAATCAGCCACCTGGCCTGCCTTCGCATCGGTAGCTTCATCTGCTTTCTTGATCTCACCAAGATGGTTCTGGATCTTAACAGACTCCTCATAGAGTTCCTTGACCATATTCAGGTTGTTGTCTGCAACTTCCTGTACGTTATCGATGCTGTCACCCAGATTAACGGTGATACCGGATGTAGTCTGTACATCCTCAGCCATGACCATTGCACCCTGAGCCAGGTCGTTACTTGCAGCGGAGATGTTGTTGGTGGTCTCCTGTGAATCTCCGATGCTTGTCTTGGTGTTGGCTGCCTTCTCATCCACATCATCGGCACATCTGGTAACCTCTGTCAATGCCTCCTGGAGCTGATGACGCATCCCCTCGATATTCCGTTCCACGTTGTTGAATTCCGTGAATCTGCTGGATGCTACAACCTCCTGAACAAAATCGCCGTCCGCAACTATCTTAATGGATTTCTCCATATCCTGGATGCTCAGACGCATGTTGCGGATAACCATAACATAAACCACAACCACAAATACAATAATGATAGCAAATACTATAATGCACTTGATGATATCACCCTGCATCTGAGCCAGACTGATGTCCCTCTCTTCCACGGCCCACTTCTCAACCAGGTCACTCATATTGGAAAGGGTGCCTCTGGTCTCCTCAAAATCATTGATGAACCCGGTCCAGTCGCCTTCACATATCTCGAGTTTGTAAGAACCATGCCATGCATTGATCTCAGCCAGGAAAAGCTTGCCATACTGCTCAAAAGTAGTGGTCTCACCATCAAGTGTGGTTTTTGAATACAGACCAGGGTTAGCGCTGGCTATAGTCATGGCCTCATTGACCCTGTCTATAACCTGCTGGTAATTGGACTCATAATCGTCCATCTTAATTGGAAGCATTGCAGCTACTTCCTCTTCTGGAATCTCACCGGGTACGCTCTTTATGTCATAATACTGGGTCGCTCCCATCATGGACTGATAGAAGTCTCTGTCTGCGTTGATGAGGTTCTGGCTGACTTCATATAATGTCTCAAAGTATAGTTGTTCATCAGCCTTTGCGTTTTGGCTGAGCTTATTGGCGAAGAATATGATACTGGTCACTACGAGAGCCAGCATTACAACGCCCAAAGCCGCCACCGTGAATCTGACACTGACAGTCTTTTTCTTCATAAATTCCTTACCTCGTTTTAAACTTCTTGAGACATATGGTTTATAGAACATTTTAATTATACAGTTTAGTCAGAAGCGTCACAAGGAAAATATAAAAAAACCGCCACACCCGAAAGTGTGACGGTCACGTAAACCTGATTATGCGCTCTGTAAATTCTTCTTGGCGAGCTCTGCAAGGGAAGCAAATCCCTCAGCATCATTAACTGCCATCTCAGCGAGCATCTTGCGGTTCATATCCACGCCTGCGTTCTTCAGGCCAAACATGAACTTGCTGTACGAAATGCCGTTCAGTCTGGCTGCAGCATTGATACGTGCGATCCAAAGCTGTCTGAACTGACGCTTGCGCTCCTTACGTCCGGCATATGAAGAGTTCAGGGCTCTCATAACCGACTGCTTAGCTATTCTGTACTGTTTTGAACGAGCTCCTCTGTAGCCCTTGGCGAGCTTGAGTACTCTGTTGTGCTTCTTCTTGGCGTTCATTCCGCCTTTGATTCTTGCCATAATTAAACCTCCTACTGTCCTGTCTCAAACTCACTGGATTAAATGTAAGGCAGGATCTTCTTCATATTCTTAACATTGGTTTCATCTGCCAGAGCAGGGTGACGAAGCTGCCTCTTGTTCTTGGTAGTCTTCTTAGTCAGAATATGACGTCTGTAGGCCTTGTTTCTCTTGAGCTTGCCTGTGCCGGTCGGCTTAAAACGCTTTGCAGCAGCTCTGCTTGTTTTCATCTTGGGCATTTCTTTTTCCTCCTAAATAAGCATCACTTTTTCTTTTCTGCCAGGAACATTGTCAGGCAACGTCCCTCAACCTTGGGCTCCTTGTCGATAATGGAAATGTCCGACAGGGCCTCAGCGAAATCGTCGAGTATGTGCTTGGACTGAGCCATGTGCGCCATCTCGCGGCCGCGGAATCTAAGTGTTACCTTCACTCTGTTGCCCTTCTCGAGGAACTTACGGGCATTCTGAGTCTTGGTGTTCAGGTCGTTTGTATCGATATTGGGAGACATACGTATCTCTTTGATCTCTACAACCTTCTGTTTCTTCTTGGCTTCCTTCTCCTTACGGGTCTGCTCGTATTTGAACTTGCCGTAATCGACGATCCTGCATACCGGCGGCTTAGCGTTGGGGGCTATCTTTACCAGATCGACTCCCGCTTCATCTGCCAGGTGCATCGCGGATGCGATATCCATAATACCGAGCTGTTCACCGTCTACACCGATAACACGTACTTCTTTGTCCCTGATCTGTCCGTTGATGAACAGGTCATTGTTATTGTTGTTGCTAATGGCTGTATCCCTCCATAAAAAGAAAAAAGTGAATGGCACAAATATCCACTCACATCACAAAAACAACCGGCAAAAAGCCAATGAAGTAATATGTTGACGCCGTGCGATGTAATAACCGACGGGTGAGAGCGGATACTCTGCTTTGTTCAAACACGCTTATCGCGTACCAAAGTACATTAACATGCCGGCCGTGACCGTGTCAAGTACTTTTATATGAAACGTCCGGAGACGGATCAAACTATTTGTTCAAATGAATGCTGGCGACGCTGGCCTCAAACAGCTCCATTCGGTCGTAATCATGCGTCATGGTGTAGGTCAGTGTATAAGTCTTGGAACCGTTGATGATGATCATCAGACTGGTCACATGGTTACCCTCGATATCATACTCTGTCATAAGTCTGATGGCAGGTACGTCGTCTATCTTGATATGCTGATATTCAGTGATGGTCACATCTATCGGTGAACCGTATCTGGAGGCAAATCCCTGCTCCACCAGTTCCTCGAAGTATCCTTCATCCATCATCTGAAGAGTATAGTCTGCATCCAGTTCATTATATACAAGGTTGCTCGCATCTATGGGATAACGCTTCGTCACATACAGTCCGGGGACATCGGGTGATGCCTCAAATCCCTCCGGCACCTCAAAAGTGATACCGCTTGTAACGAGATCTCCGTCGGCAAGCGAAGGATCCAGGCCGGCTTCGGTGAGAGCTTCGGACGAGAGACTCTGAATCTCCTCTTCGCTCATATCTGACAGATAGTCCTTGGATGCTCCCAGCAGCTCAACATTTCTGACCGGAGACTCCGCATCTGTAGTATCTTCCGATCCGGTATCCGATGTGCTCGCAATATCATCAAGCTCGGCCGCTTCCGCTAGAATATATGATCCGTCGGCTTTCATCTCTTCAACGACACGGGCAGTGTCACCGCTCTCATCATCATTAAATGCGAACGCACTTAATACAAGTGTCGAGGCTGCGATCAAACCAACAGAAGCACCTATTATCACTTTCTTAAAGTCGAACTTTATCTTACGCATGGGATTACCTTTCGAAACCAACCTTGTATATGTTAGCATAATATCTTTCCAAAAGACAACTATCTTGTAACAATTCTGTAAAAAAATCGCAAGATTTCCATTCGGCAATGATCTCATCACGAGCCTGACCGCTGCCGAAGAACAGAAACTCGTTCTGACCGCGCTCCGAGAGCAGAGCTTTCAGCTGTTCGCTGTCCTCTGTCATGACGATGGGCGACCGCGCACAGATATCGGCGATCAGTGTCTCATCGGTATAGCCCCAAAGAACAGAATCATTGTCCAGATAGTGCCACAGTATCGCCTGTACCTGATTGAAATTACATACTAAAAGAGCATCGGGATATTCGGTAGCGATCTGTTCAAACACATCAACGCAGTGTTTCATCCCTTCAGCCTTCTTCATCTCCTCCCAGCGGAAGAGATTAAAGCTCCTGACACCGGCACATATATACGTCACAAGAAGCAGGCATGCAATGATCGATACTGCGATCCGATGAAAAAGACCGCCGGTCGTGGGATCGCTGTCCGGACGACCATGCTCCTGCCTGCCGGTATCAAGCACACGCTCCAGCATATCTGCCAGCATCACTCCGGCTCCGGTCCAGAAAATGAACATCGCCGGATACATATATCTGTATACGAATACCGGCCTGATCATCACTGATGCCGCAAAGCCCGATAAAACAAGCAATGCCGGAACTGCCGGCGTAAGTATAACCGATGTTATCTTTATCTTCGTCCCCGGGTCGGACCCGCGTAAATGCCGGATATACTCTGTGAATATCCACAGATAACCCAGGATCATGGTGACTGCAGCCACTGTACTCAACAGTTTGCTCTCATATGACGGTTCAAATATGTATTTCACGCTTCCGGCCAAAGTTCTGATCGTAACGGGCTGTATCCAGTAGCTCGCAGATACCTGCCCGATCTGTCCCAGAAGGACATGTATCCAGGGGATATATGCCAATATCGCGATCGCAACGCAGGCTGCCGCACATGCGACGGGTGCATAAATCCGTCTCATTCCGTCTTTTTTTGACGGATCCCCCGAAAAAGAAACAGTCGTTATGTGTGCGGATACGCATACAGCTATACATGTCCCCAGGGCTATGATCCCGGCGCCTATCAGTCCGTAATAGTGCAGGTACATTGCAGCCACACCGTATATGAGCATGAAGATGGAGTGTTTAGTTGTATAAGTATCGACATACTCTACCGCATGTATATACATCGCCAGCAGGCAGAACGCACACCACGAGTACATCCTCGCTTCCACCATGTATTCACTCATATGAGGCATGGTCTCTATAAGCAAAAAAGCGAAACCGCTCGCCGCCAGACCGTATTTCTTCCGGATAAAAGTAAGAAGATATGCCGCCGTTCCCAGATAAGGGATGAGCGAGGTGATCTTCGCGGCAACGACCGCCGAGGATGCAGATGCCACCGAAACCACCGTCGCCGAGGATGCCGGTGAGATATGTGCACTGAGTATTGGATTCAGTATTATGTAAACCGCTTTCACCAGAATATAGTACAGTGGCGGATGTACATCTTGTGCTGCCAGCTCTAGCATTTCCCCCAACGGCTTAACCGCCAGTTCCACTGTAAACAGCTCATCGAACCATATATCCGCAGACATGACGAAGCAGGCGGTCCGTATAAGGACCCCTGCTCCGATCAATATACATATGATTCCGATCAGATCGGATATTTTAAATCCAGCCTGTTTCTGCATCGGTACAAACGGATCACAGCGAGAACAGAGTCTTTAAGATACCTCTGCCCAATGTGGCTCCTACGTTTCCTCCGATCTTCTTGCCGAATTTGCCGCCTACTGCACTGCCCAGAGCATTACCGATCTCACGTCCGACAGTACCGCCTGCACTGCCTGCGGTACTTGAAACAACATTTTTAACCTTTTTCTTCTTGGCTGCGGCTTCCTTCTCGGCTGCCTTCTGTGCTGCTAGAGCTTCTTTTTCAGCCTGAGCAGCTTCTTTCTCTGCCTGTCTGGCTGCTGCTGCGGCTTCCTTCTCTGCCTGCTTGGCTGCTGCTGCAGCTTCCTTCTCGGCGTTCTTAGCTTCCTCGGCTGCCTTCTTCTCGGCTTCCTTGGCTTCTATCTCAGCCTGCTTCTTTGCATCTGCCTCGGCACGAAGTCGCTCGGCTTCAGCCTGAGCTTCCATATTTCTCCTGGTAAGGAACTCATATGCGGAATCCCTGTCGAAGAAATCATTGTATCTCTTATACAGAGAACCGCTCTCGATCATCTGCTTTCTCACGGAATCATCTATGGCTCCGGTCGATGACTGAGGAGGCAGGATGGATGTCTTCTGAACTATGGTAGGTACACCGTCAGCCTCAAGTGTGGATACGAGTGCCTCACCTATGCCGAGATTGATCAGGGTATCATAGGTGTCGAATCCGGGATTTGCACGGAATGACTCTGCAGCCTGCTTTACAGCCTTGGTCTCGGCAGGCGTATAAGCGTGAAGTGCATGCTGAACCTTGTTGCCCAGCTGTGCGAGGATAGAATCGGGTACATCCTTGGGTGACTGGGTTACAAAGAATATACCCACGCCCTTGGATCTGATCAGCTTCACGATCTGCTCGATCTTCTCAAGCAGAGCCTTGGAAGCACTGTCGAAAAGCAGATGTGCCTCGTCGAAGAAAAATACCATTCTCGGCTTCTCCAGATCACCCACTTCAGGGAGTGATTCGTACAGCTCCGATATCATCCAAAGCAGGAAAGTGGAATACATCGCAGGTGAATTCACCAGATCTCTGGCATCCAGAACCTGGATCATGCCCTTACCGTCGTAATTGGTCGTGAGCCAGTCACTGATATCCAGTGCAGGTTCGCCGAAGAACTGCTCTCCGCCCTGACTCTCCAGTGCAACTACAGCTCTGACGATGACAGCCAGGCTCTGCTTGGACATATTACCGTATTCCATGGCAAAATCAGCGGCATTCTCTTCAACATATGCAAGCATTGCCTTTAAGTCCTTGGTATCGATCAGGAGCAGATCATTATCATCAGCAATCTTATATACTACTGTCAGGACAGCTGCCTGAGTATCGGTCAGTCCCAGTATTCTGGACATGAGCAGCGGGCCCATCTCGGATACGGTGGTACGAAGAGGCATGCCGCCTTTACCGTATACATCCCAGAAGTTCACGGGATAGCCCTTAAAGGAGAATCCCTGCTCTTCGAGGGCAAATTCATCCTTCTTGGCCTTGACGAATTCCTTATCCTCACCGGGTTCACACATACCGGCAAGATCGCCCTTGACATCCGCCATAAAAACAGGAACACCCGCATCGGACAGACTCTCAGCGATAACCTTCAGGCTGACCGTCTTACCCGTGCCCGTAGCTCCTGCTATAAGACCGTGGCGGTTAGCCATTTTCAGGTCGAACTCAACTCTCTCGCCATCTGCCATTCCCAGAAAAACCTTATTGTCTCTGATCATTTTCTCACCTCTCTGTGTTGGTTGTGTATTAACTATATTATGTAAACCGATTGTCCGTAACCGGTCTTACTTTCTCGAAAACAAAAGTCCAAACGTGCCGGGGCCGCTGTTGATCGATACCGCCGGTGATGCTTTCTGCAAGTAAACCTGCTCAAACGGTACCAGCTTCAGTACTTTATCTCTGATCGTCTCGATCTCGGAACGTTTCATACCCACATAAGTTATGAACAGTACCGATCTGTCGATATCTGCCGGATCCCTCAGTGCCCTGCGTATATATATATCCCGGGTACGTTCCATGTTACCCAGTATAATACCCGAAACACGCAGATTGCTGTCCTTCATTGCAAGCACCGGATGTACCATCAGAGCACTGCATATCCTGTGAACGCGTTCGGATAATCTGCCACCGCGATACAGGTATTCGGTACTGCTCACGATGAAGCTGGTCTGTATCTTGGTTCTCTTGCGCTGAAGACGTCTGATGATCTCATCCGTATCCGTTTCACCGCTGTCTACGATCTTCGCCGCTTCCAGAGCCATAAGGCCCATTCCGCTCGAAAGCTGGCCGGAATCCAGTATCTTCACATTAGAAAATGCCTGTGATGCTTCCGATGCGTTTCTGTATCCCATACTGGTCCGGCGGCCTGTAGCCACATGTATGATGTGCTGCGCATGAGTAAGCTGTTCGGAAAAGAACTCTTCATATTCGGCTACGGTCGGCGGTTCACTGCTGGCGGTAACATTTTTGTCCTCCAGATAACGGACCACTACATCACTGTCAGCTTCCAGCCCATCCAGGAATATGCCGTTCTGCATATATACCCGATACGGCAGACTGACTACCTGGTTGGCCGCAAGTATCTCCTTTGAGAGATCGCACACACTGTCCGTAGTGATCAGAATGGGAACCTTGTGAGTAGTTTCTCTCACTATCCGGGCCATATCATTATCGTCCATATTCCCATCTGCCAGTCTGATGAGATCATCGGGAAGCAGGTTGAGTAATGTACGTTCCAGCAACCCGGCATCTACGGGTTTGAGCAGATAGCCGTCAAAGCCTTCTCTTCTGTACAGAGCCTGATTCTCACTGCCTGCATTTGCCGTGAGTACTACTACAGGCGTGTCTTTACATAATCCTCCGGACTGTTCCCTGATGGCTCTAAGGCAATCAATCCCGTCCATTTCGGGCATCATATGATCCATCAGAATTACATTATACTCATTTTGAAGAGTCAGTTCGAGACATTCTGTTCCGCTGTGTGCGGTATCTACCCTAATCTTCGTATCTCTGAGCAGCTTGGTGGTCACCAGCAGATTCGCGGAATCGTCATCCACTACCAGAACTTTGGCCTCAGGTGCCTCGAAGCTTTGATGATAATATGACCTTCCGCACCGCTCGTTCAGATGTCCCGGATCAAACCTGCCTATGACACTGTTATCCATCACTTCCTGCCTGATGGTCACGGAAAAAGTGGATCCTTTTGTATATATACTGTTAACGGATAATGTCCCACCAAGCAGATCCGTCAGCTGTTTGACTATGGAAAGGCCCAAACCGGTACCTTCGATGTATTTGTTCTTTTCCACATCGACGCGCTTGAACGCCTCGAACAGGTGGGGGATGTTCTCCTTACGTATGCCGATACCGGTATCTTCCACGGAATATGTAACGGCAGCACGTCCGTCATCCTCTATACCGCTCAAGTGAACAGACAGTGTTACCCTGCCTTCCTGCGTATATTTTACGGCATTATTGAGCAGATTAATTATTATCTGCTTGATCCTGACTTCATCCGAATACAGTTGTGACGGAATATCCGGATCCACATCTATTGTGAATTCGAGGCCCTTCTCATGAGCTCTGATCCAGATCATATTCACGATCTCGGATAACATATCGCCCACGTTATATGTGCCATACACGATATCCATCTTACCGGATTCCATTTTGGACATATCCAGTATATCATTGATCAGCGACAGCAGTATTCTTGATGCGGACTGAATGTTCAGAGCGTCTTCAGCCACCTCATCCGATACATCCTCGCGCAGGATCATCTCATTCAGGCCGATGATCGTATTAATGGGAGTACGTATCTCATGGCTCATACTGGAAAAGAATCTGTTCTGAGCACGATTGAGTTCCTCGATCTCCCTGGCCTGTTCTCTCGCTTTCCTGTTCTCCCCCATATACAGCTTATTTTGGAACAGCACCATGGAATATACCATGATCCCCACCAGGATTATGGATATTATGGAATCCAGGTACCACATGGGACGGTTATGAGTTTCGATCATCCCGGGGAGGAAATAGCTCACTCCGTATAACACGAAAAGCATGGCCGTAAGCAGAGAAAGCATTACTACACGAAGTCTGCCGGATAAGATCATTCCTATATAAAGGTAGGAAACCACAAACCATATGCCCGTTCCACCGGTCAGTCCGCCCCCGAAAAAGAAGGATACAGGCAGAAGAATAAATATGATACCAACTGCTATTATTCCTGCGCACAGCTGAGTGTGTCCTTTATTTATCGCGTAATATGTGATGACAGGCGCTATTATCAGCATAGACAGCAGGACTATGCATTCTACGATATTCTCTCCTATCAACAGGTCTGCCATAAATACAAGGAAAAGTGCGATCTCGGCGATAACCGTCAGTAACAGAAAATTCCGCTTCTGAAAATCACGTTCCGGATCCAGCAACCGATCGGACAGAGCCTGAAACTTATCCCTCATATCCGGTCACCTCCGATCCTTCGGCATCAACGTTCTCAGAGTCCGGATCAAACTCAAAAACTCCGTCTTCAGCACCGTTATCCGTTTCGTCATTAATATCAAGTGCCCTGGTTATAACCTCAAGCGTTCCGGCATATTTATCGGCGAACATGAAATGCTCAGATCTGACAGTTTCAATATCTTCTCTTTTGGCTGCCTTTTCAAGATCAGATGCCATCTCGGCAAGGGTCCCGGCTCCTATCATACGTGAGGTACTCTTAATCGCATGAACCCTGATCTCGTATCCCTTCAGATCCCCGGTATCATACAGATCACGAATCTGAGAGATCTTTTTGTCCTTGTTGGATGCATATTCCGTCAGCAGCTGTCTGTAGAATTCTATATCACCGGCACAGTATCTGATGGCCGCCGCCGTATCCATCCCGCATGTTTTAAGTGCGCTCAACCAATCCCCGTCTGCCGTATCAACATCGTGATCATCCGATCCCTGAGTATCCGATGTAGATGATATCTTTCTTCCTGTTTGAGTATTTGTTTCAATCTTGCGATATTCGACCGCAGTCTTCGGAAGCTCACGCTTTAGCACCCGTTCCAGATCAGACAACTCTATCGGTTTGGGCACGAAACCATCGAAACCCTCCGACAGGAACATCTCCTTGGCTGAACTGATCGCATTCGCCGTAAGTGCGATGACTATGATCTCCTTGCCCGACTTAAGCGCATGGGCCTTTATCTTCTTCATGGCCTCTACGCCATCCATTCCGGGCATCATATGGTCCATGAACACCACATCATAATCGTTATCTTCACACATACGGATGGATTCTTCGCCGCCCGACGCGGTGGAAACCGTCATCTCATAAGCCTCAAATATGCCTCTCGCCACGAGCAGGTTCATGGGTTCGTCATCCACTACCAGTACATTAAGCCCCGGACATACCATCTTCTCAGCAGTGTGGAATACACCCTCATCAAAAGCATGATTCAGGAAATTGGCAACCTGCCCACCATAAAAAGGTTTGGGTAGCGGAGTAAGCCCCTGAGATATCTCTCCGGTGAACCCCCGGTCCATTACAACAGCCACATTCATGCTGTCCTTAAGAGCATCTATGTACTCCCTGTTCTCCAGATACTCTCCGGTACCAACGAAAAGATGAGAAATATGTGATGTTGCGACGAGCTTATCCAGTTCCGCTATGGACTGAACACGTTGAAAAGGAACCGCCAGCCCGGTAACCAGATGAGCTATCATTTCCATATAGTACTCTCTGACGGAAGCATGTCCGGTCGTCATAAATCCGAGAAATCCGGCTACGCTGCAGTTCTCACGCTCTCGTATTGACAGACACGGTTCGGGATCCTCAACTTTCTGCGGCAGACTGACACGAACTGTAGTACCTTCGCCCTCTACGCTTTCCACAGTCATAACACCACTCATGGCTTTTACGAATCCGTTTACTATCGAAAGACCGAGTCCAAGACCGCCTACTGTTCTGGTATGACCGGAATCCGACTGATAGAATCCGTCATATATATGATCCATCTCATCCTCGGCGATACCCACGCCGGTATCTTTAACTTCCAGGATCAGATTGATACCGTATTCACGCTTTATCGGATATATATGTACATAAACTCCGCCTTCTTTAGTGAATTTATATCCGTTGGTGATCAGGTGCCAGAGAATCTTCTTGATCTTCTCGGCATCACCGACCAGTTCCGCGGGGATACGAGCTTCCATATCTACGATAAGTCCCAGTCCGAACTCATCGGCGAAGTTAAGCTGGGTGAGCACATCATTGATCAGAGAGCTGATCATATACACCTCATGTGTCACCGACAGTTTATTCATATCTATCTCGGTATAGTCCAGAATGTCACCCATCTGCTCGGCTACTCTGTGACCGGCTTGAGAGATGGCATATACATTCTCGGATATCTGGGGAGGAAGGTTCTCCTTCTCCAAAACAGACGAAAGCCCCATAACAGCATTGATCGGTGTTCTGATCTCATGGGATACATTGGCAAGGAAGTGATTAAGACGGTCTGTCTGTTCCTTCAGGAGCTTGATCTCCTCGGCAGAATTGCCGGTGACTTTGTTCCATTTATCGATGATGGTACGGCTGACCCACCCGACCATCAGTACCATGCCTATATGAAGCATGGATCTGGATACCAACAGAGGATCTATGACAGTTCCGCTATGATAAACATTCAACAGCCCATATGCAAAAGTAACAAAGAAAGAAACCTGGCAAAGCAGGACCAGAGACCTGTATCCGGTCATCGTATAAAGCATGATGACCACAGATATGACCAGAGCGATGTCAAATGTGCTGGTCAGATGTATCCCGTAAAAGAAATACGTAGCCATCATCAGCAGAGAATACATCCATAACCGCACATAATCAGTCATCCATCGTCTGATATGGGCGACCCATCCCAGAGTGACGCCGAAAACAATGAGCACCATAGCCCATTTCTCCCATCCCATAAGAATGGACTCACCTATCAGAATGACTGAGAAAAGTGTGTAGCTTATCAGAATCATCAAATGAGATGATTTATATAGTTCGTTTTCCTCCTGATTATGTTCAGGGACATTCATAACAAGTGCTATTCCTCTCTCATCCTGTATTCCGGATCATCATCGATCATAGCAAGCATAATATCAGCAAACACCGGATCAAACTGCGTACCGCGGCAATTCTCGATTTCCGCGCGAACTGCCTCCTGAGGCAGTACATCACGATAGCTCCTACGGCTGCTCATCGCATCATATGCATCGGCTACGGCTATTATACGTGCTGCCTCCGGTATGGCACCGCCCTCCAGTCCGTCCGGATAGCCACGTCCGTCATACCTCTCATGATGCCATCTCGCACCCGTACACAATCCGGGCAGCTCAATGATGTTTTTAAGAATCTGATCACCCAATACAGGATGTTTCTTGATCTGTTCGTACTCTTCGTCGGTCAGTTTGCCCTTCTTATTGATAACACTGTCAGGGATACCGATCTTGCCTACATCGTGAAGCAATCCCATCATATATATTTTGTTCTGAGAATCGAGATCGTATCCGTATCTGGCCGATATCTCCTTGGAATACTCTGCCACACGGCCCGAGTGACCGCTGGTATACTTATCCTTCGCATCTATGGAAGCAGCCAGCGCCTGGATGATATGCATCGAGAGCCGCTCATTCTCTTCAACCTTTTCGCTGACCTCAGACTTCAAGCTGTTCTGAAGCCTGATCAGCTCTATCGCGTGTCTGACTCTGACGATCAGGATCTCCGGAACAAAGGGCTTACGTATAAAATCCATGGCCCCCATGGCAAAACCATGAGTCTCCGTACTGTCATCATCGGTCCCCGTCAGGAATATGACCGGAATACGTGAAACTCTGCCGCCCTTGGACGTCAGTCTGTGCATAGTCTCGAAGCCGTCCATCTTCGGCATATTCACGTCAAGAAGTATAAGCGTAGGGTCGTTCTCCTGTACATAATCAAGGAGTTCTTCACCGGACTTAAGGCTTGTAACCGTCATGCCTTCCGTCTTCAGTATATGTTCCGCCATCTTGAGGTTAGTGCCGTCATCATCCACCACTACGATATGATATTTGCCTCCGGGAGCAACCTGTCTTTTACTGTCTCCGCTGGTTGCACCGGAATACTCATATTTAAGTTCCGTATGCTCGCTGAGCTCATTCTTGTTCCATGCACTCACCATACGTCCGATAACGCGGTCTACATGCTCGGGACTCAACTCCGGCAGCAGCAGGAAAAACTGTTCCGGACTGATCTGGACCATGATATCACTGTTTCTCAGAGAAACCTTGATCACGTCACGCAATGCTTCGATCACTCGTTCTCTCATGTTCACAGCGATATCAGGGCTCGTAAAGTGCAATGTAAAAAGTACTTTGTATGCATATACGTCATATCGTTCCAGATATCTCATCATGTAACGATAGACATTGGAAAAAGCCTCACGCCCCATCCACATAACACTCTGGGGAATGGACCTCTCCTCCAGCAGCTTGCTGACGGTACGCAGGTCCATGTCACGCACTCCGCCTGAAAGCGAATCCTCAGATTCGTCCCTGAACATGGTATAGCCGTGCTTTCCTCTGTCCTTGACCAGATACAGAGCCTTGTCCGCCATTGAGAAGAGATCATCATAATCAGTGCCCTGCTGAGGTACAGATACCGCACCGACCGAGGCGCCAAGCGGTATACGCATATCCTCACCCATCAGCTTCTTGGCTCCCGCTACCAGCTCGGTATTGATGGCTTCACTGAAAGACCTGATATCGCTCTCACGACGCATATTCATTCCGAACATAAGGAACTCGTCTCCGCCGATACGTCCGCAGACACTGCCCTCACCCATATGTGCATTCAGTATTTCCGAGAAAAGAACGAGTACACGGTCACCCATATCATGACCGTATATGTCATTCACCAGTTTGAAAGAATCCAGATCGATCATACACAAAGCACCGGTATCATTTTTCACCATGGCCTCTATACGATCTCTGGTAGACTCCTTATTAAGAAAGCCGGTCAGCCCGTCTCTGGTAGCCTCTTCGGTGATGTTCATCATCTTACGGTTCTCGGCTATGATATGGAGTATACGCTGGGTCAGAACATCCGGATCGAAGGGCTTACGCACGAAATCCGATACTCCCATCTGGAAGCCGCGCATTTCGACACTCTTATTCTCATCTGCAGTCAGAAAAACAACAGGTGTTGTACGCTGATCCGTTTCTTTCTCATACTCCCTCAGATGAACCAGAGTTTCGAAGCCATCCATATCGGGCATCAGTATATCCAGGAGCACCATATCGGGTAATCCGTGTTCTTTCACATAATCAAGCAGCAGTGCACCTGATTTAAGAGCCGTAACACGCATACCGTTTTTGCTCAATATATGACCGGCCATCTTGAGATTGGCTATGTCGTCATCTACCACTATGATCCAATCCGCCACTGATTATCTCCTCTTATATATCCTTTATCCCCAATATGCCGGCCACTTCACGAACCTGTTCGGCATATCTGTTCATCAGCTCATCATGATGTGCATCCATATACGGTATGTCGCCTGCGGCCGCCGCTTCCTCCATACGTCTGGACTCATCGTATACTTCCTCGGCACCTATAGTCAGTGAAGTTGATTTGAGCGAATGTACAAGGATCTGGTATTTCTTGACATTCGCACTCTTTAAGTACTCACCCAGCTTGTTACGTCTGTCCTCATACTCACCAACATAATCCGACAGCAGCTCTGCATACAGTCCCTTGTCACTGCCACAGTACTCTATTCCGGACGACACGTCCAGTGAGCTGCGCATAGCACGGGATATGATCGTATCGACATCGTATTTTTCTTCGGATTCCGTACCTGTCTGTTCCAGGCCTTCACCGGGTGCAAATTCCAATATCTCTATGTCTTCTCCATCCGCATCGTTCCCGGAATCATTACCGGATGATTTCATCTCCACCATTTCCGCGGGAAGATATTTAACCAGTATATCCTCCAGCTTCTCCACGTCTATGGGTTTAGACAGATAATCCTTAAAACCTGCCTCCAGATACTGCTCTCTGGCTCCCACCACGGCATTAGCGGTAAGCGCTATGATCACACACCCCTTCGGGATCAGGTTCTCTTCTTTAAGTCTGGCAAGCGTCTCTATGCCATCCATACCCGGCATCATATGATCCAGGAAAACGATGTCATAGGCAGTCTCTCTCATCCGCTCCAGGGCTTCTTCACCGGAAAGAGCGAGATTCGGTTTGACGCCGTTTAACTTAAGCAGACCGACGGCAACCTTCAGATTCATCTCGTTGTCGTCCACCACGAGGATCTTTGCCCCGGTTACATATGGATGAACAGAGCTGCCGGCGCGGTCGGTAAGACCCAGACGCTGCTTGTAGTCTCCTATCGGATGAGGATCGACTATAGTCTGTCTGATGACAAATGAAAACTCCGACCCTTCGCCGTATACGCTCTCCACATTTATCGAGCTGCCCATCATATCAAGCAGTCGGGTAACAATGGACATACCAAGTCCGGTTCCTTCTATGTTTCTGTTTCTGGTCTCCTCGATCCTCTCAAACGAAATATAGAGTTTATCAAGATTTTCCTTCTTGATGCCTATTCCTGTATCGGTCACTTTGAAACTCATGTAAACCGAATCGCCTTCTCTGTGATCTTCAGTCACGCTCAGAGACACTGAACCCCGGTCGGTATATTTTACAGCATTGGTCAGCAGGTTTATGACCACCTGCGATATGCGCAGGTCATCTCCATACAGAACAGCGGGAAGCTTCTCATCCACATAGACGCACAGCTCCAGGTTTTTCTCCCGGGCTCTCTGTGCTATGGAGTTCACCAGATTATGGACTACAGAAGCTAGGTCATATCTGACCGGTATGATCTCCATCTTGCCATCCTCGATCTTGGAGAAGTCAAGGATACTGTTAATGATGGAGAGCAGATTATTACCTGCCGCCCGTATATTGTCTGCGTATTCCCTGATGCCGGCATCGGTCGTTTCACGCAGTATCATCTCGTTCATGCCGAGCACGGCATTGATGGGGGTGCGTATCTCATGTGACATCTGTGCCAGGAAACGGCTCTTCGCCTGTCCTGCCGCAATAGCCGCATCCGCCGCATTACGCATGTTTGAGTTGGCTTCATCCTGCGAGCGTATGAGGTTCGACAGAAGCCTGTACACCAGTACGATGCATATCCCGAACACGATAAGACAGATCACGGAATACACTATCATGCGACCATATATCATCCACATGTCCGATGCGACATATACAATAAACTGCGACTCTTCGTTCCTCAGAGCGGTAATGATACGGAGTGAACCGTCATAGTCGCGTATGGTCTTGGTGCTGTGACCGTCCGCCTTGATCTCACTGTAAGGCAGACGTGAAATATTGGTCTGCGAATCGGACGTCATCTGATAGTTTCCGTGAGGATGATTGATGATATCGCCTTCGGTATCCACCAGAAAAGCATATCCGTGGTCGCTGTAGCTGCCACCCAGTATATCCACCAGCTTATCCATGAAGAAGTCTATGCCGAAGCACCCGAGGAACTGCCCTGTCTCCGCGTCATATACGGCCTCGGAAATGGTCACGCAGTATGCCCCCGTCTGCTCATCATAATACGGTGCCGAGATGTTCCATCCGGTCTCAGATGAAACCGTATCTATATACCACTGACGCTCCTCAACCTTCCATCCTGCTTCAGGCTTCCAGCCGTTATTCATGTAAACGCACGGATCCATATCCGGGTTGGCCAAATATGTGACAGAAATATCCGGATACTGTTGCGTGATACGATTCAGAAAATCCACCGTGGTTTCATAATCATCCAATACTCCGGGGTTAACTGATATACCGCTTACGAACATATCCAGAATGCTCTTCTGCGAATCTATCCACTCCGACAGCTGAAACTCATAAGCCTCAGCCTGACTGCGCATCATCTCGTTCCCCCATCTGTAAGTGGCGGTAACGTTGATATACAGGCTTATGAACATAGTCACGAACAGGAGCATCAGAACGATCGTCCTGAATCTCCTGTGGGATATTCCCTTTCGGACTGTGGTATGCCCGGTGTCCGGACTGTCCTTTCTGACCAGACTGGAATATGAGATGATCTGCTCTATCATCTCCGAAAGCTTCTCACCGGCCGTATGAATACGTGCCAGTTCAGCTCTGTAATCATATATACTGTCCGTATTATCCGCACTCGAGCTGTTCAGTATCCGTATCAGGGGTTTTTTCAATTCATCGGTTATGCCGGATATGAATTCATCTCTCGAGGCCAGCGCATCCTCTGCACGCTTATGGTCACGTACCGCCTGCATATA
Organism: uncultured Lachnospiraceae bacterium; assembly: GCA_946620235.1. Classification (GTDB taxonomy): domain Bacteria; phylum Bacillota; class Clostridia; order Lachnospirales; family Lachnospiraceae; genus XBB2008. The sequence goes on along the minus strand of CAMONC010000032.1, from coordinate 1,691 downwards.
CAGAACTATCACCACTGCGAACAGCATCAGTGAAAGCGTGATCGTGACAGCAAGCTGTACATACGACTCACTGTACATATCCCAGTCGCTCTCGCTGACGATCAGATACCATCCGTTACCCGATTTGGTGGCAAAGAGATTCTCATACAGATGATCGGCCTTGATCCTGGATGTCACTACCCCCTCGGTATTCCTCGCCAGAGACCATATGCCTGCATAGTCCGGCAGGGCGCTGATCAGCTTCGAGCCGATAAGCGACTGATCCGAGCAGCCGGCTATGATCCCCTCGTCTGTTACGATCACGGCATTATGAGACCCGTTCTGATACATCTGTGCGATGTGATTCTGTATGGTCTCCATTGTGTAGTCGACACCGAGAACGGTATCTCCGTCACCCAGCATGACCGATACGGTATAACAGATATCGCCCGTCATCGCATCCTGATACGGCGGGGATACATAAGGCCGTCCGGCGGTCTTTATCGCGCCCTTATACCACAATCGTTCAGTCGGTATATAGTCATCGGGCATATCGAAATCGGGAAAAAACGAAAAGTCGGAGCCTGCTATATACATATTGAAAGCGCCGGAGGTACCTGCGACTATCTCGGTCTTCCGCTCATACATAAATGCCTCAAGTGCCTGCTCATCTTCCAGGTATTCACTGGCTGACAAAGCGAGCTCCATGGTGAGATTTCCGGCATTTCCGATCATGTTCTCCAGCTCTCCGCTTATCAGCCTGAGCTGGTATACGCCGGTATCTCTGGTCTGCTGTCTCGTCTGCTTGTAGACCATCCAGGTATTCATAGATGTGACTATCAACAGCAATGAAGCTACAAATATGATAACAGGTATATGTCTGCGACTCTTCATATACTTATGAGATAATGTATGGTTGGGTTTAAATGCAGCGGGGGTTAGCGGTCGGGTATAGCGATCACTTATCGGATGAGGATACGGATTTGCCTTCCATGTAATCAAGATACATTTTCACAAGTTCATCCTTACGTTCGCGACTCATTTTGAAAGAGAGGCCATCGGACATATGTACCATATCACCGCTGATCCTCTGTATCTGGTCCATGCGCACGGTCAATCCTCTCTTCACCTGCATGAAGCCACGTGTGAACTTCGCTGCCACATCGGAATAATTCATGTGCAGGGTAGTATCCGATCCATCCGTAGTGATTATATGCGTATAATGCTTATCACTCTCAATACGGGCGACCTCTGCCTGGTTGAAAACCAGGATCTCTCCGCCGGCCTTGATCAGGACTGTATTGGAACGTCGGTCAGCAGCAAGTCCTACTCTGGTAAACGCCCTGACTATGTCGATCTCCGGACTGGGCTTAATGAGATAATCAACCGCCTGAACCTTGAATGCCTCGACCGCATGATCGGGACTTGAAGTGGAAAAGATGATGCCTATATCAGGCAAGAGTTCTCTGATACGCTCGGCAACATCGACACCGTTCTCGCCGGGCATATATATATCCAAAAAAACAACATCATACAGAATGCCGCTCTCAACCGCTTCTATGAACGCATGCCCGGAGGAATAGTATGTTATCTCCGTATCGGCACTAGTGCTTGAAAGAGCCCACTCTATACGCTTTGCATCCAATTGACTGTCATCACAAATAGCTACTCGCATACCCTATCTCCCAATTTATTATTCTATCATAAATTGG
>CAMONC010000031.1 GCA_946620235.1 uncultured Lachnospiraceae bacterium | reverse complement strand
TGGGTATTCTCGAGACAGCGTTACTGGGGAGAACCTATTCCGATAGTGCATTGCGATAAGTGCGGATACGTGGCTATACCCGAAAGCGAGCTTCCGCTTCAGCTGCCCGAAGTTGACAGTTATATGCCTACGGATACCGGTGAATCACCGTTGTCCACCATGACAGAATGGGTTAATACTACCTGTCCGAAGTGCGGAGGTCCTGCACAGCGTGAAACGGATACCATGCCGCAGTGGGCCGGTTCATCATGGTACTTCCTGAGATATACCGATCCTCATAACAAAGAGGCACTTGCCAGCCCCGAGGCGCTTAAATACTGGCTCCCCGTAGACTGGTACAACGGTGGAATGGAGCATACGACACTGCATCTGCTGTACTCCAGATTCTGGCACAGATTTCTGTATGATCAGGGGGTAGTACCGACCAAAGAACCTTATCAGAAGCGTACTTCTCACGGCATGATCCTCGGATCAAACGGTGAGAAGATGTCTAAATCACGCGGAAATGTTGTCAATCCCGATGAGATCATCGATGAGTTCGGTGCAGATACACTGCGTACCTATGAGATGTTCATCGGTGCATTCGATCTCGCTGCCTCTTGGCAGGATGAGGGTGTTAAGGGATGCCGCAGATTCCTTGAGCGTGTATGGAAACTTCAGGATATCGTAAACGATGAGACAGGCTATTCATCCGATCTTGAAGCAACCATGCATAAGACAGTGAAGAAGGTGAGCTTGGATTTCGAGAATCTTAAGTTTAATACCGCGATCGCTGCACTGATGAGTCTTATTAACGACTTCACGAAGAAAGGCAGTGTAACTAAGGACGAACTTAAGACATTCCTGATCCTGCTTAATCCTGTAGCTCCTCATATCACCGAAGAGATCTGGGATACGCTTAACTACGGCGGATATGTATATCAGCAGACATGGCCTGAATATGACGAAGCCAAGACTGTTGAGAGCACCATAGAGATTGCTGTACAGGTCAACGGTAAACTCAGATCCACCATAGCAGTGGCTGCTGACGGAGCAAAAGAAGATATCATAGCTCAGGCCAAAGAAGAACTGGGCGACCGTATCGGAGGTAAGGAGATCGTCAAGGAGATTTATGTTCCCGGCAAGATCGTGAACATAGTGGTTAAAGGATAATACAGAAAAAACAGCAATCCCCGCCGATGGCGGGGATTGAATATATTTACAGCATTTCGTCGAATTCTACCGAATCAAGATATTCATCAAAGGCTTCCTCGACTTTTTCGAATTCATCATCATCATCGATGTACCCGAGTTCGGGTTCTTCGTTAGGGTCATCGGGATTCTCACTGTATCTATAGAGCCAAACTTCACCGTCAGTGTTTTCTCCGTTTTCATCAAGAGGAAGCAGAGCGATATAGTCCCGGCCTTCAACTTCAAATATGGTTATAACCGCACAAACCACGTCACCGTCATCCAAGCTTATCGTTACCGTCATTTCTTCGGCTTCGGATTCGTCCGGAGCTTCTTTCATGATATCATCAGACATTTCCATACCTCCGTAATCTGCGTATTTTTCCGAATGAATAATATATCCGGATAATTTATCTTAACATACATTAAGCATAATAATCGAATGTAAGATTGTAAGTATGTATCGAGCTCTATTATATGGTATTATATCTGTGTATGTGTCTTTTTTTGTATCTCATCCGAAAGGAGTAATAATGATGCATTATGTAAACCCTTTATCTGATCTGATCAAAAGGTTTTCTATGATCACAGCCATGGTAATGTCATGCCTTATAGTATTATCCGGCTGCGGAGCCCAGCAAACTCCGGATGGATACTATAAACTCAGTTCTGTCAGTGAACAGGCCGGTTCTATCGGAAAGTTCGGTGATCTGGACGACAGCAGCTATGCGGTCTTTGACAATGGAGTCGGCTATATCGTGATCAAGGGCACTCCCGAAGATATTACATACGATGCGACCAAAGGTGTGGTACACAGCTCTTTTGGCGATATTCCCGCATTGGTAAAGGGCAATAAACTGGCTTTGGCCGATACTGGTTTTACACTTGAGTTTACTTTGAGCAATGATCCCATACCTGCTAAACCTGTATATCCTACAGCACCCGCACCGGAGGAAGAAGACGCAGAAGAGCCGGAGATAACAGAGACTGCCGAAGAACCTGTTGAAGAGGAAAACGAAGTTGAAGCTGAAGCGGAAACAGAAGAAGCTGAACCCGGCGTAACACAGGCTATGCACGATTATTGGGATGGCTACTGGTTCGGATACTGGACTTTGGAACCCATAGATCCGGTCTGGAAAGATAATGAAGGCTATCAGTTTTATGTTTTGGGAAGAAGCGGTATAGACGATGAAGGAAATACCGAGATTCATATATGGGACAATGATTATGCCGTAGCAGATGTTTTCGGAACAAATAACTGTGACGGGATGACCGAGCTTGGGGCTTTCACATCCGAGAAGGGAACATTTTGGGACGGAGATGATATCAAACCCGGCGATTGGATCATTGAGCCGGGAAACATTACCCATAAAGATACTATGGAGATCGACGGTATCTGTTCATACGATGATGAACAGCAGTTTAATTATTGCATCAGATTGGTAAAATGGGGCAGCAAATGGTCGGATTATTCCGAAGACGAACTTCCCGGTCTGATGAGCTGGTATGAAGAACAGTTAAGTTCAGGCATTTCGGATCCTTTGACGCTCAAGTTACCTGATAAATACGAGATTGAAGAAGAATAATCTCTTTTGTATAACGGAGGAATAATCAGACATGTCATTTTGCGGAAAATGCGGAAGAGAAGTACCGGAAGGGGCTTTGTTCTGTATGAAATGCGGAGTCCCCATACCGGAAAAGCAATCTTTTAAAACCGTTGAACCGGTAGTCAACACTGACGAAACCAAGGAACCAATGCCGGAGATTGCTCCTTCTGTTCCCGAAGCCATTGATCATTCATCGGATGGTAAAACGACTCCGTCAACGGAACGTAAACGCCCTGCCGGCGTAATACCGATCATAATATCAGCTATCATCTGTCTAGTACTAATCGGAGGAATATACATCTATCAGAGTCGTACGGCAGGTAACGAATTGATCGGAAGCGGTGATTCACTTACAAGAATGATCGATCAGGCAAACAGTAATATGGAATATATCGATCAATAAAAAATATACAGGAGATTTCAGAGGTTAAACCTTATGTCAGCTTTTGAAGAGAAAGAAATATATTATTGTCCGCTGTGCGGATCGCGGATTGATGCAGATAATGCGTACATGCTTTCTAATGGAGCTATATGCGGTGTATGTATGCAGAGATTTGTGGACGCAGGCGGAGATGATTCGGCCGCAATGACCGTTCTCGAAGTCAGAAATATCATTGATGCCAACGCTTCATCATATACATTCAGAGAAAAAGACTACCAGGATGATGATTACGATAATAAATATGAAGAGTCCGAAGCTTACGACGGAGTATGTCCGATATGCGGAAAGCCTTTTGATGATAAGGCTCACAAAATAGCCGATGGCTATATCTGTGCTGATTGTGAACGTATGGAGCGAAGCATGTATTACATCGACGGAGATTCGGATGAACTCGATGAAGTGAATCTGGATGCTGTTCGTGAAGACTTTATATTATACAAACAGCGTATTCGCGATGCTATAGATTCAGCTCCTTCACATGCAGGATCCGTGGCTTATGTGGATGACTCTTTCAGTGACGGAAGTAAGACTGTCGCTTTGGTCTGCGTTGCCAAAGGTGAGTTTCGCGAAGGAGATGAAGTAATACTTATTCATGACGGCGAATTGGCTTCAGCCAATATTATCATAGCATATGCTGCTGAAGGCTACAGTTACGAAGAATACAGGAGCGGAGTTGTAAGTTCCACATTAATCGCCGGTGAATACGGCTGGCTCGTATTTAAGGATATAGAACCGGTATACGGCCTGACCGATATTATCTATATTTTATGATCATGACAGGAACCTATACATTACATAAGACTTTGCCCTATCCCCTCGGGGCTGCATATACTGCAAAAGGGATCCGTTTTGTCGGTGAATTCGACTCGGGTTCTGATTGCGGTGTACTCATTTATCCCGAGAGCACAAGTGCGCCTATTAAGATCAGTTTTCCGAGTTGGGCAAGGGAAGGCCGGATATGTGCCATGGAAGTTCGCTTCGATGGCCATGATACGGTTTCCAGATTTCTTAAGGACAAGAACGGTCGCGGGATCAAATATCTGTTTTTCAGCGGTGATGTTGTTTTTCTCGATCCCCGAATGGAGGATTCGGATGGTTTTGGTTCTTTTGGAACCATTACATCCCCCTTTTCCAGGATCAGTACAGACAACCATATAACCGATTTAGCCCATCACACTTCGATTCCTTTTTCAGAGAGCATATTCTACATGCTTCATGTACGCGGATATACTGCTCATAACTCATCAAAGGTCAGAGATAAGGGTACTTTCCGCGGTATCATACAGAAACTGCCTTATATAAAATCTCTCGGTGTAACATCACTTATATTTATGCCTCTGTATGAGTTCAATGAGGTCATAGCTCTGCCCGATATGATCAAAAAAGGCGATGAGCCATCCGGAATGGTGAATTTCTGGGGTTATACGGATGGATACTATTTTGTGCCCAAACATTCATATTCGGCTTCGGGAGATCCCGTACGCGAGATGCACGAGATGGTGAATGCTATACACAAGGCAGGCATGGAGATCATACTCCAGTTCAGATTTCCGGCAAGATTTTCATCCAGAGATATTACCGATCTGCTGAGATTTTGGCGTACCATATATGATATCGACGGTTTCCAGCTCATAGGTGGCTCAATGCCGATTGATGATATCATGACAGATCCTATCATATACGGCTGTAAGATACTTACTGATGAGCCGATCACCAGATCAGACGAACAGTATAATCCCGAACACGGATATATGGATCTGAGTTTCATGACAGATATACGCAAGTTTCTTAAAGGAGATCCAAACTCCGCTCAGGATGCGGCACTTCAACTTAGAGATGCGGACCCGGTATCTCATCCTATCGTTTTCATTGCCAGACAGGATACCATGCGTGCCATGGATATAGTTTCATATAATGAGAAACATAATCTTGATAACGGTGAAAACGGAATAGACGGTGCCGACTACAATTACAGCTGGAACTGCGGTTATGAAGGTGCAACACGCAGAAAGAGTATTTTGGAACTCAGAAAACGTCAATTCAAGAATGGTTTCGCGCTTACGCTCATGTCTCAGGGAACTCCGCTGATATACGGAGGAGACGAGTTCGGCAATACACAATACGGAAACAATAATCCATATAATCAGGATAATGCAACCGGCTATATAAAATGGTCTTCAGGTGCTTTTGCAAGTGAGCTTCTGGATTATGTCAAAACTCTCATCGGGATACGCAGATCTCACCCTGCGATCGGATCAGATCATGCATTTACGGGAAGAGATTTCCTTTCATACGGGTATCCGGATATATCCATGCACGGAGAGGAACTGTGGCGTGCAGACGTTGGACCAACATCTCACAGCTTCGGTATACTCTACTATGATAAATATGCGGATGATAAGGATGAACGCCTGATATATCTTGTGTATAATATGCATTGGGAGCCGAAACCAATAGCTGTACCCAAGCTGAAAAACAAGATGGAGTGGAAGATAACCCTTACAACAGATACGGGTAATACACTTGACGGAAACAGTATAAAAGTCCAGCCACGCAGTTTTGTATTACTTGAAACATATGTTCGATAGTGATATAATCCATAACAGTGAAAACAGACGCCGCAGGTATGTAAATGATATTATTTTGCTTGCGGCGTGTTTATTGGCAGCCGGAATCATATTACTCATTATCCGATGCGCACAGGACACGGGGGGATATATTGAGATCCGGATAGAGACCGGTGAAGCACGTATATCAGACAACACCTCCGGTGAAGAAGGGTTATCTGTTTTGACCGGGAGCTGTATTTATCCCCTTAATGTCGAACGCGAAGTGATCATTGAGCAGGATAATGCTGTCAATATATTACGTATATCGGATGGTCACGCTGACATGAGAGAAGCTGACTGCCCTGACCGGATATGTGTTCACAGTAAACCGATTTCCAAAATCGGAGAGTCCATCATATGTTTGCCGCATGGGATCATAGTTACGGTCATTGATGCTCCAACATACAGTGTGAACGATGCTGATGAGAACGACGCTGTGACATGGTGATGCAATGAAAGGATCAAAAACAGCCGGCATAGCTTATATGGGGGTATGCCTGACTCTGGCTTTGATACTCAGCTATGTTGAGTCACTGATACCTTTTAACTTCGGTATCCCCGGTGTCAAACTCGGTCTGGCCAATCTCTGTGTAGTTGTGCTTTTATACCTATGCGGATGGAGAGAAGCACTGACAATAGACCTGCTCCGTGTGATCCTTGCAGGGTTTATATTCGGTAATCTGTCTATGATCATATACTCACTTGCGGGAGCCGTATTAAGTTTCGTATGTATGACACTGGTTCATAAGACTGGGAGATTCGGGCCGATGGGTGTCAGTCTGACAGGCGGTGTCACACATAACATAGGTCAGCTTATGGTAGCGGTCTTTGTTCTCGGCACTACGCGGATAGTATATTATGTTCCGGTATTGATCATTTCCGGAGCACTGACAGGGGCCTTGCTGGGCATTATAGCATCATTGGTATTACCTGTTCTTAAGAAGATTAATCTTTCCAAACAAATCTGAGGAATTATATGTACGCATATTTTAACGGTAAAGTGGCTGAAGCAAATGCCGACAGCTGCGTTCTCGAAGTAAACAACATAGGATACAACATACAGATCCCCGCATCTACTGCAGATAGACTCCCGGATATAGGCGGAGAAGTGAAGCTGTATACATATACCTCCGTACGTGAGAATGCGATCGAACTCATTGGTTTCATTTCAAAGGACGATCTGTCTATGTTCTCACAGCTTATCACTGTCAGTGGTATAGGCCCTAAGGCGGCACTGAGCCTTTTATCATATCTGGATGCCGATGCCATACGTATAGCCATAGTGACCGGAGATGTAAAGACTCTGTCAAAAGCCCCGGGGCTGGGCAAGAAGTCCGCAGAACGTCTGATAGTCGATCTGAAGAACAAATATGATGCAACAGCTGTATTGGCCGCAGCTACCGGGTCAGCCGGCGTTTCTGTCGACATAGTAGATAACAGCAAGATAAGTCCTAATATGGCTGAGGCCATAGACGCACTTGCAGCCCTGCAGTTCAAGGAAGCCGAAGCCAGAAGAGCTGTTCTGATGGCTGATACAGATCCGGATGCGTCGGTCGACGAGATCATTAATGCGGCCTTAAAACTCATCAGATAGTAAACCTTTTTGTTGGAATACCGGAGACTGATTTATGAGAACCATACAGACTGACAGCCCTGATGCGGGTTCATACAATACCGATACGGTTTCATCAGAAGGTGCGGGACGCTCCAATACCGCGATCATGACCGGCAGAAGCAGCGAAGATGCAAGTATAGAGAATATACTGCGTCCTAAAACCTTTGATCATTATATAGGCCAGACGAAAACAAAGGAGAACCTTAAAGTTTTCATCGAGGCTGCCAGACTGCGCAATGAATCACTGGACCATTGTCTTTTCTACGGACCTCCCGGACTCGGTAAGACTACTCTTGCAGGTATCATAGCCAATGAAATGGGGGCCAAATGTGTGATCACATCCGGACCCGCTATAGAAACTCCGGGGGATATAGTGGCCATCCTGTCCAAACTCCAAAAAGGAGACGTGCTGTTCATTGATGAGATTCACCGCCTGAATCGTCAGGTTGAGGAGACTATGTATTCAGCCATGGAAGATTATGCCGTGGACGTTATCTACTCAAAAGGTGAATCGGTTGTCAGCAGACGCATATCACTCCCCAGATTTACGCTTATAGGCGCAACAACCCGTGCAGGACTGCTCACGGCTCCGTTAAGGGACCGTTTCGGCATGATACAGAGACTCGAATACTATACGGTCGATGAATTAAAGACCATCATTCATAATTCTGCACATATACTGGAAGTTGAAATAGATGATGCCGGTGAGACGGAGATAGCCAGACGCAGTCGTGGAACTCCCAGACTTGCCAACCGTATGCTTAAGCGTGTACGCGATTTTGCCCAGGTCAGATACGATGGAGTTATCACCGGGGATGTGGCCAGAACCAGTCTGGATCTGCTTGACGTGGATGCACTCGGACTGGACGGTGTCGACCGCAATATGCTCAATACTATCATTCATAAGTTTTCCGGAGGCCCGGTAGGTTTGGATACACTGTCTGCCGCTCTGGGAGAGGATCCCGGTACTCTCGAGGATGTTATCGAACCATATCTGATCATGCAGGGCTTTATCAACAGAACGCCCCGCGGAAGAGTGGCCACAGAGCATGCATACAGGCATTTAGGACTGGAAATGCCCGATTGATATATATAAATGATTTTGTTATACTGAATACGCGTTGTTTACTGATAGTCGGAGGTTATTATGGCTGTTAAGACAGATACTGAAGTTATTATCGGCGGTAAAGTATTTACACTGAGCGGATACGAGAGTGAGGAGTATCTGCAGAAGGTTGCCGCTTATCTGAATAACAAGATATCGGAATATGCCGATGATGACGGGTTTAAGCGTTTACCACTCGATACTCAGTCTGTTTTATTGCAGATCAATATAGCCGATGATTATTTCAAAGCCCGTAAGCAGATCGAACTTCTGGAAGAGGATATAGCGAATCGTGATAAGGAGCTTTATGACCTGAAGCACGAGTTGATCGCAACCCAGATCAAGATGGAGAATACGGAGCGTAATCTAAAAAAAGCCCAAAGTGGAAACTGAATTACTGGCTCCCGCCGGCACATACGCATGCCTCGAGGCAGCCATCAATGCAGGTGCGGATGCTGTATATGCAGGGACCGATAAATTTTCCGCCAGAGCATATGCAGGCAATCTGACCGTCGATGAATTCATATCCGGTATACGTCAGGCTCACCTGAGAGGTGTGTCTGTATATCTGACTCTTAATACCCTGATCAATACAACTGAATACGAAGAAGCTTATAACACAGTTAAACCGCTCTACGAATCAGGTCTTGACGGGATCATAATCCAGGATTCCGGTCTGATCGATATGCTTCATACTTGTTTCCCTGAACTGAAACTCCATGCCTCCACTCAGATGAGCATCATGAATACATATGGTGCCCGCCTGATGCAGGAACAAGGGTTTAGTCGTATTGTACCCGCCAGAGAACTTACTCTTCCCGAGATACGTCATATCAAGGATGATACGGGGCTTGAGATCGAATGCTTTATTCACGGAGCAATGTGCTACTCGTATTCCGGTTTATGTCTTATGAGCTCGATGATCGGTGGCAGAAGCGGTAATCGCGGCAGATGTGCAGGAACCTGCAGGCTTCCTTTCGATGTGCTTTATGACGGACATGTTATAGACAAGTCGCGGGAAAAAGGAGCATCGTATCCTTTGAGCATGAAGGATATGTGTACGCTCGATATAATTCCGCAGCTTATCGATGCAGGGATAGATTCATTCAAGATCGAAGGGCGCATGAAGAGCCCCGAATATGTGGCCGGTGTCACAGGTATGTATCGTAAATACCTTGATAAATATCTTGAATACGGCCGTGAGAATTACCATATCAGCGATAAAGATCGAAAGCGTATCTCTTCTCTGTATATTCGAACTGACATATCTTCCGGATATTATACGGGAGAGAAGGGCAGACAGCTTATCACGTTGGATTCTCCGGGATATAACGGAAATGACGAAAGCTTTATTGCCGGTATTCGTGACAAATATATACACCCGTGTGAAAAGATAACCGCAAATATAAGTGCATATATTCATGAGGGTGAGGCTGCTGTCCTTGCGGCAACCTGCGGATCCAACACGGTTTTGGTTACCGGAAGCATTCCGGAACCTGCTCGAAAAGCACCGTTATCTGTCGAAGACATAGACGCCAGGCTAAAAAAGACCGGGGATAGCGGTTTTGTCTGTTCTGATACGGATATAGACATGAGTGATAACGTGTTTATGACAGTTTCCGCATTAAATGATCTCAGAAGACAGGCATATAATGAACTGTCTGACAGGATCATAGAAGATAACGGCTATGTTCCGAGTCGTATTTCGGAAAACTTCATTACACCTCTTAAACCAGCTTCACGTCCTCTGCATAAGTTTTTGGATATATTGATCACTACCAAAGATCAGCTCGAAGCCATGCTGGATACGGTCGATTCGCAGGGGATCTTCGGACGTCTGTATATTGGTTACAACTTAGCCGTTTCAAATGCGATCGATATTGATATGTATCGACGTATTTCCACTATCGTACCTGAGATTTATATTTCGATGCCTGCCATTTTGCGTGATCGTATCATCAGGGGAAACGGGCCTGTCGATTGTGAGGAAGCCCATAAGCTTTATAGCAGACTTGATACTCTGGTCAATGATAATCCTTATATTAACGGAGTGCTGGTGCATACATACGATGAGATCGGTTATGTTGTATCGCATATGCCCGACAAAGCAATCATTACGGACACCCATATATATGCTTTTAACAACTATGTTCCCGGATTTTTATCTGCAATACCCGGTTTTAAGGGGTTCACATACCCATATGAACTAAATAAAAAGGGCTTATATGAGTTAAGATCCGATCACGAATCTTCACTTGTGATCTATGGTTACATACCTATGATGATCACAGCCGGGTGCATCCGTAAATCATACGGCAAATGTCACGGTGAACAGTCCGGTGATACACACATATCGGGACCGGATAAAGGATATGTCATGCTCAAAGACAGAAAGGGTATGCAATTCCCTGTAGTATGCGATTGCAGGATATGTACCAATGTAATATATAACGAGAGACCACTATGCCTGTATGATCAGGTCAAAAAAGAAAAAAGGGAAGACGTTGAAAGACTCGCCGACAGATATCGCATAGATTTTACAATAGAAGACCGCGATAGATCTGCTGATATCATCAGGCATTTTCTCACCACAGATGAGGCATCCGACTTCTTTTTCGCCGGTTTGCCGACAACCACCGGGCATATGAAGCGTGGAGCGATATAGATGAACAGTTATCTGGAGATATATATAACCGGATTATCGGGATATTTCCTCGGAATATCTTATGTTCTGTATGTTGTACTGGGATGCATTATCCTGTTCAGGGATGATGATTACTACAATAATGATCTCATGTACAATCTGCAGAATGTCTGTATGTTCGCGTTCCATTTCACCGCCTTTATGTGCATGTGTTTCAAGTCCGGTGATATGAAACTGATGGGGTTCTATGTCGCCTGTCAGCTGTTAATGCTTGGCATAGCTGTAGTGGCCAGAATCCTTTATCCTTATGCAGACCGGCTTTTTACCAACAATATGTGCATGCTCATGACCACCGGCTTCGTGATCCTGACCAGACTCAACTACAATAAGGCGCTCAAACAGTTTTTCATAGTTTCGATATCCATGATGATCAGTATGGGGGTTCCTTTCGTGATCAGAAAGTTCAAATTTCTCCACACCTTTAAATGGATATATGCTTCGATTGGCATAGCCGCTCTCGGGATCGTTCTTATAGCGGGTACTGTCACTTACGGAGCCAATATCTCATATACTTTACGCGGCATTACCTTCCAGCCTTCAGAACTTATTAAGATAGTTTTTGTGTTCTTTGTTGCTTCGGGATTTGTCAGAGCCCGGAGTATGTCGGAAGTATTCGTCACAAGTTCCATGGCGCTCGTGCATGTCCTGATACTCGTATTGAGCAAAGATCTCGGCAGTGCTTTAATATTTTCTTTTATCTATGTTGTCATGGTATTCGTTGCAACCGGGAACTTTCTTTATGTGATAGGAGCGGGGGGTCTCGGAGGTGCAGGTACTCTGATGGCCTATAGGATGTTTACTCACGTTCAGGATCGTATAGATGCATGGATCGATCCGTGGATCACTATAGATAATTCCGGATATCAGATCACACAGTCTCTGTTTGCTCTCAGTTCAGGCTCAACCTGGGGAGTAGGCCTGATGAACGGAAATCCGAATGCTATCCCGTTTGTCGAGGATGATTTTGTGTTTTCCGCGATCGTTGAAGAAATGGGATTCGTTGTGGGTATATCATTGCTCGCGGTATGTATGATCAGCTTTATCAGGGCACTGAAAATGGGTGCCTGTCTCAGATCCATGTTTTATCGCCTTTTAGCTGTCGGATTGGGCAGTTCATATATTTTCCAGGTGTTTCTTACTGTGGGCGGAGGCGTGAAGTTCATCCCCCTTACCGGAGTCACATTGCCATTTGTCAGCTACGGAGGCAGCTCAGTACTGACCAGTATCATATTATTCGAAGTACTCACAGGCATCAGCCTTATCGTGCAGGATGAGCGGGATTTCTATGAGAAAGAAAAGACTCAATTTGATGAAGAATGAATCTGTCAAAGCTCAGAAACATATGAAAAACTCTTCGGCAGCTATCGTATATACAGGCATAGCCATATGCCTTTTATTCGTATGCATGAGCGTATATATGGTCCGATATGCGTCCACACACGAAATTGAGATGTTTGACAACAGTTACAATACGTATGCAACCCGCCTGTCCAAAGAATACTTAAGGGGCAACATTTATTCCGCTGACGGACAGCTTCTGGCATATTCCGAAGCCGAAGGCTCAGATGCAGCTTCACAGAGGCGGGTTTATCCGTACGGTAATATGTTCGCTCATGCCATTGGCTATTCTTCTCACGGACGGATGGGAGTGGAGAGCGAAGGCAACTATTATCTGCTCAATTATCATTCAGGTCTGTCCAATAAAGCACAGGCAGAAGCCGATTCCGAGCTTGTGACGGCTGACAGTGTATATACTACATTGGATACCGGACTTCAGCAGGTCGCTTTTGATTCCCTCGGAGTATATAAAGGCGCTGTGATCATTACGGAAGTAAAGACCGGACGAATACTTGCCATGGTCTCCAAGCCTGATTTCGATCCGAATCAAATTGATTCTCTCTGGAGCGATATGCTGAACGATAAATCCAATACCAGTCTGTTAAACCGGGTAACCCAGGGACAATATCCCCCCGGTTCTACCTTTAAGATCGTTACAACGCTTGAATATCTCAGAGAACACAATAACTCATACAACGATTATCATTTTAATTGTAACGGTTCTTTCACATACGAGGGGAACACTATCAAGTGCTATCACGGATCCGTGCACGGAGCCGAGGACTTTGCCACATCTTTTGCCAAGAGCTGTAACTCATCCTTTGCCAATATAGGTGTCGGTCTGGATCGAAGAAAATTCGCAGACACTTTGGAAGATCTGTTATTTGAAAAAGACCTTCCGTACGATCTGCCTTCATCAATATCACATACGCAGGTCAGCGAATCCACTGACACTCATAATCTGATGCAGGCCAGCATAGGACAGGGACAGGATTCAATATCGCCGCTGCATCTGAACATGATAACATGTGCCATAGCTGACGGCGGTGAGCTTATGAAGCCTCATCTGATAGACAGAGTGGAATCCGAATCGGGAACTGTGGTCAAAAACTTCGGTACAGTATCCGCAGGACGTCTGATGACGAAAGAAGAGAGTGCATTATTGACCGAACTTATGACAGGAGTTGTTGAAAGAGGTACCGGCACCCGTCTGCAGAGTGATCTGTATACAGCCGCAGGTAAAACCGGATCGGCAGAATTCTCTACTCAGAACAAGGGCGACTCACACGCCTGGTTTACGGGATTTGCACCGGTTGAAGAACCCAAGATCGCCGTGACCATAATCATAGAAGGTGCAGGCAGCGGCGGAGAGTATGCCGTTCCCATAGCGAAAAGAATGTTTGACAGGTATTTCACGGAATAACGGAGATCAGAAAAGAGCGTATATCTCAACCTCAGGAGGAAGATTGGCCATATCTATCAGTTCACCGTTAACATCTTTGACCATAGGCCTTGAGATCTGAACCGGATTGATAAGTATGACCTCGCCTTCCTTTCCGTTGGAAAGTTTGGCATGCAGCCCCAGCTGAGACTTTCCGATATTGAACAGAATGGAATTAAGCTTAAACTTATTATATTTTCCGCTGTCTTTTTCGAAATTGGAGATGATCTCAAATGTATTCAGCGGATATCTGTATGTTTTGGGAGCAGACATTGCTTCATAAGCATCTACGATCGCACAGTACTGTGCATATTCATCTATCTGACTCACATTAAGATGATTGGGATAACCCGAACCGTCACCCTTTTCGTGATGCTGCAGAGCGGAGAGCGCTATCGGTCCGCCCATACCGACTTCCGTGAGAAGATCGTATCCGAGAGAAGTATGAGTCTGCATCTTAGCAAATTCTTCATCAGTAAGCTTTCCGGCTTTATAAAAGAGATCGCTGGGCAAAAGCAACTTACCGATATCATAGAGAAAACCGCACTGTATCAGTTTGAATGTCTCTTCATTGGTCATTCCCTGCCATGAAGCAAAAACCGAAGCGATCAGACCGCAGTTAAGCTGATGCTCATAGAGCATGTTTTCCATGTCGGGAGTGATATTTCTCAGATAATCCAATAACACGTCGCCGTTTTGAGCCTGGGAAGAAAGCTTGACATATATTCCCATAAGCTGTTTTAAGTCCGGAGCGATCCTGACCTTGACAACACTGTCGATTATAGCCCTGAAATGCGGCAGACACTCATAATAGACACGTGAAAACTGCTTAAAACCCTCACTTAACTTAACCCTCTCGGTATGCGTTTCGGCAAAATCAATGGCTTCCATGATCGTAACAGCCATGATGTTATGTCTGGCCAGTCTCGCGATAGCTTTGGGATCAAGTTTAGTACCTGCGGAATATAGCTTTTCTCCGTGATAGGAGATGACATCTTCGCCCAGCATATCGCCGGGTTTAAGTGTAATACGGGCAACAGTTTTCACTAATTCAACCTCGTTAAGACTTACAGCCTCGGAAATGCCTTGAATTCCTTAACTGCAGATAAAATAAGTATATAAAGTTTCACACAAATAAGTCAAGGTATGATACATTTAATTGTAGAGAATCAGCAGGGTTTTTAAGCAATGAAAATAGCTAAAAATGCATATGTTTCACAGAAAATCAGACATAAGACCGTAACCGTTGCCAAATTCCGCGTAAATAAGCTTGTTCCCGGGGTTTTTATCATACGTGAAGCAGATGATCCCGATCAGCTTGAGATCATAAGGGCGGACTTCTTCAAACAACCCGGATTACGCAGGCCTGATGATAAACCCATTTTGGCGTTTGCGGCCGGATATGATGACGCTATCGATATAGTGACCAACATAACCCGTGAAGCCATGGAAAAGTACGGAATCCCTGATCTGAAAAAATACGTATACAGCGATTATTATGGCAGCGTTACCTATAATTCTGAATATACTTAAAATAACCGGTATCGTACTGGCTTGTATATTGGGATTTGTTATCCTTCTGTTACTGATGGTTTTGTTTATCCCCGTCAGATACAGATTGAGCTTCGTAAGAACGGGCGTTGAAGGAGATGATCCTGTCAATGCACGGGGATATGTCAGCTGGTTACTGCATATAGTGCATGTATCACTGGCTTATCCGGCCGAAAATATCGTGATAATCCGAGTATTCGGCATCCCCGTCAAGCGTATAAGTCTCGGCGATAAAAAAAGCGACGATCCGAATGACGAGGAACAGGGCACCGAAACCGGCGCGGTAATCAATGATGTCGATACAGCCTCAGATGCCGAAACGGCTGAAATATCAAGCCCGGCCGAGGAAGAATTCCTGAGTCATGATGCTCAATCCGATGATATCGGTGAAGACTTACAGGACTCCGAGATTACCGACGAAAAAAGCGATAACGACGACGTATCCGATAGGTCTATATTTAGTAGGATAAAGGTTTTCGTTCACAAGATACGGTGTACATTACGCGACTTTTGTGATAAAATTAAAAAGATTGCGGACGACACATATAATAAGGCAGAAGAAGCCCGTGATAAACTGGAAAGCATAAGGCGAGATATACATTATTACCATAATATCCTGACCAGTGAGCTTTTTGAACGAACATTCGAAAAATGCCGAAAAAGAATCATCAAACTCCTGAAAAGCATATTGCCGCGAAAGGGAGATATCCGACTGGAAGTTGGTTTTGATGATCCATATACCACGGGGGAAGTTCTGGCGATAGCCGGTATTCTGTATCCTCTGATAGGTAAATATGTTCATATCTGCGGTAATTTCGATGAATCAGTCATACGCGGCGGTGGATACCTGAAGGGCAGGATATACGTTATTACGATCGCTAAGCTCGGTTTATTCTATCTCACAGACAGAGACCTGAAGAGAACCATTAAGCTGTTAAAAAAAGAACCAGTCAAAAAAGCAAAGCATAAATTCTAAAAGGAGATCAAATGGCGGAAACCAATAATTTCAACGGAGTAATCGATTCCCTGATGAAGGGCATGAATACCGTATTGGCTACCAAGACGGTTGTCGGCGAAGCCACAAGGGTAGGTGACACGATCATACTTCCCCTGGTGGATGTATCATTCGGCGTTGGAGCCGGTGCCAATTCCGCTGACCGCAAAAACGGAGCCGGAGGAGGATTCGCCGGAAAGATGAGTCCCAGTGCCGTACTCGTGATACAAAACGGTTCCACCAAGCTTGTAAACGTCAAGAATCAGGATGCCGTTACCAAGATCCTGGATATGATCCCCGACCTGGTAGATAAATTCACCAAACCTAAGGATATGATATCCGATAATGATGCACTTGACATCGCTTTTCCCGAAAACGAGGAATGATAATGACAGATAATTCCGGAAAGATCACAGGTGAAGATCTGCGATCCATTCTAGATGAATTTGATGCTCAGATAGAGCAGGATATGCAGGATATATGTAATATCGTCAATTCTCCCGAAGATATTGCAGAACTCGGCCCTGATACCGTCTCCGAAGATGATTATATGGAAACCGACAACGTCGAGGCTGAAACCGAAGCCGACAACGTCGAGACTGAAACCGAAGCCGACAAAGCCGAACCTGAAGCCGAACCTGATGTTGCTGAGGCAGTCGGCAATGATAGCGGTTCTGACGACGATGACGATGCCGAATACAAGAACTGGCTCTTCGAAGAAAATATCCGTCTGAAAGAGGTGGAGCATCATCTCGAAGAGGAGAAGGAGCGCCTCGAAGCCTACGAAAAAGAACTTGAGAAAAAAGCCAGAGACGTTGAATCCATGAGTGAGAAATTCATACAGGAGAGAGCTCAGTTCCGTGATGAGATGAACCTGCTTACGGGGCAGGTAACCAGAGAACGTCAGCGTCTGAAACAGGATGAACAGTTCTTTGACAAGAAAATGGATATCCTGAAGGCCGGATTTGCCGATCTGGATAAGGCAAAGCGTGAGCTTGAAGCAGAACGGATGCGTTATGATGCACAATCATCTTACTATGGTGATGATGATATTCCGGGATACGGAGCGCCGATAGCCAAAAGCCTCTTCATCGGAATCACGAATCCGCTTATGCTCAAAAAGAGATATAAAGATCTGGTTAAGATCTATCACCCCGATAATCTTGCCGGAGATCACGATCTGTTCAAAGCTATCACGATTGAATACGAACGACTGCAGAGTAAGATAGGCAGTGAAGGAATAGGTTGACATAACATATGGGCTATATGCATAAGTCTGCATATAGCCCTTTCTGATAAAAGGAGAAGAACATGTCAGAACAGAAATATCAGATCAATAAAATACATATGGGGAAAGCCGATTTCGCGCTTGATCTGTCCGACGGCAGCGAGAGAGGTGAATACGTGAATCAGGACTATATTCTGCATGTGCTCGGCAGGCCGCATAGGAACATCAACCTGATGTATACCTATTATCCGAAGGACAAGGAATGGCCTGCACGGATATCCGAAGCCTGCAAAGATATGGAAGTTAATTTTGCATGGGATTATCCGTATGATGATTATTTTCCGTATGGGGCAAACGGCGAACCTTTTGCCAGCATGAGAGATGTACGTAAACACGGGCAGGATATCACTCTTACAGTTACTATGGATTGTTCTCTGGATGATGATACACTGATACGTTTCGCACGGGAACTGGTACCTTATGGACGCATGCGACTGCGTATCAATCACGAATGCAACGGCAACTGGTTCACTCACAACAAACGTTTTTCATTTAAGGAGATCGGAGATTTCTTTGTCAGATGTGCCGATATCATTCACCGTGAGGCGCCTAACGTCAAATTGATCTTCTGTGCCGGTCTGGCAGAGAACGAAGGTGATAAAGTTGCCTGTGAGGATGATTTTCTGGAAGCTTACAAGGCAGCGGATGTCTGGAGTGCCGATAAGTATCTGGCATTGCATTTCGGCTGGCCTTATGACATCGCCGAGAAGGATGATAACGGCAGACATAATTTCACACCTACCGCCACATGCTTCGGTTATGCCCTTAATACCTGCAATCGTTTAAAAGAGATAACCGGACATGATAAGCCTTTTGTCATGAGCGAACTTAATGCTGACGGAGATGTAACAGGAGCATTTCATCAGGGTGAGGTTATCACACGTTTTGCCGAGAAGATTAAAAAAGATAATACCGGCTGGTTTGAGGCTTTTACTTTCTATCAGTTCCGCGACCGGGGAAGACTCGGTCTCGAGATAGAAGATCCCAATAATTCCGAAGTCGGAATACCTCAGCCCATCATAAAAGATTATAAAAAGCTTTTGAACGATCCTTACTTCATGCCTCAAATGCAGATATCTTCCGATGCTCAACTGCCTTTTGAGTTCAGATGGGGAGGAGCGGAAGATGCCGATGGTATGGCTATCTTACTTAAACTGGATAGGACTCCCGAGTTTTGTGAAATGACTTTCGAAGAAGACCTGTCTCTTATGATGGAACTGAATGGACATTGGTTCTATAAAGCCCCTTCAACCTCATATGTTGATCTGATGCCGGCATTCTATGACAATCCGGTTGAAGAAGGGACAGAACTCACTCTCAAGATATTTGCCACTCCCGCCGACGGTATCAACCCGGATAACGGAAGATTGGACTGGAATATAAACTACTATGTTACGATGTATAAGATGCCGAAGTTGCGCATACGTTTCGAGCCTGTCAGTATAGTGGATTGATCATATGTATTTACTCAGTGTCCTTTTTGTTTTTCTGTGTCTCGGTTCCCTGGGCTGTCTGGTTCAGGGTATCAGACTCAAAAGAAGAAATATCGGTTACCTGATAAGCATTATCACGTTAGTATTCAGTGACCTTGTATGCATTATGCTTCTTGGGGCAAGGACTGCGCGTGATGCACAGAACAGCCTACTGCCTTACTTTATCTTTCATGCGTGGTTTATCTTTGGGACCATGCTTATGATCATACATATTGATCGTATCAGATCATTTATCATCCCTTCGATCATCGGGTGCGTCCTTGCCGCATATCAGACATATCTGGTCATTACACAATATTTCGGAGCCAGAGTGTTTTCCTTTCAAAAAAGGATATATTTCCTGCGAGCATGGTGGGTTGCCACCGATTCAAAGAATACCGGACTTTTATTCAGTTACCGTTCATACAGGATCGCGGGATATATCAATCTGTTTATCATTCTGATAGTTCTGATCATATGCACCATATATTCACATAAACTGTTCAGAATGCGGTATCTGATGAACTTGATTATAGTGTTATCCTACTGCATTATGGACAGTCTGTCGTTCGTATTCCATCTGCCTGTATGGATAAGCCTTATATTATTCAATCTGTCCGCTTTCCTCAGCCTGTACTATACCGGAATATATGAGAATTCCCGT
>CAMONC010000030.1 GCA_946620235.1 uncultured Lachnospiraceae bacterium | reverse complement strand
AAGAACCCCGAATCCGCCGGCCGCTTGAAAGCCGATGCAATGTTTGCAGAACAGGAGAAGAAAAATCTCCACTATGAGCTTGACCCGATCGAATATCAGGCTAACATCAAGGCTCAGGATAAGGGACCTCATGTTGCATACGAGAAGCAGACCGGCTTATATTGCTGGGCATGTGTGATGAACGGACTTATGAACTCGTATGCGGGCAAAAAGGTATCCGATCTTAACATGATAAAGAACTACAACCTCCGTATACCAAAATTCGAGGAGTCCGGAATCTCAAATAAAGCGGAATATGATGAAGGCGTAGCTCTGACCGGCAATATGTCGACAGGATTGGAAACCGGTAATCCCGCTATATTCGGGGATTATATCTTCGAGCATCTGGAGAATAAGAAGACTGCCGTAAGGACAGCCGTTGTAGGCAGAGTGGAAGGCAGGCTTGATTATTGCAAGCGTCGTTTCATGGAGACGTTAAGCAAGAGTCTGGAGAAGGGACCGGTAGGTCTTCTTCTGGGCAATCATTTCGTACTTGTAAGGGAACTGCAGGGTGATGTTTTGAAAGTCAACGACTCATTATCGGACAGGCCCGATTCCCTGAAGGACTATGATCAGACCGTATCTCAGCTGTTTGCAAACGTGGGTCAGCAGATAGAGCTTGTATGGCTTGAGGATATGACAGGGCGCGAGGACGAGATGGCTAAACAGTTTGATTTGAATTACAACGCGCAGGAAGGAGAATTTGCATATAAGAATCAGGGTGATGTGATCGCAGACGCACCCGGGAAATACAACTACACCCAGGGACATAACAGACAGACCATACTTCATAAAGACGGAATCGAGGCATGTGTCAATCTCTTCGATGATGTGGTATATAACTTCGTATATCTGCCGAAGAAAACACAGCTGCCTCAGAATGCAGAGAATCCCGTTAACGAAGAGGAGGCCCATCAGATCCGTGAGGAGATAAAAGAGGAGATAGAAGAGCAGATAAAACAGAAAAAAAATGATGAAAAATCCGCCGATCGCTGGGGATTTGACGACAAACAAAAGACAAAGGCGCTGCTCGACAAAATAAACGCTGTCACAGGCAAACTGGATGATTTTATCATTGAACGGGTGAAAAGCAGGGATTTCGCATGGAGGAATAAACGAGAACTTGGCGGAAGCATTACAAACAGGAAGGCCAGGGCGACCGCATCCTGTCTTGCTTACCTTATGAATTATGATGACGAACAGGCATGGCAGGTTTACTCCGGTCTTACCCTTGATACGGCGGAAATGACAAAAGATGATAAGAAAAGAAGGGTAAGGGCCATAGAGAAGCTCTTTGAGTCCATTCTCAGATTTGACAGTACAAAGATGAACTTTGATTCATTTAGCGAAGCCTTTTCCGAAAATAAGGTGGAGCTCTCCGCCATGAGTTTTCTCTGTCATGAGTTAGACTCTAAATGGATGGACGAATACAAGGAGTACATGAAAGATAAGGAATCGGGCTGTTCCTTAAGCGAAGAACAGTTTAAAGAAGTGTACAACAGGTGGGACTTCTTCCAGATCTGCGGAGATGTTTTGCATCGTTATCTGGAAATCTCTGTCATGAAAGGGGTCACCGAAAAGATGGTAACGGATGTCCTGAAGCTTTCAAGAGCCGAGCTCGAAAAGAAAGCGAACGAAGAAGGGCAAAAACCGGAAACAGCGCAATTATATATCATGGCCCTGAATTTAAAGGGGCGGTTTCGATTCGGCTTTGACATTGGGGCAGATGCCGGAGAAGTACTGGAGAAAATGAGAAAAGACTCCGGTCTTAATAAGGATCATACTCAGGATGCGATAAAGGCTCTTGAGGAAAGCTTTAAAAATCCGGTTCCGATAGATGATGACGACCGACAGATGAGTGAAGAGGAAAAGAAGCAGGTAACAGAGAAGGAAGAAAGAGAGAAAAATGTAAAGCTGCTTCAAACTGAACAGTGGTATGTCATGCCGGATTACGAGGCGCACGCTCTCAAGAAGCAGGTTAAAAGTGGAAGTACGGTAAAAGAAACAAAAGTCAAGAATAA
The DNA here is from genome assembly GCA_946620235.1 of uncultured Lachnospiraceae bacterium. Taxonomy (GTDB): domain Bacteria; phylum Bacillota; class Clostridia; order Lachnospirales; family Lachnospiraceae; genus XBB2008. The sequence continues at coordinate 18,158 of CAMONC010000030.1, read as the reverse complement.
GACTGTCAGGATCAATAAGACAAAGAGAAAGGAACAGCTTAAAAACAGGGAGAATACCAAGGGGGACTACAGAGAGACCAAACTTGACGAAACCTATGAAAAAGAGCTTCGCAAGAATCTAAAGACCAAAAAGATCAACTGGGCGGAGGATATGAAGGATCCCGAAGGACTTCGTAAAAAAGCCCTGACTGTCATGGATTCCGATCCTGAAGGGTATATTATACGACATGTGCTTGCGACACAGATGAGGGATATCATCGCGAAGTATCCTGATACCAATCCTGACGAGGTGGAGTCAACCGTAAACGAATACTTAAGACGTCTGGTAGAGAAATCCCAGTACCGCTTCAGGGTAGGCAGTGAGGCAGCCAAGCTTATCTTAAACGGCAGGTATTTCAGTTCCACCAAAAAAAATGTGGACAGTTATAACACTCTGGTAAAGAAGCAGTACAGCGCGAATACCAAACTGACCGCGCATCAGAGCATCTCCTTCGGATCTTTGGGAGGCGATACAGCCAAAGAACTGGGCGCTTACGGTGGCCCAAAGGACTTCCTGGAGGCCTACGGCAAAGTATCATTTAAGCTCAACAAAGAAAAAATGAAGGGAAGAGTCACCTTCATGGCAGGAAACAGTATGGGTCATACCAAGAAGAACTATGGTCTTCTCGGGAACACGAGCTTCTATGATCTAAAACACGGACGCGCTGCATATATAGATAACGAGAACGGCGAGGCACCTGATATCACCTGTTGCGGAGAAAACCTGATGGCGATCTATGAGAGGGCCAGACAACTTAAAGAAAACGATTGGAAGGATATGAATTCCGCAGAGCATGAGGCTCCGCACACCATCGTTGATAAACCGAACCAGATTTATTATGAAGCCCATTTCCACGGACAGGTGGGAGCCGCCGAGATCGATGAAGCCACCATGGTGATGTCTACCAGAGAAAAAGGACCCAAATGGAATTTCGACAGAGGAGCCACATGGAAAGCTACCGTTAAGGATATCAAGAACAATAAAGAAATAAGGGATATGTATGACTTTATCAATATAATCAATGAGAATCCGGAAATCTACGGCCGCCAGGGCATGGAGGAACTGAAACTGACATTATGGGATTTAAACGGCAATATGGTAAGCTACGATGAACTCAAAGAGATCTTCGGCTGATGAGAGGTAACAGAGTAATATGAAAAAATACGAGATAATAAACAACGATTACGGCAGCGGTTATATTCTTAAGTTCGAGGATGATACCTTTGCACTGGTCAATACCGAAACCGGAGATATGATCATCGACACCCCTGATTCCCTCATGACTATGGGCTTCTGGGCCGATGACGCCATGGAACCGGTGTCTGATGAACAAAAGCTTATGATAGATGAGATCATATCCTAATATGCTATAATATTGGAAAACCTTGAGATCGAGCAAACAAAATGACTGATAATGGAGGACATTGCTTATGAAAAGGATTACCGTATGTATCTGTATCGTACTTACCATGGCCTTTCTGCTTACGGCCTGCGGTCAGAAGAACAATGATGATGTGGTCATAGACTATGGTTCATCCGAGATCTATACCAAAGAGGACATGGATGAAGCCATAGAACTGATCAGGGAGCAATTCAAAAGCTTTGAGGGCTGTGAGCTTCACAGCATCAGATACGGATCGGATGACTGTAACAGCGAAGAGAATATAAAGTGGATGAATGAACATGAGGAAGGTCAGAATTTCACCCAGTGCATTATGTTCTACAGTGATTTCCATTCTCCCGTTGAAGGCGGAGACGAATGGGAACCGGATTATGAATACAAGGACTGGAACTGGTACCTCGCGAGAACCGATGGCGGAGAGTGGCATTTGCTGGATTGGGGATATTAATGTTCCATTATGAATGACGGGGATATCTAATGTCACGGAGGAATTCGGCCAACAGAAGAGAAGTAACGGACCTGCTCAGACAGGAAGGCATGTATATCATCGAGACACGTGAGGATGTCGAGAGGATGCTGGATGTCATGGCGGGGTTCTATGCGGATGACGCCCTGTTTAAATGGGTGTGTGACGGAAAGTATGATGTGACCACAGTTAAGAATATCATGCGTGCGGCCATATATTCGATGCCGGGTTTCATTTCATATGCCGATTCTCCCCAATTTAATGCCGTTGCTGTATGGGTTCCGCCCGGCATTCAGCTCCTCTCCCCTATATTGTATTTAAAAAACGGGGGATATGATCTCGTAAAGGAGCGGGGATTTCGCATCGTGGTCAAGCTCCTCACATATCAGGGATATTCGAGCAAGATGCATAAAAGTAATACCGGCAAGAATGACTGGTATCTCTTTTCGTATGCCGTTAATCCCGAGTGCGATGAATACGAATTCGGAGAGAGGATGCTCCGTCCCATCACGAAATACGGATGGGAAAGAGGCGAGGCCTGTTATAGCGAAGTCACATCGGACCGGGGCATTAACATCATGAAGACGGCCGGATTTCAGGTACGGGATCAGGGCAGGATCCCCCGGAGCAGGATCGACTATTACGGAGTCATGGTTTAACTGTTAATGAGTACGTTTTATCTTCTTCTGACTATACAGATCATCTCTGTCTGCCTTTCATTCATATCCATCGGCAGGGTCCTGTCCGTACGCAATTCCGTCAGTTCACGCTATCTGGTGATGACGGTTGTTTTCTCAATGCTGTATTCCATGGGCTATCTGGAGGAGATGCTGGCACGTTCCCAGGAAGCCGCACTTTTGAGTTTTGTTATGCAGTATTTCGGCCTTGCTTTTTTGCCGGTCGGATATTTCAGCTTTACCTGTGACTATCTCGGGATAAGACTCCGCACATGGATCAAATGGGTCTTTTTCGTTGCCTCCGGAGCCATATTTACCCTGGTGGTACTTGCTCCGTATGCGAACCTGTATTACACCGGATACACGTTTGTGGAATCCGGACTTTATCCCCATCTTGTCACGACCAAAGGGCCGGTATACTGGACATATATGATGGTCGAGACGGCATTCCTTCTTGCGAGCGCGATCATGTTCGCACAGAAACTGTCCAGAAGCCGTAACGGTAGGATACGGTCGCTTCTTTTGCTTCTTTTCTTTGAATCCCTTTTGCCTATTCTGGGAACGACACTGAATGTAATGGACATACTGGGCGGCTTTGAGCCGTCCTCGATGGTTGTGAGCATCATGTCGGTTCTGATCACCTTCACTCTGACCAGCGGCAGGATGGCGGATGTACGAGAGGTGGCATATGCCAATCTCTATCGTAATGTCGGCACGGGCATCATTATCGCCGATGCATCGCAGAATTATTTAGACAGTAATTTCTCCGCTCAGACCATGCTGCCTGTCCTTAAAGACATATCACCCGGAACCCCGCTGCTCATGCCGGATCTTCCGCTTTTTCAGGGATTGGGAGAGCATTCCTTTGAACAGGACGGTAAGCTCTATGTGAGTACATGCGTGCGACTGTTCGAGGGAGGCAATAACATCGGTTTCATCATTTCGATCAATGACGTATCCGAGATACGCGAGCGTGTGGAGGAAATGCGCCGGCTCAAGGAGGAGGCCGATATGGCCAATGAAGCGAAGAGCCGCTTCCTCGCGAATATGAGCCATGAGATCCGTACACCCTTAAATGCGATCATCGGCATGAGTGAGCTCTCGGAGAAGGAAGAGTCGGTTGATCTTATCCGGGATTATGTGGCACAGATCAAGTCCGCCGGCAAGGTTCTGGTCGATATCGTATCTAATGTGCTGGATATCTCCAAGGCCGAATCGGGTAAGCTCGACCTTACCATGGTCGAATACGATACGACGGACTTCTTTAATTCCATTATCAATATCACCAACATGCGTATAGGGGATAAACCCATAGAGTTCCTGATCGACGTTGATCCGTCTGTTCCGAAGAGACTCTGTGGTGATGATGTACGCCTGAAGCAGGTGTTTATGAATTTCCTGGGGAACGCCGAGAAATATACTGAGAGCGGTCATATCAGGCTTACGGTCGACAGCTTGACAGAAGGCGGACGCGTTAAGATATCTGCCGCTGTCGAAGACACCGGCCGCGGAATAAAGGACGAGGACAAGGAGAAACTCTTCAAGCCTTTCTCACAGGTTGATACAGTCAATAACCGTGGAATCACCGGTACCGGACTGGGACTTAACATAGCCGCCAGGATCATAGAACTGATGGGCGGTACATACTCCGTGGAGAGTACATATGGCAGCGGGAGCAGGTTCTCTTTTGAGGTATATCAGGATATAGTGGATGCCGCACCTTTTGCCGGGAACAAGGAGAGACAGGTGTTCACCGTGACCAGGTATACGACATTCCATCTCTACGGCAAGAAAGAATCCGCCGAGACCCGGAAGCAGATACTGGAGCAGCAGAAGGCCGACGACAAGAAATACACCGGCGCCAGTGTTCTGGTCGTAGATGATAATAAAGTCAATGTAAAGGTTTTATGCGCTTATCTGAAGAAGTTCGACATAGACGCCGATGTTGCTTACAGTGGAGAAGAATCGGTTGAGGCCGTCAGAAACAAAGAATATGATCTGATCCTCATGGACCATATGATGCCGGGAATGGACGGCGTAGAAGCGACCAAAGCCATCAGAAATCTTGATGTTCCGTGGGCAAATACTGTCAGAATATCGGCCTGTACCGCAAACGTCATCAAGGGCGTTGAAGAATTCTTTGCACGTGCCGGGATGGATGATTTCCTGCCCAAGCCCGTACAGTTCGATGCACTGTCTGCACAGCTGTACAGACTTCTCAAATAAATCCTGCAAATTAATACTGACTATCGTGTCTTGAGAGGAAACAATAGATGGATAACACCTCAGATAAACGATCATTAGGTCTGCTTGTTCATTTCGGCAACATTTTTATTTTATTTGTAGTACTGGTTATAGCGCTGACGGGATTTGTTATTTATTATGTCCAGGCAGGTTCATATAAAGAACAGAAATGTGAGGAGATCAGGGAGATAACCGAGCATCTCAGGGATCTGATGCTGGAGGATGAGCAGGATTATATGGAGTACAGGCAGTTCTTTGATGCGCATTGCCATGATATGAGGATTCCGTATGAGTTTGACGAGTATGTCACTGCCAGAGAGGAGTTTGAGGCTGCTTTTGCACGGGAGTATCCGGGACTTGCATTTGAACGTGACATTAAACCCTCCGACATGTCCTACGAACTGCAGCTGCTGTATTACACCTATCGTCACGAATACTGGATCATCACATTTGAGAATGCCCTTAACACATTCGGGATCAAATATCTGTATTGTCTATATCTGGTGCCGGAGACCGGTCAGGTTGTATACCATGTTGATTTTGAGAGAGTTTATGATGAAGAGAACCCCGGCTATATATACCTGGGTGATGAAGACAACATATATGAAGACCCTGACAGCTATTCCGATGTCATGTGGCAGAACTGGCTGAACGGTGAATGCAACGAAGAGATCGAAGAGTGGGACAATGAGTACGGCAAGACCTACAGCCACTATGAGCCCGTAGTGATAAACGGTGAAACGATAAGTCTGGTAGGCGCCGAGATAGATGTAGATAATGTAAATAAAGAACTGCTCTATGCAACTGTACGTATGGTGGTCATGATATTCATAGTTCTGATCGCCGTAGTTATACTGCTGCTTTTATATATCAACAGATTCTTTATCAGCAGGATCACATTCCTGGCAGACAAGATCGATGGTTTTGACAGTAATATTAAGTCACAGATCGCCGATGAGATCAGGAATCATAAGAACGGTCATGATGAGATAGGGATTCTGGCAGAGCGTACTTCGGATATGCTCGATGAACTCGAGGCGCATGAGACGGAGGTGCAGCAGGCAGCGCAGATGAAGACGGATTTCCTGGCCAATATGAGCCATGAGATCAGGACACCCATGAATGCTGTCATAGGCATGGCCGAGATGACGCTTAGGGATGAGATACCCGATTCCGCGCGCAGCAACGTATCCCAGATCAAGTCAGCGGGGCAGTCGCTTCTGACTATCATCAACGATATTCTGGATTTCTCCAAGATCGAGTCAGGTGCTCTGGAGATCATTCCCGTAGAGTACGAACCTCTTTCAATGTTCAATGATGTAGCGAACATGATCATGACGAGACTCTCCGATAAACCGGTCAGTCTGGATCTGGATATCGATCCGGATATCCCCGCGCAGCTTATAGGAGACGATACCCGTATCAGACAGATCGTGCTGAATCTCGCCAATAACGCTGCGAAGTTCACGGAGAGAGGACATGTACGTCTGATCGTCCGGACAGAAAGAACCGATGACAAACACATCTCCATGCATGTGGCCGTAGAAGATACCGGCATCGGCATTCATGAAGAAGACTTAAAGAAGATATTTGATTCCTTCTCGCAGGTGGACAGCAGGAGAAACCGAAACGTAGAAGGAACCGGACTCGGTCTGGCCATCTCCGACAGGCTCGTCAAACTCATGGGCGGCGAGTTGTCGGTACAGAGCGTATACGGAGAAGGATCCGTGTTCTCCTTTACGATCGATCAGGAGATCGCAAATGCAAAACCCGCGATCTGCGTGAAATCTCAGGACAACATCATGGCTCTCTTCCTGCTGTCAGAAGATTTCGAAGCGGAATGTTTCACCAGAGATTGTGACAGGCTGGGTGTACGTTTCAGGCGGCTTAAGTCGGAGGATGATCTAGAGAAGATCTATGATGAACTCATTTCGCAGGCATCCGATACGGTCATCTATCTGTTCATCGAGTCCAGATACATGTCACCCGTCCGCAAGAGCTTCCTTGAGAAAACTCCTGATGTGACCGGAGTAATGGTTCTGAGCTATACTTCACGGATCCATCTGGATATCGGTCATATGAAGCAGCTTCAGAAACCGATATCACCGATGAATATAGCCGCGCTGTTAAACGGAGAAGGCTGCGAGCCTGTCAGGAAGATCGAAGAGCAGACCGAATTTACTGCGCCGGAGGCCAGAGTTCTGATAGTGGATGATAATCCGGTGAACCTGACTATAGCCGAAGGCCTCTTAGAGCCGCTCAATATGACCGTGATGACTGCCGACAGCGGCAGGAAGGCCATCGAAATGGCAGCGGGAGTGGACTACGATATAGTCTTCATGGATCATATGATGCCCGAGATGGACGGAGTAGAGGCCGCGCATATCATGCGTGAGCAGTTCCCGCAATATGCCCATATCCCCATCATTGCGCTTACTGCAAATGCTGTAAGCGAGGCCAGAGAACTGCTGCTTACCGAGGGAATGGATGACTTCATTCCCAAACCCATAGAGGTTAAAAATCTGTATTCCAAGGTCAGACAGTGGCTGCCGGAGAACAAGATAAAGCGGCTATCCGCGGAGGAAAAGAGCGCCCGCGATGAAGCCGCGGCAGGGGCATCGGAGCAGATCATCATAGGCGATCTGGATATATCCGGCGCAATAAACATGCTGGGCAACGAGAAGCTTTTCCGTAAGATACTCAAAGAGTATTACGGCATGATGGACGTGAAGGCCGAGACTATCAGGAAACACTATGCATCCGAAGACTGGGAAGCGTATACTATAGAAGTTCATTCTCTAAAGAGCACATCGAGACAGATAGGTGCAGCCGGACTTGCCCAAATGGCAGCTGATCTGGAGAAAGCGGGCAAAGCAGGAGATACTGCATACATCAAAGCGCATACGGAAGAGATGCTTGATAAGTTTATATCCTATAAGCCCGTCATGGAACCATACTGCAGCGAGAATGAAGATACGACCGGCAAGCCGCGTGCCGATGCCGACACGGTCAGAGGACTGATAGCCGTGATGCGTACTGCAGCCGAAGACCTCGATCTGGATGCCATGGAAGCGGGTATGGATTCTCTGAATGCCTATTCTTATCCGGATGATCAGGCAGACATCTTAAAGGAACTGCGTGAAGCGGTATCGATGATAGATACGGACACGATGGCCGATCTGCTTTCCAAGTGGGAAGGAATAATATAAGGAGATCCTTTTTGGCTGACTACAATGACCACACATGACATTCTTCTTACAATCCAATACATAACCGTAATCGTTATGTTTATCGAGATATGGCTCGTCTTTATTAAATGGAGCAATCCGATACACTCATATCTCTTCTTCGCATGCATCTCATCATTCGTAAGTAATATGGGAAATCTTCTGGAGATGAAGGCGCAAACCGAAGAGGCGTATCTCAGCGCGCTCAAGCTTTCATACGTCGGAAGGATATTTATCGTTCTGGCGTTTTTCCTCTTTTCCGCGCAAATGTGCAGGATCAAGCTTCCGAAATGGTTCATATCAGTGCTGATGTTTGCTCACATCGGGATCTATATCACGATCCTTACGGTGGAAAACTGCAGGCTGTATTACCCCAGTTATGAGTTTATCCCTGATCCGGTCTATCCGAAATTCATTCACACAAACGGACCCTTGCATGACCTGCTGATGGCAGTTAACGTAATGCTGGCGTGCACCGCGCTCTACTGGGTATTCCGCGAGTACCGCAAGGAAAAAAATCACACTGCGAAACGCAGACTCCTTATGGTGATCCTTGCTTTCGGGGTACAGATCCTCAGTCTCGTTTTACATATCACACATGTCTTCAGTATTTCGGAATACTACGACCTCACGATGCCCGGTACGCTCTTCGGAACCATCTTCATGCTGATCGGCATCCTCGGATTCGACCTGATGGGGACCAAAGAGATCGCGCGGCTTTTCGCTATAGACAGGATCTCGGAGGGCATCATCGCCGTCGACAACGAGGGACGGATCCAATACTACAATGAACCGGCATCAAAGCTGTATCCGGAGCTGGATACCTTTTTCTCCAAAAGGCGGCGCTTCAACAGGAAAAATCAGAAGACCGAAGATGCGCCGCAGACCGAAAACACAAGGACACAGATATACACTCCGTATGACATAATCTCATTCATCACTGAAGCGGTTGCAAAGAGCGAGACGTTAACGATCGGCGACCGCATATATACTCCCGAAGAAAATGATCTTCAGTACAAAGGCGAAAGCTACGGCAAGCTCTACGCTCTCGTGGACGACACCGAGCATTACCGCTATATGGAGGAACTGCAGAAGCAGAAGGATATAGCGGACAGCGCCAACGAGGCGAAGAGCAGATTCCTCGCCAATATGTCCCATGAGATCAGGACGCCCATCAACGCCGTGCTCGGCATGGACGAGATGATACTGCGTGAGTCGGGTGAGAAAACGATCCGCGCATACGCTTCGGATATCATGTCTGCCGGCAAGACTCTGCTGTCACTGATCAATGACATCCTCGATTTCTCCAAGGTCGAGGAGGGTAAGATGGAGATCATTCCCGTGCAGTATGATCTGTCATCTCTGATCAACGATCTGATCAATATGATCCGTGACAGAGCCGCGAATAAGGGGCTTGAGTTTAAAGTGCATGTGGACGATCACGTACCGCATCTGCTTGTCGGAGATGAGATCCGCATCAGACAGTGTGCGATGAACATACTGACCAACGCCGTGAAGTATACCGAGACCGGCGAGGTAACGATGACGATCTCTTACGAGAAAAAGGACTCTGACCATATACTCCTGCGATTCTCCATCTCCGATACCGGCATAGGAATGAAAGCCGAGGATATGGATGCTCTTTTCTCACCGTATAAGAGGATCGAAGAGAAGAGAAACCGGACTATCGAGGGTACTGGACTCGGAATGAGCATCACGAGACAGCTGCTGGAGCTGATGGAAAGTACTCTGGAAGTAGACAGCGTATATGGAGAGGGATCGACATTTTCATTTACCATAGATCAGGAAGTCGTGAAGTGGGAAGAGATCGGAGACATCACGACGAGGTTAAACGACATATCCGAGAAACCTTATGAGTATCATGAGCTTTTCCATGCGCCGGATGCGCGTATCCTCGTGGTGGATGACACCGAGATGAATCTCACGGTCATACAGAGTCTGCTCAAGAAGACACGCATGGTCATCGACACAGCCGGATCGGGACGCGAAGCTGTGCGTAAAGCATCTGAGACTGCATATGACGCCATATTCATTGATCATATGATGCCCGACATGGACGGTATCGAGACGCTGCATACTATTCGTGAGTCCGGGCTGAGCAAGAATGCTCCCATGGTAGCGCTTACGGCCAATGCCGTATCGGGTGCCAGAGAGATGTATCTGAAAGCAGGGTTTGAGGATTATCTCTCCAAGCCGGTGGATGGTGAGAAGCTTGAGAAAATGCTTCTGCTGGAGCTTCTTCCGGACGATAAGATCATGGATCCCGAGGATGATGAAACCGCTGAAGATGAGACCGGATCGGGCGCAGACGGGGACAGCCATGCTTCGGGAACAGACCAGGGTGACGGCTCAGATGATCTGATGGCGAATCTCGCAGGCATGGATGACATAGATAAAGAGGCCGGTCTTAAGAACTGCGGTTCAGAGGAGGGTTATCTGTCCGTGCTGTCGGTTTTCCATCAGACGGCCGGGACCAAAGCGGATGAGATAGAGGAACTGTACCGCAGCGGTGATATGGAGAACTATACCATCAAAGTACACGCACTCAAGAGCTCCGCGCGTATCATAGGAGCGGGTGAGCTGTCAGAGTTCGCAAAGGCTCTGGAAGACGCCGGAAAGAGCGGTGATACTGAGTATATACAGAGTAATACCGAACAGCTGCTTGATATGTACCGTGGATTGGACAGCCGCCTGTCGTGGCTTGACGGTGACGGTGAAGAGCTGCCCGAAATAGATGCCGCCGCCCTGAAAGAGGCTTATCAAACCATTGACGAGATAGCGGGCAGCATGGATTATGAGATGATGGATGGCCTGCTTAAGGAACTGCACGGATACAGTCTTCCCGAAGCGGATCGCAGGAGGATCGCTGATATAGAGAAACTGCTGACCGAGCTGGACTGGGACGGCATATTATCCAAGGCAAGAGAAGCTATATAGAAGGACGAATCGAAGAATGAAAAAGATTGTTGTTAAAGAACTGTCAACCATAGCTCATACGATCAAAGTCAGTCTGGCCATGGTACTGCCCATACTGGTTATTGGCAGTATCACGGTTCTTCTGGACGGATTTCCGGTATTGGCCTATCAGGTTTTTCTGGATTCGTTTCTGGGAGGCGCGCTACGTAATCTGCTCCTGACAATACAGGTCACCACATACGGCATGCTGGCTCTGTACCTGACGATTGCTCTTAACCTGAGTTTTATGAGTCAGTCTCATGACGGTGACAGGCTGGTATTCAGATTCGGAAGCATGCTTTCATGCGTGACCGGCTTCTTCATATTGGTGGGGATCTTCAGCGGAGAACCTGATTTTTCGCTTCTCAGAGGACAGGGAGTTTTCAGCGCACTGCTTGCGGGCATCATCGGATCGATGCTTTACCGTAAGTTTGAAACCGTTTTTGAAACCAGAAAAAAGGTCTTTCTGGACGGAGCGGATTCCGTGTTCAATGCCGCGCTTCACGTCATCCTGCCTTTTTTGGCGGTGACCTTATGTTTTGCCGTGGCGAATTATCTTATAACCGTCTGCTTCGGAGTTGACAGCGTACAGCATCTGTTCATGAAGTGCATGGATGCGATATTTATGAAGCTGCACCGTTCATATTTCAGCGGTCTGCTGTTCCTGATCCTGATCAGCGTTATGTGGTGGTTCGGCATCCACGGCAATAATGTCCTGAATCAGGTCGCCGAGGATATGTTCACAGCGATCATCCCCGGAGAGATAGTATCCAAAAGCTTTATCGATGCTTTTGTCATAATGGGCGGCACGGGGTGCATGATAGGACTGCTGTTCGCAATGATGATCTTCGGCCGTCGCAACTCCACGAAGAAGCTCACTCGTCTGGCGTTTCTTCCGTGCATGTTCAACGTGTCGGAACTGCTGGTATTCGGCTTCCCCGTGATCTATAATCCGCTTCTGGCCATACCGTTCATCCTGGCTCCCGTGCTGTGCTTTTCGAATGCATATCTGCTCACCAGGGTTGGTTTTCTGCCGGAAGTCGTGAACAATATCGTATGGACCACTCCTCCGCTTATGAGCGGGTATATCGCAACCGGGTCATTCAGGGGAATTATCGTCCAGCTGCTCAATATACTGATCTCAATCGGTTGCTATGCACCGTTTGTGATCCTGTATGAAAAGAAATCTCTCAATGAGTTCTCGGCAGCCATGGATGAACTTGTCGGTATCCTGAAGAGGAGCGAGGAGACTACCGAGGAAGTTACACTGATCGAGTGTGAAGGTAATCCGGGACGACTGGCCAAACTGCTCATATCGGATCTGCAGGGTTCACTGGCCGCAGAGAACGCCGGCAATGATGCGGATAATAACGGTAGCCCGCTGCTGGTCAAATACCAGCCTCAGTTTGATAATACCGGACGCTGTATAGGAGCGGAAGCTCTGCTCAGATGGAATCACGAGCGTTATGGGATCATTTATCCGCCATTGGCAGTACATCTTGCAAAGGAGAGCGGTGATCTGTATGGTCTGGAAACATATATCATTGAGAGAGCTATTCGTGATTCCGAAAGCTTCAGGAGATGTTTCGGAAATGATTTCAAGCTGAGTGTCAATGTGACCGTCACTACACTGTATGATAAGAGATTTATCGAATTCTTGCAGACACTTGCCGACAGATACAGACTGAAAACAGGCAATATCTGTATAGAGATCACGGAGGAAACCGAGCTCGTGACTTCCGAGGAGACCGGGGACCTGATCAGACATATTAGGTCATTCGGCTATACTTTTGCTCTGGATGATTTCAGCATGGGACATACCTCTCTCCAGTATCTGCAGCATAACCAGTTTGACATAGTGAAGCTGGACGGTAATCTGGTCAGGTCGATATTAAGCAACGACCGTACCAAGGAGATCATCAACTCGATCGTATATCTGTCCAAATCACTGAATTTCAAAGTTTTGGCTGAATTCGTAGAGACTACGGAGCAGAGAGATGCTCTGGAGCAGATCGGATGTCTGCTGTATCAGGGTTATCTGTACAGTCCTGCGGTAGACAGAGATTCACTTATAGCCATGGGAGATTATGCATCGGGAGAATGATGCTTTATGTAAGCCTTGATCGCATCGAAGGTCTTGTCACTGATGTAGTGCTCCACGCGGCAGGCATCTTCGCTGGCGGTCTCCTCGTCGACCCCCAGATCGATCAGGACCTTGGTCAGCACGGTATGACGTTCATAGATCCGCCTGGCCATTATCTCGCCGGCTTCGGTCAGCTTGATGAATCCGTCATCATCTCTTCTGACGAGTCCCTCATCCTTCAATACGCCGAGAGCTCTGCTGACAGAGGGCTTGGAGTATCCGAGATAGTCACCCACGTCTATTCCTCTGACCGCACTTGACTTAAGAGACAGTACATATATAGCCTCGAGATACATTTCACCAGATTCTAACAAAGCCATGGATATTCTCCTTATATCATTGATAATACGCCGGCATCTGAGTCATCGGTTAAGTTTCTTCGGCGAACATCATTAGCACTAACTTACCACAAAACCGTAAACTGCACAAATACTAAAATAATATAAAGAATTTATTGACAGGTTAGCACAGCCTAACTATAATATATGTCGGTTAGTGAGTGCTAACTATTCTTTTTGTCGGATGGTTAGCCGGAAGTAACTGCATAATATATCAGGCAGGAAGGAAGGGAGAGTATGATGCCACTGGTATACGCGGAAAGAGAGCAGCCCCAGATAATCCGCAAGATCGGAGGAAGCCCCGAGGTTAAGAAGCATTTGGCCGATCTCGGATTCAACGTCGGCGGAGAAGTGAGCGTAGTGAGTTCGCTGGGTGAGAATCTCATTGTGAAAGTCAAGGAGAGCCGTGTGGCAGTCAGCGATGAGCTGGCAAAAAAGATAATGGTCTAGAAGGACGGTTATCACACAAACAAGCCAAAAGGAGGATGGACGTGAAAACACTGAGAGACGTAAATATCGGAGAGACTGTGACTGTAGTCAAACTCCACGGTGAAGGGGCAGTCAAGCGCCGGATCATGGATATGGGTATTACCAGGAATACCCCTATCTATGTCCGCAAGGTTGCGCCGCTCGGAGATCCGATCGAAGTAACGGTCAGAAACTACGAGCTGTCTCTGCGCAAGGCTGATGCCGAGATGATCGAGGTTCAATAACCCTGATCCCAACACTGATGATTGAAAGGAAATTACTGAAATGAGCATACGTATAGCGCTTGCGGGAAACCCCAACAGCGGTAAAACAACACTGTTCAATGCCCTGACCGGATCCAATCAGTTCGTAGGTAACTGGCCGGGTGTAACCGTAGAAAAGAAGGAAGGAAAACTGAAGAGAAATGATGATGTTATCATCACGGACCTTCCCGGAATATATTCGCTTTCTCCTTATACTTTGGAAGAAGTGGTAGCGAGGAATTATTTGATAGGAGAGCGTCCCGACGCCATCCTGAACATCATAGACGGAACCAATCTGGAGAGAAATCTCTATCTGACCACACAACTTACCGAGCTCGGAATACCGGTAGTGGTAGCCGTCAACATGATGGATATAGTTAAGAAAAACGGCGACCAGATCAAACTCGATGAGCTGTCCAGACAGCTCGGATGCAAGGTCGTGGATATATCGGCACTGAAAGGTGACGGCGTGGATGAAGCAGCCGAGGAGGCCATCAAGGCCGCAAAGAACGGCAAGACCGTACCGCTTCATACTTTCTCCGGTCCGGTAGAGCATGCCATTGCACATATAGAAGAGGCAGTCGTACACGATATGCCCGAGGAACAGCAGAGATGGTATGCGATCAAGATATTCGAGCGTGACGACAAGGTGATGGAGCAGCTGCATATATCTGCAGATAAGCTGGCTCACATCGAGAATGACATAAAGGCTGCGGAAAAGGAACTCGACGATGATGCAGAGAGCATCATAACCAATGAGCGTTATGTCTATATCGCCGAAGTCATCAAGTCGTGCTACAAGAAACAGAATGCAGGATCGATGACCACATCCGACAAGATAGACAGAATCGTGACCAACAGATGGCTCGGTCTGCCGATATTTGCTGCAGTCATGTTCCTGGTATACTGGATAGCCATGGTGGCCGTAGGTGCCCCCGCTACCGATTGGGCTAATGACGGACTGTTCGGAGACGGATACCATCTCTTCGGTATGGATGGAGGATACGGAGACATCTCCGAGAGCTATGCCGAGGCATCTGCGATCGTTGACGGATACGATGCCATTGTTGAAGAGACCGGCTCAGAGCCCACCGGTGAGTTTATTTATACTGTAGAAGATGAAGAAACTCTTGAGATCACTGATGAAACAGCAACTCTCGATGACTATACCGAAGCTGTTAAGACTCTGGAAGAGATAGGAGATGAACCTGATCCCGCCGATTACGGTGTTTGGGTGCCCGGTATCCCCGCATTGGTCGAGAGCGCGCTGGATGCAGCCGGAGCAGCCGACTGGCTGAAAGGACTTATTCTCGATGGTATCGTAGCAGGTGTCGGTGCAGTGCTCGGATTTGTTCCCCAGATGCTGGTGCTTTTCCTGATGCTTGCATTTCTGGAGGCATGCGGATATATGGCTCGTATCGCTTTCGTACTGGATCGTATCTTCCGCAGATTCGGCCTTTCGGGCAAATCATTTATCCCCATGCTGATCGGTGTCGGCTGCGGTGTGCCCGGTGTTATGGCCAGCCGAACCATAGAGAACGAGCGTGACCGTCGTATGACGATCATGACCACCACATTCATTCCCTGCGGGGCGAAGGTTCCCTTTATCGCCATGATAGCCGGAGCGATCTTTGGCGGCTCTGCGTGGGTATCGACTTCCGCTTATTTCATCGGTATGGCTGCAATCGTCATATCCGGTATCATGCTTAAGAAAACCAGGATGTTCTCAGGCGATCCCGCTCCCTTCGTTATGGAGCTCCCTGCCTATCACATGCCTACAATCGGAAATGTACTTAGATCCATGTGGGAGCGCGGATGGTCTTTCATCAAAAAAGCCGGAACCATAATCCTCCTTTCAACTATTGTTATATGGTTCACGAGCTATTTTGGATTCGCAGAGGACGGTTTCCGCATGCTGGCCGAGGATGAACTTGAACTCTCCATCCTCGCCAGGATCGGAAGCGTATTAGCGTGGATATTCATCCCGCTCGGATGGGGCAACTGGCAGGCAGCAGTCGCATCCATCACAGGCCTCGTGGCGAAGGAAAACATAGTAGGTACCATGGGCATCCTGTACGGCGGCGGAGAACTGACCGCATGGCAGGCACTGGCCGAAGCGTTCACCGGAGTGACCGGATTCTCATTCCTGGTATTCAACCTCCTGTGCGCACCCTGCTTCGCAGCTATCGGTGCGATCAAGCGCGAGATGAACAATACGAAGTGGACCTGGTTTGCGATTGCATATCAGTGCGGATTCGCATATGTCATCGCATTCATGATCAATCAGTTCGGTGGGGCATTTACAGGACACGTGAGTGTTATCGGATTGGTATTCGCGATCGCGGCATTGGCCGGGATCATCTACATGCTTTTCTTCAAGAAGTATACGGAAGCTGAAAAGCTTACAACGAAAGTTGCGGCATAAGGCATGACGGAACCGGCACAGGTGTAACAGCCTGTGCCGGTTTGTTGTCGCGTCGGATTATTCGCCCGTGCCGGTCCGCATTTAGAATGATAAATATTTTGCAAAATATATCTTGACAGAATATATTGCGCACAATATAATATGGTCAAAGATAAATATTAACGCTAACAATAAAGGAGGTCACTAAAATGGGATTCTATGATCAGAGCGTAACAGCAGCTAACGGCGAAGAGATTTCAATGAAAGATTACGAAGGAAAGGTAGTCCTGGTGGTTAACACGGCGACCGGTTGCGGATTTACTCCTCACTACAAGGACATCGAAGATATGTATGAGAAGTATCATGACAGAGGCTTCGAAGTGATCGATGTTCCCTGCAACCAGTTCGCCGGCCAGGCACCTGAGAGCGATGAAGAGATACATGAGTTCTGCCAGCTTAAGTACAACACTCAGTTCCCGCAGATGAAGAAGTCGGATGTCAACGGCGAGAATGCCATCCCGCTGTTTAAGTATCTGAAAGAGCAGAAGGGCTTCGAAGGCTTCGGAAAGGGCCCCAAAGCACTTGCCATGAGTACCATGCTTTCCAAGATCGATAAGGATTATAAGAACAATCCGGAGATCAAGTGGAACTTCACCAAGTTTATCGTGGACAGAAGCGGAAACGTAGTAGCCAGATTTGAACCCACAGCTAAAATGAGCGATGTGGACAAATATGTAGAAAGCCTGCTTTGACCGCACGCGATTGACATCCCCACAATATGGTGATAATATGACACGGGTTAGTGTGAGCTAACCCGTGACTTTTTTCGGAGGACAGAATTATCATGACTCAATACATCGTCACCGGTATGAGCTGTGCTGCCTGTCAGGCCCGTGTGGAAAAGGCGGTGGCGCAGCTGCCGGGAGTAGATTCGGTAAGTGTCTCTCTGCTGACCAATTCCATGGGAGTGGAGGGGAGCGCGACCAGTGAGGACGTGATCCGGGCCGTTGAAGGTGCGGGCTACGGAGCACGCCTTAAAGGAGGCTCTTATGCGGAAGAGAAAGCTCTTAAGGATCATGAGACACCGAAACTTGTCAGGCGTCTTGTCCGGTCACTGATATTTCTTCTGATACTCATGTACATCACTATGGGGCACAATATGCTGGGTCTTCCCATCCCTGCATTTTTGGCTCATAATCATATTGGACTTGCCTGCATCCAGATGCTGCTGTCCATAGTTGTGATGTATATCAACCGGGATTTCTTCATCTCCGGATTCAGATCCTTATTCCACCGCAGTCCCAATATGGATACTCTTGTTGCACTGGGATCCTCCGTATCTTTCGGATGGTCGCTCTATGTGTTGTTCAAGATGACGGCCATGGTTACAAGCGGAGTTTCCAATGCCGACCTGATGCATATCTATCATGAACAGCTGTATTTCGAATCGGCGGCCATGATCCCTGCGCTGATCACTGTGGGCAAGACACTGGAATCCCTGTCAAAAGGC
>CAMONC010000029.1 GCA_946620235.1 uncultured Lachnospiraceae bacterium | reverse complement strand
GTGCAGGATTAGTACATCGGTAGTATATCAGCTTCCCAAGCTGAGGAGGCGGGTTCGACTCCCGTATCCTGCTTCTGTTTTGTTTTTGAGTATAATATGCCTGTTGATCCTCCTGTTACAACTACACATCGCATCGCACTGATTCCTGCTTATGAACCCGATCAGCATCTGGTTGATGTTGTATCGGGCTTGATTTTGCATGGGTTTGAAACAGTCATCGTGAACGACGGATCCTCATCCTCATGCGAGCAGGTGTTTGAGGAGGTATCGCGTCGGAGCACGGTGCTCAGACATAATGTAAACAGAGGCAAGGGAGAAGCACTCAAGACCGGTCTTAAGTATATCAGCGAACACTTCAACGCACCTTATACCGTAGTATGTGTCGATGCCGATGGCCAGCATACAGTCGAGGACACGATCCGTGTCTGTGAAAGATCCGAAGGCGAAAGAGGAAGTCTTGTACTCGGCAGTCGCAGATTTACCGGCAAAGTGCCGTTTAAGAGCAAAGCCGGCAACACTATTACCAGATTCGTTTTTCACATATCTTCCGGAGTCAGAGTATATGATACTCAAACCGGATTAAGAGCCTTTTCGGATGAGCTCATCCCTACTCTGCTTGATATTCAGGGAGAACGCTATGAGTATGAGATGAATATGCTCATGCAGATGGCAAGGTCGGGTATTCCGATACTTGAGGTTCCGATAGAGACCATTTATCTGGATGATAACGCTTCGTCACATTTTAATCCTCTTATAGATTCCGCAAAGATCTACTGGGAGATACTCAGGTTCTCGGGGTCATCTCTGATCGGCTTTTGCGTTGACTACATACTGTATTGCATACTCAATGCGATCACCGGTCAGCTGGTCGTATCCAACATAGCCGCACGCGTGGTCAGTGCAACCGTAAACTATACGATAAACCGTAATGTGGTCTTCAAGAGCAAAGTATCGGTGATCAAGTCTGCTGTACAGTATGTCCTGCTGGCGGCAGCTATCATAATATGTAACACGTTGCTTCTAAAATATCTGACAAATCTTGGGATCAATAAGTATCTGGCCAAGATACCCGTAGAATTGATCATGTTTTTTGTGAGTTGGTCCGTTCAGCATCTTCTGATATTCAGAAATTCAGGTGGATCATCTGATGAAAGGTGTAACATATGACCATCGAACGCGTTAATGACGAAAAAGGTTTCGAGTTACTTAAGATTACCGGCAGAATTGACACCGAGACTTCACCCGAACTGAGAAAAGAGATAGCCGATATCCCGTTGGAGTGCCCCGGAGTAATACTTGATTTCAAGGGAGTTGAGTATATCTCATCCGCAGGTCTTCGAGAACTGCTCATATGTCGAAAGAGATTTACAGATGACCGTATGGAGGTCATCAATGTCAGTCCGCTGGTTTTGGATATATTTGTAAACACGGGATTTGATACCTTCATCCCGCTCAAGCTGGCAGAAGCGGATATGTCAGAGTATCTCAAATTGTCATTTAAGGATTTTCTGAGAGCCAAAGTATCCGAAACCGGAGACCGGCCCATTATAATATCCGAATCCGGTACATATACCTGGAAAGATATTGATATCGGTTCACAGATCATTGCGGCAGATCTGGCTAAAAAAGGTATAAAGCGCGGCACGCATGTAGCCATGTGCGGAGTTAATTCCATCAACTGGATCATGACTTTTTACGGATTGCAGAAGCTTGGTGCTATCGCCATGCTCGTTAACCCGACTCAGACATCCGCTGAGATATCAAATACTGCCCTGGTAGGTGATGCAAGCTTTCTTTGCTACGGCGAGATGGTTGAAATGAAGGGCGACGATTCTTTTGTCAGCGATATTTGTGAGAGGGCAAATATACCGGACGATCATATATATGCTTTTACAAAGGACATCGATATCAGAAACAGATTCGCCGAATATGCGGATGTAGCGGACCGGTTTACTGAGCATATTGATCCCGACGACACTGTCGTGATGATATTTACTTCCGGATCCACAGGCAAGCCGAAGGGAGTTCTGCTTTCGTCATATAACCTGCTGAATGCCGGCAGGAATAATTGCGTAGACCAGACGCTTCGTTCGGATGACAGGAACTGTCTGATACTTCCGCTTTTCCATGTGTTTGGACTGGTGGCAGGACTTATTGCCAATGCCATGGCGGATTCGGTGATATATATCCCCAAAGACATACGCACCGATACGCTTCTTGACCTTATAAGCTCGGAGAGATGTACGATCTTTCATTCGGTTCCGACTATGCTTGTCGCACTCATCAATAACAAGAGATTTGATGCGGACAAGATGTCTTCACTAAGATGCACCATTATATCGGGAGCCGCAGCTACGGAGGCTCAGATCAAGAGATTCAAGACTGCCATGCCGAACAACCATTTCCTGTCATCGTACGGCATGAGTGAGATGGCTCCTGTCAGCATAACCGAATACGATGATACCGATGATCATGTTCTGCATACGGTCGGTAAACCTGTCAAAAATATTGAGATAACCATCAGAAATCTTGAAAACGGGCTGGAGTGTGCAACCGGCGAGGACGGAGAGATATGTATCCGGGGTTATAACATGATGACCGGATATTATAAAGCCGCTTTACAGGATCAGTCTATAGATGATGAAGGCTGGCTTCATACAGGCGATCTGGGGCATATGAATGATGACGGTTATCTGTGTCTGTCGGGGCGCCTGAAAGAGCTCATTATAAGGGGCGGAGAAAATATCATGCCCATACAGGTGGAAAGTGCATTCTCCGAAATTGAAGAGATCGATAATGTCAAGGTGATCGGAGTACCCAGTGAGTTCTTTGGCGAGGAGGTGGCTGCCTGCATCAAGCTAAAAGCGGGCGCAACCTATGATGAGGGAAGTGTTCGCGAAAAACTGGCAGCTAAACTGGCCAGATTCAAGATACCGGCATATATAGAGGTATATGATGAGTTCCCTATGCTTGGAACAGGTAAGATCGACACTGTCACACTCAAAGCCGACCTTATAAAACGACTGAAGGACCGGCACTAATTTGCTCTGTTAAAGATTTGTGATTTTTGGTATAATACATTAGTCGTGAGTTTATTTCTTGGGAGGTAAGGAAAATGCTAAACATATCCATGGACACCAACGGGTCCGAACTGATCGTTAATCTTGAGGGGAGATTAGATACATCAACATCACCGCAGCTTGAGAATGATCTGAAAGCCAATATAGATGGTGTCAGCAGTCTTATTTTTGACATCAAGGATCTGCAATATATTTCAAGTGCCGGACTCAGAGTTCTGCTGTCAGCACAGAAGATCATGAATAAGCAGGGCAGTATGGTGATCAGAAACTCAAGCGAAGAAGTAAAAGAAATTTTCGATGTCACAGGTTTTTCGGATATTCTGACTATAGAATAAGGAGATAGCATGCTTACTGATAAGATTAAGGTAGACGGCTGGGGAATCGGAAGAGAAGAAGCTCTCGAGGTTGCCGACCGCTTTACGGAGTATGAGAATCTTGATCATAAGACAGCACTCCGTATACATTTACTTGTTGAAGAAGCGCTTGGTATGGTCACAGCGATAGCAGAGGATTTTGATGCCCTGTTCTGGATTGAAAGCGGATCTGATGATAAGGCTGTCATTCATCTGCTGGCCGAGACCGATATGGATTATAAAAAGAAACGCGCTCTCATCGATGCTTCCAAGACCAAAACAAATTCTGCCGCTGTGGGCATTATGGGCAAGATCAGGGAGATCGTTGAGAACAGCATGTATACCATGGATGAAGTCGGAAGTCTGGAAGCGGAGTACGGCGGGAATTCACTGATGTACAGCAGTATGGGGATGACTGATGTCGCATCCGTGCAGTCGATGGATTATACCTGGTCACTGAACAGATACCGTGACAATGTGGAGGGCATCAAAGGCTCCAATCCCGCTGCGGAGCAGGCCTGGGATGAACTGGAGAAATCCATTGTAGCCAATCTGGCTGATGATGTTAAAGTCGCAGTCAAAGGAAGCAGCGTAGAACTCGTGATCGAAAAGAAGATCCGATAATTGAAGCTGTTCAGGGGGAGTCCGGTAACAGGGCTTCCCTTTATGCGTTTATAGGCATTGATCCTGTCAGGGTGGAATGGATGCGGATGAAGGAGAATTCAGATGAAGATACTTGTTACCGGCGGTGCCGGTTTTATAGGATCGCATACCGTAGTAGAGCTCATTGAAAGCGGATATGACGTTGTGGTTGTTGACAATCTGGTCAATTCGTCGGAGAAGAGCCTTCAGAGAGTTGAGCAGATCACCGGTAAATCAGTTCCTTTTTACAAGGTCGATATAACCGATTTCGATGCCATTGACGGTGTTCTGGACAAAGAGCAGGTGGATTGCTGTATTCATTTTGCCGGGCTGAAAGCGGTAGGTGAATCCGTGGCAAAACCATGGGAATACTACGAGAATAACATTCAGGGTACTCTTGTGCTGGTGGATGCGATGAGAAAGCATGGAGTGAAGAACTTTATATTTTCATCATCCGCGACCGTTTACGGAGATCCGGAGTTTGTTCCGATTACCGAAGAATGTCCGAAGAAGCCCTGCACGAATCCTTACGGATGGACTAAGTCCATGCTCGAGCAGATCCTTACGGACATACAGAAAGCCGATCCGGAATGGAATGTGATCCTGCTCAGGTATTTTAATCCCATAGGAGCACATAAATCAGGTCTTATAGGTGAGAATCCCAATGGTATCCCGAATAACCTGATGCCGTATATCACTCAGGTCGCTGTAGGCAAGCTCAAAGAACTTGGGGTTTTCGGCGATGATTATGATACTCCCGACGGGACGGGAGTCAGAGATTATATACATGTGGTCGATCTTGCAAAAGGCCATGTTAAGGCACTTGAGAAGATCAAAGAAAAGTGCGGCATAAAGATCTACAATCTTGGAACAGGGAACGGTGTCAGTGTTCTGGAACTGGTTCATGCTTTTGAGGAAGCTACCGGACAGAAGGTTCCTTACTCGATAAAGGACAGGCGGCCCGGTGATATAGCTGTATGCTATGCATCGGCTGATCTGGCCGAACGTGAGCTGGGATGGAAGGCAGAGTATGGGATCAGGGAGATGTGTGAGGATTCGTGGAGATGGCAGTCGATGAATCCGAACGGATTCTCGGACTGACCCGCCACCTGTATTGCGACAATGTATATCAGTCCCAAAAAACATTTACTGTCAAATGTAATACTGCTGGTCACTCTGATCAGATTTATCAGCTTTGCGATGTCGGGAGCCGTACGCGTAATGATCAGAAGCGGCGGAATGGCACCCGATATGGCGGATGAGATGGTATGGCGTATCCAATCCGGTATTGCCATACTTTCCGTGTTGATATCGGCTTGCGTTTTTTTGATCGCATTACATAAGATCAACAGATATATAGCTGTTATACCCGAAGAGGAACGTGCGGAGCTTGCTGTGCTTCAGGAAGAGACATTCGGAAAGAACGTTTCCAATCTGAATGCGGAGATCATCCGTAAGCTCCTGGAGACATGGTTCGTCATATTTGTGGGTGTACAGCTTATGTATGAGGTGTTTTCACAGGTATACCGCCTCTTTGCACTCAAGCTGTATGACGCGATCGCCGCATCGGGCGGGCTGATGACGGATGCATATACAACCCTGTATAACCTTTCGCACAGTTTCAAATATCAGGGACTGCTCATAGCACTTTTGCTGGGTGTTATCATGACGGCGATATTTCTGGATGATAAGACACTCAAGCTGGTGGCCATACTTGCAGCTTCCATATACCTGCTGTCATCTACCGGGCTGGAGATGGCAACATTCTCGGTAATGGGGCGTGATGTCGGTATAGTGTGGTCATCGGTGATATTTCATATGATTGACACGCTAGGCATGATATGCCTGGCATTGTATCTGCGCGTTCGCTATCGCGGGGTATGAATGATAACCGAAAGGACATAAGATGTTTGAAGTCAAAAGCCGAATAAACGAGAATATGATGACGGTTGAACTCATAGGCCAGCTTGACACTCAGGCAGCAGCAAAACTGGATGCGGAGATCAGACCGCACCTGGAAATGGTTCATGATATTGTTTTTGATGCTTCCGAGCTGATCTATATTTCAAGTAGCGGATTGAGGATCCTGCTTTCCGCCAAAAAGATCATTGATCTTGCCGGAGGCACAGTGAAGGTCATCAATACACCGGGGCCTGTCAGATCCATTTTCGATGTGACCGGTTTCTCGGATATTCTGGATATAGAGTAACGATTGCGCGATGAAGATAAGCATAAATAAGAAACTTGATAATATAATGTCGTATATACTGATCGTAGTCGGTGCGCTCATGGCCAGCTTTTCGGTAGCCTGCATACTTCTTCCGAATGATGCCATTGATTACGGTACTGCCGGTATTGCCATCATCATCAGCAAGCTGAGCGGGTTTAAGCTGTCTCTTTGTGTGATATGTGTTTTCCTGCCTTTCCTGGTAGCCGGGGTAGCGATACTGGGTAAGAGCTTTGGGTTACGTGCTCTGATCGGATCGGTGGCATATACTGTCGGACTTGAGCTCTTTGAAGAGATACCGTTTGAGCTTAATACCGAGCATTTTCTGGCAGTCGCATTCGGAGGTGCTCTTCTGGGGGCCGGACTCGCTTTGATTCTCAGGCATGGCGGATGCATAGACGGTTCGGAGATTTTTGCGAACATCGTGGTACGTAAGATTTCGGACTATACCGGTAAGAATTTCAGTATGTCAAATATTTTGATCGGATTTAATGCGTGTGTATATACGACCGTTTTTCTGCTGATCAACAGGAATGCGGCGCTGATGAGTCTGCTGGTGTATGTGGTTGCCACCATGATCATAGATCACTTTACCGATCACTTCGAGGCGATCAAGCAGGTGACCATCATTACCAAAAACACGGATGATCTGATCAAGGACATCAAAGCCGAACTTAACAAGACCTGCACCGTGATGGATTCGTACGGAGCCATTAGCGGTGAGAATAAGACGCTTATCTGCTACATCAACTATTTTGAACTGACTAAGATGAAAGAGATTATATCCCGTCACAAAGGTACATTCAGCACAGTGACTACCATAGACGAGATACTCAGATAGGAAAATACATGTCTGAAATCGACACTATCATCAGCAGCAATATTTTGCATAAAATAGGTGAGATGGTGATCACCGACGTGTCCTGGAAGATGATATACCGGAATCATGGCCTGAGCTTTTCGGATGAACAATGGGAGAAATGGGCCGGGATATACAGAGAGGATATCATCGACGATTCCGGAGTGGAATGGGAGATCGCCGATAAGGATAACGGCCAGTTCTACAAGGTCCATACTTTCATGATACGTGACCGTGACGACAGCAGACTGATACATCACGTATATGATATAAGTGATTATGCGGAGATGTTCAGGGAGTTGTCCGTGTACAGTCGTGAATGGCGTACCGTGGCTGACTGTCAGAGCGACATCATCTGTTCGCTGTCGGATTCTCCGGAGGATTGCCTGACCATAGCTCTCAAATATCTGAAGGGCGATATTGCGGTGCTGTATGTAGAGCGTCGTGGCGTGACGATCCGATACATGCTCAGATCGGCTGACGGAAGCAGTATAGACAGCAGTGTGGTTACCGGTACGGATTATATGGGAGAGTCGGGTAAGGTCGTAAACCGCCCGGATCTTGATGATACAGCTCTTCTGTGCTGCTGCAGCGGACACACAACCGCCGGGACCGGATATGCATTGTATCTGTCTACAGAGTCCGAGATCGACAGCAGGGTCCGTGAGATGCTGTACAACGAGTTTATGCTGAGCATAGAGAATGCTCTTTTGCGTGAACAGGTCTCCTACGAGAATGAGCATGATGCTCTCACGGGATTATATAACAGAGGCAAATATGCCGATATGATGAAGAACGTTTTCCCGTTCTATGACAGTATCGCCGTATATAATATGGATGTTAACTATCTCAAACGCACCAATGATACAATGGGGCATGAGATGGGCAATAAGCTTATCCTCAAAACAGCAGGCAGTATCAAAGCCGTGCTGGGAGACGATGTGTACGGCTTCCGTGTGGGAGGAGATGAATTCCTGATGGTAGCCGGTAACGTATCGGAGCAGGAAGCCCAGAAGATCAGGGAGACATGGCAGGCCGCACTGGATGAGATCAATTCACGAGAACGCATTCCGGAATGCGTGATAGCATGTGGCATGGTATTCGGCACGAAGCCGTACAATGTTGATGAGATCTTCCGCGAGGCTGACAGGCTTATGTACGAGGATAAAGTTGCGATTAAAATAGCGAGAGGCGAGGATCCTGACTCACGGTGACTGATATGAAGGAACTGCAGATCGAAGCTAAAGTAGAAAATCTCCAGCTTGTGCTGGATCATATTGATGAAGAATTGGTCCGGGCCGGATGTCCGATGTCGGTTCAGATACAGATAGACATAGCTGTTGAGGAGATGTTTGTCAATATTGCCAGTTATGCTTATGAGTCCGGTAGCGGTCCGGCGAAAATAGGCATATCCGTATCCGATGATAACCAGACAGCTACCATTGTCCTGACAGATCAGGGTATTCCATTTGATCCGTTGGCAAAACCGGACCCGGATGTGACATTGTCTGCGGATGAGAGGCAGATAGGCGGACTCGGCATATATATGGTCAAGAAAACGATGGATGATGTCCGCTATGAATATAAAGACGGATCCAATATCCTGACTATAATAAAAACATTAACGGAATGAGGTAATCTGACCAATGAGCGGTTTTTTCGGAGTAGCATCCAAAGAGAAATGTACTTTTGACCTGTATTTCGGTACAGACTATCATTCACATCTGGGCACGAGACGTGCCGGCATGGCTGTATATGATCCCAAGAACGGCTTCTCCCGTTCGATCCACAGCATAGAGAACACCCCTTTCAGGACCAAATTTGATAAAGAACTTCCCGAACTGGACGGCACTATGGGGATAGGCTGTATATCAGACTATGAAGCACAGCCTATACTTATGAGATCGCATCACGGTTCATTTGCGATAACCACCATCAGCAAGATCAACAATGCTGACGAACTGGTAAAAGACATAGTGGATGCCGGAACACATTTCTTTGAGATGAGCAACGGAGAGATAAACGCTACCGAGCTGGTGGCTGCTCTGATCAATCGCAAGGATAATCTGATCGAAGGCATCAAATATGCACTGGATGTTATCGATGGGTCATTGTCCTTGATGTTGCTGACTCCCAAAGGCATATATGCTGCGAGAGATAAGCACGGACGAACTCCGGTGATCCTGGGGAAAAAGGACGGAGCTCATTGTGCTTGTTTCGAGAGCTATTCCTATCTGAATCTCGGTTACAGTGATGACAGGGAACTTGGACCCGGAGAGATCGTTATCTTCGATGCAAACGGAGTAAAGACTTTGGTAGACCCCGGACGGGATCTGAAGATATGTACATTCCTGTGGGTATATTACGGCTATCCGTCTGCTTCATATGAAGGTATCAACGTGGAAGAGATGAGATACAACTGCGGAGCCAATATGGCCAGGCGTGACAACGTTGAGGCGGATATTGTTGCCGGAGTTCCCGATTCGGGAACCGCACATGCGGTAGGATATGCAAATGAATCCGGCATACCTTTTTCACGGCCCTTTATCAAATATACGCCTACCTGGCCAAGAAGCTTTATGCCCACCATCCAGACCAAACGTAATCTGATAGCCCGCATGAAGCTCCTGCCGGTTCATCAGCTTATCAAAGATAAGAAAATGCTTCTGATCGATGACTCCATCGTAAGAGGCACTCAGCTGAGGGAGACAACGGAGTTCCTGTATGAGAGCGGAGCCCGTGAAGTGCATATAAGACCGGCATGTCCTCCGTTGCTTTTCGGATGTAAGTATCTGAATTTCTCGAGATCGAACTCGGAGATGGAACTGATCACCAGAGCTGTGATCAAAGAGCTTGAGGGAGATGATGTATCCGAAGAGAAACTACGCAGATATGCCGATCCCGATACCGAGGAATACGAAAGGATGGTAGAAGGGATCAGAAAGAAGCTGAACTTTACCTCGCTCAGATTCAACAGGCTTGATGATATGTTGAATGCTGTGGGGCTTCCGCCGGAGAATCTGTGCACATATTGCTGGAACGGTCAGGAATAAAACAGGACATCGGGGAGGGTTCTCCGCCCGGAGTCCGGATGATCATAAAATAATGGGAGATATACGGCATCCGTCTTTCAGGCGGGTGCCGAATTTATGTTTGAGGATCATATCGTAGATGCGATCGGCCCGTATAGTGACTTCGAACAGAGGATAGGCGTCGGCGGGGAGAACGGAGTGAGCATCTCCGGCCTTGTTTACCAGCGGTATGCGTGAACACGAAGAGATGGCATGCATGAGTTCGGAAGAAACTGATCTGAACCCCAGAATACGTGTATAAGGACAATTAACTAATTTTCCGTTACTGTCGCGAGTCATATCTTTCAGACCGAGGATGCAATGCAGCATGGCCCGGCTCAGTCGGGTATAAGTCATCTCTTTGGTGCGCATGGATCCTATCAGATCGGGAAGGCCGAAATCCTCGGCGGGCCTGCCTGACCCGTCATTCGCCTGATCGGAAAGAGTGGCACCGGCTTTGAGCATACGGTTTGCCAGATCCGGACTCATATCCTGGTATTGCGCCAGTTCGGCGGAAGAATGAGTTAACAGCATATATTCCGCAAGCAGGGTCATATCGTATATCGTAACAGGGTATGTGTGTTTATATCCTTTAGACATAAGATCGTTGAGTTCGTATGGAATACTTTCGGATATGTCATCACACATGCCGGTCTGTTCCAATCGGCTGCGAATGGCTTCGGCAGAGGTGTATCCGGACAGGCTCGTTTCATGATACCCGGCACCGATCCTTTTTACGGGACAGGCTGCCATACCGGATCCTGTCATTTTGAGTGCTTTGAGATACTCTATGGCCAGGATGTTATTGGGGGAAGACAGTATATCGGAGTACTGCGGAAGTGCTTCCGAGCGTGCCGCCGGGAAGCTTAAGCCACGCGACAATCCCCGATCCAGTGCTGCCTTGTATTCATCCGGCTGATCAAGCAGAAAGTCGGCTATGGAAGATAATTGATCTAGATCATCGCATTCCGCACCGAAGCATATCTCATCTATGCAACCCAGCGAATCAAGAATGCTTACTCCACCGTAAGCGAATGCTTCCGCACCGGCGGTGGCATATGAAACCGGCAATTCCAAAACCGCGTCCGCACCGCAGCTTAAGGCCGCACGAACCCGGTCATATTTATACATGCAGGCAGGCGCACCGCGCTGGACGAACGAACCGCTCATCACAACTACGCAGTAGTCGGCTTGCATGCGCTTTTTTGCTTCTTCCAGAATATATCTGTGGCCGTTATGAAACGGATTGAATTCAGCGATTATTCCTATCGTTTTCATGAGACAATCATAACATATCCGCTCCACGATCTGCTTGGCAAAAATTTCACAAAGTATCCCAAAAGTAGTATAATCAGACTATAGTTTTGTCGAAAGGATTTAATATGGACAGCAAAGATATTTCTCAGGCAGTCGTCAGCCGTTTGCCCAGATATCACAGGTTTCTGAGCGAACTCAAAGATCAGGGGATCGAGCGTATATCCAGTGCGGAACTGAGTGATCTGATGCATGTTACGGCATCCCAGATCAGGCAGGATCTGAATAATTTCGGTGGATTCGGCCAGCAGGGATATGGATATAACGTGGACTATCTCTATGAGGAGATAGGGCATATTCTCGGACTCGATATGAGGCACAACCTGATCATAGTAGGGGCCGGTAATCTTGGGCAGGCCCTGGCAAATTACGTCAATTTTGACAGACGCGGATTCCATACCAAAGGCTTGTTTGATTCCGATCCTCACATGCAGGGTGTGATCGTCAGGAATATGCCCGTGAGACCCATGTCGGAGCTGGAGGATTTTATACGCGAGAATTCCATAGACATAGCTGTACTCACCATCCCCAAGGAAGCAGCGATAGAAGTTGCTGACAGGCTGATCGGATGCGGTATCAAGGGCATATGGAATTTCGCACACATAGATCTGGATGTTCCGCCGAACGTTCGGGTAGAGAATGTTCATTTATCCGACAGTCTGATGAAACTGTCTTATAATCTGCGGGATCTGGGTTGATGACAACAGGAGATGACTATGGCTGATAAACAGAAAGATTTCTTAAAAGCCCTGGAGGGCAAAAGAATAGCTCCTCTGACTCTGGATAATAAATGGCATCAGCTGTTTGACGGCGGAGAGATACCTCCCGAGATCAGACCGAAGGCCGATGAACTGAATGAACTCCTTAAGAAGCAGGGAAATATTAATAATGAGTTAAAGAAAGTCAAGGCACTGAAGAAAAAGCTGCTGGATGAGATGGTGGCCCTGTCAGCCGACGCATCGTCGGGAGTTCCGAATGCGGAGAAAGAGTTGGAGCAGCACAAGAGACTCGTCGATGACTGTAACAGCCATATAGATGATTATCAGGACCGGCTGCTTGATTTTCCCAAACTCATAGATCATGTGAATCGCGATCTGATGATCCTGACCATGGATGACTGTTACGATCGTCTGAAGGAGAATAATAAAGAGATAGAGGAAATCGGCAAATGGATCGATGAATTCCGCAAAGAGCTGAAAAAGAACGTGGTAAGGAAGCAGGACCGTGAATTGGCCAATCATCGGTTGTATTCTTATATGCATGATATTTTCGGCACGGAAGTGATAGATATATTTGATATGGCATATATCCCCACGGGGCTTAAGGCTCCGGGGACCGGTGCCAATACCGAGGAGAAGAAGGCAGATCAATGAAACCTGAAGAATATGAACATATAAAGCGCGGATATGCATTGATAGATCTGGATGCCGTATCCGACAATGTGGATGCTATGTGGAATGCGATATCTGACGGTACGCAGATGGTTCTGGTCATCAAGACTGACGGATACGGTCACGGTTCGATCCCGATAGCACGTAAGTATGACAGGGATGACAGAATATGGGGATATGCGGTCGCTTGTCCCGAAGAAGCATATGATCTGAGGGATGCAGGATGCACCAAGCCTATCCTGATCCTCGGATACACTTTCGGATATGCCTATGATGACATGATCAGACTTGATATCAGACCGGCGGTTTTCAGATTGGATATGGTGACTGAACTTGCCGAAGCCGCTCGCAGACAGTCCGTTAAGGCAAAGATACATATCAAGGTGGATACGGGAATGAGCCGTATAGGCATCAGACCGGATGATGAAGGACTTGAATTTGTCAGGAAAGTCATGGCGTATCCGGATATCGAGATAGAGGGTATATTTACTCACTTTGCAAGAGCCGACGAAGCGGATAAGCGGTATGCCTGCAGACAACTTGATGCCTTTAAAACTTTCATCGGCCGTATCAGAGATGAACTCGGTCTGGATATTCCGTGCAAGCATTGTTCCAATTCGGCCGGTATCATGGAGCTTCCCGAAGCAAATATGGATATGGTCAGGGCCGGCATTACGCTGTACGGATTATGGCCTTCGGATGAAGTGGATAAGGAGAGACTCCCGATCAGACCGGTTATGAGCCTGCGGAGTCATATCGTGTATGTCAAGGATGTGCCCCCCGGTACCCAGATCAGTTATGGCGGTACATACGAAGCACAAGATATAAGAAGGATAGCTACCGTACCTGTCGGATACGGGGACGGATACCCGAGAACTCTGTCCAATCGTGGCGAAGTGATAGTCAGAGGCAGACGTGCACCTATAGTGGGCAGAGTGTGCATGGACCAGTTTATGATAGACGTGACGGATATCCCGGGCGTGACGGAGGGAGATATGGTCACCCTGATAGGAAGGGAAGGGAATGAGTTCATATCCATGGAGGAACTCGGAGATCTGTCGGGTAGATTTAATTACGAGTTGGCTTGCGACATAGGTAAACGCATCCCCAGAGTATATGTTTCGGGCGGTGAGACGGAGGATATTATCCTTGATAGACGCAGTATAAAATGATAAAATGAATTGTTATGATTACATACTAAAATGCGGTTTTTATGGGCATTACAAACTTGTATAAAGGAGTAGATTTATGTCAGGACATTCGAAATTTGCAAACATCAAACACAAAAAAGAAAAGAACGATGCAGCCAAGGGTAAGATTTTTACCATAATCGGCCGCGAGATCGCCGTAGCAGTTAAGGAAGGCGGCCCCGATCCGTCCAATAACTTCAAGCTGGCGCAGGTTATCGCCAAGGCTAAGGCGAACAACGTTCCCAACGATACCATTGAAAGAGGCATCAAAAAGGCCTCCGGTGAAAACGGTGGAGCCGATTATAAGTACATGACGTACGAGGGATACGGACCGAACGGCATAGCTATCATTGTGGATGCATTGACCGATAATATCAATCGTACCGCAGCCAATGTCAGGAGTGCTTTTACCAAGGGCCAGGGCAATGTCGGAACCCCGGGATGCGTTTCATTTATGTTCGATAAGAAGGGGCAGATCATCATAGACCGCGAGGAATGCGATATGGAACCCGATGACCTGATGATGATCGCTTTGGATGCGGGAGCCGATGATTTTACCGAGGAAGAGGACAGTTTTGAGATATTGACGGATCCCGATGCTTTTGCCGATGTTGTAAATGCACTCGAGGAGAATAAGATAGCCACCGTGAGTGCTGAGGTGACCATGATACCTCAGAACTACGTGACTCTTACTGACGAGACTGCTATCAAGAATCTTCAGCGTATCCTTGATCTGCTCGAAGAAGATGATGACGTACAGGCCGTATATCATAACTGGGACGAATAATTATTCAAAATGCTGTTTAGAAGGAAACTGATCACTAATTTCATCTGGATCATTGCGATGATCACGATCGTCGTTATGGGTGCACAGTATGCCTTTCTCTACGGTATAGATTTTCTTTTTGCCGGAGAAAACAATTATCTGGCTCAGTTGGTAAGCATCTCATATACTGCCTTGGATGTGGGATTGCTCATATGGATAGTCGTATTTCTGGGTATCTGTGTGATCGTTTTCCTTATAGGCAGAGTTTTATCCGGACTGATCTTAGAACATCTGGAGATCAAGGATTCCGTAGTCGGACTGATCCGTATATTGCTGACTTGTGCCTTGTTTATAGGTGCGATCATATACCGCGGCATTCTTCTGATCTCATCCGGAGTGGTGCTTCTGACTGATTCGACATATTATGATGCCGCAGCGGGCTTGTTTACCGGCGGTACGCCATTGGGAGAACTGGCTGTTCACGGCGCTTCATTTGCTTACGTGATGATCCTGACCTTCGTCATGCAGTTTCTGGGAGACAGGGTTGTTGCCGTTGTAATACTTCAGATCGTGATCCAGGTTCTCACGATCATACTGACATTTTCGGCATTTAAGCGGCTGGTGAATTACTGTACCGGATTTGTGGCCGCACTCATATTGACGATCTCTCCGTTGTATACGTCCAGGTTATACACCTCGAATCCGGGGTGTTTTGTGGCGTTATTGGTTATCTTTGTTATTTGGCTTGTCAGCATAATGATGAAGATACATGGTGGAGTTTTTAAAGCCGTCTTCGGACTGGTGACCGGTTTGATCACCGGCTATCTGATCTATATGGATGTCCTTTGTGCGTTGGTACTGATCGTATGGCTTTTTGCACTGTTATATGAGGTCGGCAACGAAGAAAGTGAGAATTATCTGCCTGCATACCTGCTTTTTATTCTGGGTATAGTCATCAGTGCGATATTAAGCATCTGTCTGGATGGCGGATTTGATCCGGACGGAATAGATATCGCTTACCGTACCTGGATGAAAGTGACGTCAGCACACATAGTGCCGGAGTATGCGCTGATAGATCCGGCACAGGGTGTGTTGTGTCTGATACAGTGCATGATCATGGTCGGTGTGGGGGCCATGACCATTATGGGCACCTTGGGGCGCGGACATATTGAGTATGAGCTCCCCTGGATAATGATGCTGATCAGTGCGCTCACCCCCATGACTAAACTGGGTTATCTTCAGGATAGTACGGTTTCGCTGATCATGTACAGCATGCTGACCGGAGCCGGAATATCCGCCATGCTTCATGTTAATGATGAAGATGATGAAGAAGACGAAGACGACGAGGATGAAGATGACAATGACGATGAGTCCGGTTCCGAAGAGGTAGAGATAGAGTATCTGAACGAAGATGACAGTGAACCGGTCGAGTTCGAGCAACTTCCGGATCCCGTCGAAAAACCTCAGGATAAACCTCGGAACAAATCTGTAAAGGACGTTTCCGCCGATACGGCAGCCAATACCTCTGTCGATGATGCGGATGATGATATCGAAACATTTGATATAGGACCGCAGGCGCCTGTTGATAAGAACGGCATTGCGACCGAAGACCCTGAAGATACTGAAGAACAGGAAGAGCTGGAGGAACTCCCTACATCGATACCATGGGCAGAGATTAAGAAGCTGGATGAAGAAGATGATGATCCCATGTCGATCCTCAGAGATGATGAGGAAGACGAAGAAGATGATAAAAAGGAAGAGGATGATAAAAAGGATGGCTCTCCGGTTCAGACCGTATTCTCATCCGCAAACAGAAACTATGATGTAGTAGTCGAAGGAGAGGTATTCGACTCCGAGGAAGTTATCCCGAAAGCCGCCGTTGATCTTTCCACTACACAGGTGGATGATCTGCCGGGCATGATCCCGAATCCCCTGCCGCTGCCTCCAAAGAAGGCTCAGGTTGAGATGGATTACGATCTTTATGATGACGATCCGGATGATGAAGATGATCTGGATTGGGGCAAGCTTGATGATGATGACATAGATGATGACGATGATTTTGATATCTGATCATCCGATCGTTCTTTAGAATATGGCTAATACAGGTAAAAGCAACTCAGGAACAAAAAAGAATACAACGAGATCGGGAGGAACATCCTCCTCAAAATCCTCATCGGGAAGATCCGGTTCTTCAAGAGCCGGGAGTTCCGGGAAGACTGCATCCAAAAACACTGCATCTGCCCGAGGTAACAATTCACGCAGCAGAACACAGACAACCGCACCCGAACCGGATGTTTTGCAGGGAGATCTTTTCCTGCTTTTGTCAGTAGCCGTATGCGTGGTACTTTTTTTGTGTAATTTCGGGATCATAGGAATGTTCGGAGATGCACTCAGCTCCGTTATGTTCGGGATATTCGGACTGGTGTCATGGATGCTTCCGATTGTTGCGATAATCATCATTCTCTTTGCAGTGTTTAATCGCGGGAATTCCAGAGCAGCACGCAAGCTGATCGCCGGTGGCGTTTTGGTCTTTCTGGTGATGATCATGTGTGACATGGCTACCGGTGAGATAAATACGGACCTGCAGATCAACATCCCGGGTATTTATTCCAGGTGTTCCGAATTCCGTCGCGGCGGAGGTGTTCTCGGAGGAATCCCGGCATATTTTCTCGAGAAGACCCTCGGAGGGGTCGGAACGATACTGTTCCTGATCGTGCTGGTCATTATCTGCGTGATCATTATAGCCGGTAAATCCATTATTTCCGGGATTATGGAACAGGGACAGCTCATGTATGACGAGAGCATGGAGGAGCGACGTCACAGAAGCTTAAGCCGTGAAGAGGTGAGCCGTGCCAGGCAGGCCGAAAGGGCTGAGCGCATAGCACGCAAGCGTGAGTTGAATGACGCAAAAGAACGTGAGCGTCAGATGCGTGCCGAGGAGAAAGAAAACGAACAGATCCTGCGTATGGAGAAAAAGAGTGTAGGAGTTACCTTAAACACTACACTTGATAAGGATATAAACAATCTGGTCAAGCCTGATGAGATTCGTGATGATGAGCATCTGATCAAAGTGACCGATTCTGATGAGTATGAGAGAAGGGCATCTTCCTCGGCCATGCTTCATGACAGCATGACTGCCGAAGGCACAGATGCATTGAGGGAGATCACTCCGGTTTATGATGAAGGTCCTTCGGACTATGATGAAGAACCCGATGTCTATGAAGAAGAACCCGAAGACAGTCCGTCCCGCCCCGAGGATTCATATGCGCGGGAGTACGGCAATACGATGGGGCATACTTCATCAGGCACAAGACCTTCTGCTGTCAGGCGTCAGACAAAGACTGAACCCGTACATGCACCGGAACCCGAGCCGGCAACGGTTAGTCGCAAAAAGCCCGGAACACAGACAGGTTATAAGTTCCCGCCCATATCACTTCTTACCCCGGGATCAGGCTCTAAGAAGGCCGGCGGTGACAAGGAATTAAAGGACATATCAGAGAGACTTATACAGACGCTGGAGACATTCGGCGTTAAGGCCAGGATCACTGATGTCAGCAGGGGACCGGCGGTTACCAGATATGAACTTCAGCCTGAGCTTGGCGTCAAAGTTTCCAAGATAGTCGGTTTGAGTGATGATCTGAAACTTGCACTGGCTGCTACTGATATCCGTATAGAAGCTCCCATTCCCGGCAAATCCGCTGTCGGTATAGAGGTGCCCAATAAAGAAAACGAAGCTGTTGCTTTTCGCGAGCTGATCGAGTCTCAGGTATTCAAGAACTCTACGGCTGCATTGCCTTTTGCTGTCGGTAAGGATATAGGCGGTCAGATTGTCGTACATGATATTGCGAAGATGCCACATGTACTCATTGCGGGTGCTACCGGATCCGGTAAATCCGTATGCATCAATACGATCATCATGAGTATCCTGTATAAATGCAGGCCAGAGGATGTGCGTCTGATCATGATAGACCCGAAGGTTGTGGAACTGAGTGTATACA
This sequence comes from uncultured Lachnospiraceae bacterium, assembly GCA_946620235.1. GTDB lineage: Bacteria > Bacillota > Clostridia > Lachnospirales > Lachnospiraceae > XBB2008. The sequence continues at coordinate 1,831 of CAMONC010000029.1, read as the reverse complement.
ATGATGTTCCGCACCTGTTGCTTCCGGTAGTCACGGATCCCAAGAAAGCCGCCGGTGCATTGCAGTGGGCCGTGAAGGAGATGACAGACAGATATGCAAAATTTGCAGAAGCTTCTGTCAGAGATCTGAAGGGATATAATGCATCTCTTGAAGATCCGGCCGAGAAACTGCCGCATATCCTGATCATCGTAGACGAGCTTGCCGACCTGATGATGGTAGCTCCCGGAGAGGTGGAGGAGAGCATATGCCGTCTGGCTCAGCTGGCACGTGCCTGCGGAATACATCTGGTCATAGCAACACAGAGACCTTCGGTGGACGTTATAACCGGTCTGATCAAGGCTAATATGCCCAGCCGTATAGCTTTTGCAGTATCATCTGGTGTGGATTCACGTACTATTCTTGATATGGTCGGTGCCGAGAAACTGCTTGGCAAAGGTGATATGCTGTTTTATCCTCAGGGGTTGCCCAAGCCCACGAGAGTTCAGGGTGCTTACGTGCCTGATTCGGATGTTTCGAAGGTTGCGCATTTCTTTAAGGAACTGGGGTATGTACCCGGTGGTGATTCCGATATATCCGAGCAGGTTACATCGATATCTTCGTCGGCTTCGTCGGCAGGCGTTCAGGGAGATGGCGGAGATTCCGAATATGATGACTATTTTGCTCAGGCAGGTCGTTTTATCATAGACAAAGACAAGGCTTCCATAGGTGCCCTGCAGCGATTACTAAAGATCGGATTTAACCGTGCCGCCAGGATCATGGATCAGCTGGCTGATGCCGGAGTGGTTGGCGAAGAACAGGGAACCAAGCCTCGAGAGATATTGATGAATGAAGTTCAGTTTGAGGAACTGTTGGAGAGTCTGGGCATTGAGTGATGCCGGAACGGTCAGGAGAATGGATTATGAAAACAGATATTGAGATAGCTCAGGAAGCTACACTGAAACCTATAACCGAAATAGCCGGAGAATTGGGGATATCTGCTGATGATATCGAGTTGTACGGCAAATACAAAGCCAAGCTCTCTGATGAATACATAGAAAGTCTGTCATCAAAACCTGACGGAAAGCTTGTGCTGGTCACAGCGATCAATCCCACTCCTGCCGGAGAGGGCAAGACTACTACTACGGTTGGTCTTGGTCAGGCGTTCGGCAAACTCGGTAAAAAGGCTGTGATAGCTCTCAGAGAGCCGTCGCTGGGTCCCTGTTTTGGAGTAAAAGGAGGTGCCGCCGGAGGCGGATATGCTCAGGTGGTTCCGATGGAGGATCTTAACCTTCATTTTACAGGTGACTTTCATGCAATAACCTCGGCCAACAATCTTTGTGCCGCTTTGCTGGACAATCATATCCAGCAGGGAAATGAACTGAATATAGATACGCGGAATATTGTATGGAAAAGATGTCTGGATATGAACGACCGTGTTCTCAGACATGTTGTGGTCGGTCTGGGCGCGAAGACCGACGGATTCGTTCGTGAAGATCATTTTGTCATAACTGTTGCGAGTGAGATCATGGCGGTACTGTGTCTGGCTGAAGATATGACAGATCTCAAGAAGAGACTTGGGGCTATGGTAGTTGCATATGATCTGAGCGGAAAACCCGTAACCGCATCGGATATAGGAGCTGTCGGATCCATGGCAGCACTGCTTAAGGATGCGCTTAAACCCAATCTGATCCAAACTCTGGAGCATACGCCGGCCATAGTTCACGGCGGACCCTTTGCCAACATAGCTCACGGCTGTAATTCCGTCAGAGCGACCAAGACCGCACTTAAGATGGCGGATTATTGCATAACCGAGGCCGGTTTTGGTGCAGATCTCGGAGCTGAGAAGTTCTTT